>NZ_CP063121.1:997295-1329726 GCF_014931415.1 Haemophilus parainfluenzae | reverse complement strand
CACGTGTTATTGCTGAAAATCACTAAGCGAAAATCATATAAAGAAAAGGGCGAAATTATTCGCCCTTTAAAATTAGCCTAAAACTGACCGCACTTTATTTCTCTTCACTGCCTTTATATAAACGGTTTTTATACAAATAGCTGCCAAGTAAAGCATGTGCCAAGGCTTCTTTTTTCATTTCTTCCGGCACTTCTTTTTCAGTTAATGTGTCTTTTTCCTTATCGTAAACATAGCCTTTTGCTTTGCTATTTGGTGTTTGGATAACGACATCATGATTACCTTTCATTAACGCTTGAGTTTGATCGAATTGCATAAAAGCACGATCTGGATTCACATCTTTCGTTAAATCAAAGCCAATCATCGGATAATTACCACTTACACCCGCAATAGAAAGCAAGGTTGTCGGCATATCAATTTGGCTCACTAAACGACTATCTCGGCGTGGCTCTACATTATCCCCTAAAATTAACGCTGGAATATGGAAATGCTTAATTGGTACTAAGCTTGCACCCGCTGCACGGGAATCATGGTCTGCAATCACCAAGAACACGGTATCTTTCCAATAATTAGATTGTTTCGCTAATTTGAAAAAATAACCAATGGCATAATCCGCATATTTTGCGCTGTTATTACGGGTTGCTTTCGGTTGTTCGTAAAGCTCAATTTTGCCATCAGGAAATTCAAAAGGATCGTGATTGCTTGAACTGAACACTAAGCTAAAGAATGGTTTTCCTTCATTCTGTAATTGGGTAAAGGTTTCGTTCGCTTTATCAAATAAGTCCTCATCACTCACGCCCCAAGTCGCAGTAAATTTCGGATTTTGATAATCCTTTTGATCGATAATATTTTGGAAGCCGTTACCATAGAAGAAGCTTGCCATGTTATCAAAGTGCTTTTCACCACCATAAATGAAGGAAGTGTTATAACCTTGTTTAGCAAGTAAATCTGCAATGGTAAAGAAACCACTTTGACTGTTATTTAATTTCACTACCGCACGTGCTGGAGTGGGTGTGAAACCTGCTGTAGTAGCTTCAATACCACGTACAGAACGCGTACCTGTCGCATAAAGATTTTCAAATAACCAGCCTTCTTTGGCTAATTTATCAAATTCGGGGGAAAGTGGTTTTCCGCCTAACGTACCCACAAATTGCGCACCAAAACTTTCTTCCAAAATAATGACGATATTTTTCGGTTTACCTTGGTAAGTGGCTTGGTTTTTCGTTAAGGTTGGAATCTTCTCTGAAATATAATCACTTTCAGGACGGCCACGGCTTGCTTTGACAATACGCAACATTTCATCGGTATCCATTTTGCCATAGGCTTCAGAAGATGCCCCTTCGTCTTTAAATTGTTGGGCAGCATAAAGAACGGAGTAACCTGAATTCAACACAAGCGAATTCACTAAACCATCAGAGGAAAAAGCCACCATTGCAGGATTCACACCACGGTGCTGAAAACTAGAACGCGCCCCTAAAAAAGCAACTGCAATCACAAGCAATGCGACAATAGGACGTAATTTCCAACTCATTGGGCGTAAATTTTTCACCGCATAACCAGATAGCTTCCAATAACAGAAGAAAGCTGTAACGGTAAAAATAAGGCTAAAAATGACTGCAGTTAAATGGCCTTCCATCAACATTGAAAAGACTTCTTTCGGATAAATTAGATATTCGATAAAGAGACGGTTTGGACGGAAATCATAGGTTTCGATAAATGCAGGCGTAGCCAATTCCATAAATAGAATAAACACACTACCTAGAGTGAGCCAAATGCGTAAAATCATTTTCCAAATACGGCTATTATGAAATAACACCGTAAATAATGCAGGCAAACCAAATAAATAACACAAAGCCACGATATCCATACGCAAGCCTTGTAAGAATAATTGCCCCCAGCCCGCTACCGCAGAGACACGGTCTGCCTGCCAAATCGCAAGCCCAAGACGAGACAAGGTGAAAATGATCAGATTAATGATGACGAAGAGAAAAATAGGATATAAAGGAGAACGTGTTTGTTTCATTTTGACACTCATAAGTCCTGAAGGTATCGCTACCCTCTGATTAATTTAAAGCACGTGAATGTGCCATTCCTTCCATAGACAGATAAAAAAACACAAAGTGCGGTTAAAAATATCATCATTTTTGACCGCACTTTGGAAGAGAAAGATTAAGCTGCAACCAATGCTTTTAATTGTTTTTCATAAGCTGCCCAATCTGTAATTGGACGAGTTGCTACACCTGTTTCCATCGCTTTTTTCGCTACCGCAGAAGAGACAGTAAACAATAAGCGTGGATCAAATGGTGTTGGAATCACATAATCAGGTCCAAAAGATAACGCACCATAATTAGCAATAATTTCTAACGGAACTGGTTCTTTCGCAAGACTTGCAATTGCATGAGAAGCCGCTAATTTCATTTCCTCATTAATCGCTGTTGCACCCACATCTAAAGCACCACGGAATAAGAATGGGAAACAAAGTACATTATTAACTTGGTTTGGAAAGTCTGAACGGCCAGTACAAACAATCGCATCCGGACGTACTGCTTTCGCTTCATCTGGGGTAATTTCAGGTACTGGGTTAGCTAATGCAAGAATTAATGGATTTTCTGCCATGGTTTTCACCATTTCAGGTTTTAATGCACCTGCTTTAGAGCAACCTAAGAACACATCGGCTCCCTTAACGGCATCCGCTAATGTGCGCCAACCATTATCTTCAATGGCGTAGAATTGTTTGGTTTCATCCATGTTATCGCCACGGCCTTTGAAAATCACACCTTTAGAGTCACACATGGTGATATTTTCTTTTTTGAAGCCTAATGCACGAAGCAAGTTAGTACAAGCAATAGCAGAAGCACCAGCACCATTTACTACTAAGCGAACATCTGCGATATTTTTTCCAATAATTTCTAAACCATTTAATGCAGCCGCACCGACGATAATGGCTGTACCGTGTTGGTCATCATGGAATACCGGAATTCCCATACGTTCACGCAACGCTTTTTCAATGTGGAAACATTCCGGTGCTTTGATATCTTCAAGGTTAATGCCACCAAACGTTGGCTCTAGTGAAGCGATGATATCGATTAATTTATCTGGATCATGTTCATTGATTTCAATATCAAATACATTGATGCCGGCAAATTTTTTGAACAATACCCCTTTCCCTTCCATAACAGGTTTTGAGGCGAGTGCACCAATATTTCCTAAACCTAATACGGCAGTACCATTTGAAATCACAGCAACCAAGTTAGCGCGAGCGGTATAACGGCTTGCAGCAGAAGGATCTTTTTCAATTTCTAAGCAAGGCTCTGCAACACCTGGAGAATAAGCAAGGGCTAAATCATGTTGGGTTTCTAGCGATTTGGTTGGGGTAACGGCAATTTTCCCCGGAATTGGGAATTCATGAAAATCTAATGCGGCTTGGCGTAATTGTTCGCTCATATAAAAATACTCCATTTTCACTTAGGCTAAATAAAATTTGCGCCATTATACTCTCTTTTTTAGAGAAATTTGTGATATACCGCAAAAATTTTACAAAATGATCACAAAATATGAGTGAAATCGACCGCGCTTTTTGTCTTTTCTTCACATTTTGAGCCAAAAACGTTACTATGTCGCAAAAAAACATGCAGGATGTAAATAATGAGTTTGTTTTCTAAATTTAGAAGTGCCATCAATAAATTACAACGGAAAGCGATTAACAAAACCTTTCAAAAACGGTTAACCAACCAAGGTATGTCAGTGATTTCTGCAAACTGTGTCGGTGCATTTATTTTGCACGACCTCAATCAGCCTTTTAATTCTCCGTTTGTTAACCTTTATTTAGACCCTAGCGATTTTGTTCGCTATCTACAGAACATCACATTCTATCAAGCACAACCGCTTCAATTTATACAAACAGAAAAACCGTACCCAGTTGGTCTATTAGGTGATCTTAAAGTGCACTTTATGCACTACCACTCCGAACAAGAGGCTCGGGAAAAGTGGGAAGCTCGCTCACAGCGTTTAGATCTCGATAATTTGTTTATTATGATGACAGATAAAGATGGTGGAAAAGGTGCAAAATATGAAGACTTGCAAGCCTTCGATAACTTGCCTTATCCAAACAAAGTCGTCTTTACCCACAAGCCATATCCTGAATTAAAATCCGCTTTCTACATTAAAGGCTTTGAAAACGAAAGCGAAGTGGGCGATTTATTTACTTTTTCCGGTTGGAATGGCGAAAAATATTACGACCAGTTTGATTACGTCAGCTGGTTCAATCAAAAATAAGAGTTTACGATGCGACTAGATAAATTTATTGCCGAGAATACAGGTTTAACCCGTTCACAAGCTACCAAAGCTATTCGCCAAAGTGCGGTCAAAATTAATGGTGAAATTGTGAAAAATGGTGCGAACAAAGTTAACCAAGAAGATAAAATTTATTTTGAAGATGAATTGTTGCCTTGGGTAGAAGAAGGGCAATATTTTATGTTACATAAGCCACAGGGCTACGTTTGCTCACACGATGACGGTGACTACCTAACCATTTATCAGTTCTTTGAACCACCTCTTTCTGGCAAGTTACACAGCGCTGGACGATTAGATGTGGATACCACGGGACTCGTGCTATTAACGGATGATGGTCAATGGTCACATCGTATAACTTCACCAAAACATCAATGTGAAAAAACCTATTTAGTCACTTTAGCCGATCCAATTGAAAACCATTATGCTTCAGCCTGTGAAGAAGGCATTCTGCTACGTGGTGAAAAAGAACCCACTAAGCCGGCGAAATTAGAAGTATTAGATGATTACAACGTGAATCTGACTATCTCTGAAGGGCGCTATCATCAAGTGAAACGAATGTTTGCTGCACTTGGTAATAAAGTCGTTGCGCTACACCGTTGGAGAATAGGTAACGTTGAATTAGATGAAAGCTTAGAAGAAGGCGAATTTCGTCCACTCACTCAGGAAGAAATCGACAATTTAGTGAAATAATATGAGCCAAAATATTAAACCTACTTTTATCTTTATTGCCACGCTCGGCATCCTCTCGATGCTACCGCCTTTGGGCGTGGATATGTATATTCCGTCCTTTTTAAATATTGCTGAAGACTTAAATATCAACTCAGAGCAAGTTCAGCACACGCTGACATTCTTTGCTTACGGCATGGCAGCAGGGCAATTATTCTGGGGGCCCTTTGGCGATAGTTTTGGTCGCAAACCCATTATTTTATTAGGTGTCATTATTGGGGCTATCACGGCTATTATTTTAACGGGCATCCATTCTATTGGTAGCTTCACTGCACTGCGTTTCATTCAAGGTTTCTTTGGTGCTGCGCCTGTGGTGCTTTCAGGGGCGTTATTACGGGATTTATTTAGCAAGGATCAACTCTCTCGAGTCATGTCCACCATCACGCTTGTCTTTATGATCGCGCCGCTTGTTGCACCTGTGATTGGCGGATATATTGTGAAGTATTTCCACTGGCACATGATTTTTTATGTGATTGGTACGATGGGATTTCTTGCAGCATTACTCGTCTTTTTCATTATTCCTGAAACCCATAAGCAAGAAAATCGTATTCCACTACGCCTAAATATCATTGCTCGTAACTTTATGATGCTTTCAAAACAAAAAGAAGTGTTAGGTTATATGGCGGCCGCCTCTTTTGGATTTGGCGGTTTATTTGCTTTCGTCACAGCAGGCTCTATTGTCTATATCGGTATTTATGGCATCCCTGTCGATGAATTCGGTTATTTCTTTATGATCAATATTGCCATCATGACAACGGCTTCTTACCTCAATGGGAAATTTGTATTGAAATTAGGTGCTGAAACCATGTTACGAATTGGTATTGCAGTACAATTCATATCCGGAATTTGGTTATTTTTAACCGCGCTTTTTGATTTCGGTTTTTGGCCAATGGCAATTGGTGTGGCCTTTTTTGTTGGACAAAATCCATTAATCTCCTCCAATGCCACAGCCTCTATTCTAGAGAAATTCCCAACGATGGCGGGTACCGCAAATTCATTAATGGGAAGTGTACGTTTTGGTGTCGGCGCGGTAATGGGCTCCTTGGTAGCGAGTTTTAAAATGGAAACCGCGGCACCAATGCTCTATACAATGACAGCTTGCGTGGTCATTTCAGCCCTCTCTTATTACTTCCTGACTTATCGAAATGAACGATAAAGTGCGGTCAATTTTCAGATCAATTTAAAACAATAAAGGCGGGACTCCCCGCCTTTTTCATATTCCATCAAAATTTATTTCCAAATTCGATGATCTAATACTCGTTTTTTAATTTCAGGATAGAGGTCAATTTTAAATTCAGGCTCTTTTCCTGCTTTTAATTGACGTTGATAGTCTTTCATTAACTTCCACACAATCGGGGAAAGTAAAACGATCGCGACTAAGTTAATAATTGCCATCACAGCCATCACAGTATCCGCAAAATTCCACACAACATTACCTGATTTTACCGAACCGAAATAAACGAAGAATAATACCGATAAACGGAATGCCCATACAAACCAAGGTTTATTTTTAATAAAGCGAATGTTACTTTCTGCGTAAGCATAGTTACCGATAATAGAGGAATAAGCGAAAAGCAATAAAATGAAAGCTAAGAAGTGTACGCCAAACTCCCCAACATGATAACGCAATGCGTTTTGCGTTAAGGAAATACTTTTCAGTGTTTCACTGCCATAGTTATCAGAAAGCAGAATAATTACTGCCGTACAAGTACAAACGATCATGGTATCCACAAACACACCAAGCATTTGCACTAAGCCTTGGCTAACCGGATGTTTTACATGAGCAGCTGCTGCGGCATTTGGGGCAGAGCCCATCCCCGCTTCATTGGAGAATAATCCACGTTTAATCCCCATCATCATGGCTTTGGAGACTAAAGCACCAAACATACCACCAGCGGCTGATTGGAAAGTAAAAGCACTTTTGTAAATATTAGCTATCACCGTCGGGATCATATCAATATGCATGCCTAAGATAATTACCGCCATAATTAAATAAAAGAGTGCCATCATCGGTACTACGCTACTAGAAATGGTCGCAATACGTTTTACACCACCGAAAATAATTACAGCAGTTAATACCACTAAAACAAGACCAACATATTCACCTTGCCAATTCCAAGCATTTTTGGTTGCTTCCACAATTGAGTTTGCTTGTACTGAATTAAATGCAAAACCAAAGGTAAAAATAAGTGATACCGCAAACGCTACCGCTAAGCAACGTGATTTTAAACCTTGTGTAATATAGTAAGCGGGGCCACCACGGAAAGAACCATCTTTATCTTGAATTTTGAATACCTGTGCTAAAGTCGATTCCGCAAAAGCACTCGACATCCCAATAAATGCCGTTACCCACATCCAGAATACTGCCCCTTCGCCACCAAGTGCAATGGCTGTTGCCACACCACTGATATTACCTACGCCAACTCGACTGGCGAGCCCGGTTGCAAACGCTTGGAATGGCGTTAAAGAATTTCCCTCTGCTGCACGTCCAAACCACATTTCACGTATACTTGTAGGGAAAAGACGTAACTGCACTACCCCTGTAGTAATGGTAAAAAATAGACCTACACCTAATAAAATAACAATGGTGATATTCCATAATGGCTCATCAAAATGTTCGATAACCCATGTTAATCCCTGTTCAATCCAGTTCCCAAATTCTGTCAGCATAAAAACCTCACTAAAAAATCAATATTCTGATTGTAGAGAGACAAAAGAAAAAATCCAGTTTTCTTAAAGAAAAACTGGATTCTTATCCTATAATATAAAATTTATTCAAATTTTCACTGTATTTTTAGATTAAATCTATTCACAGTTTAAAAATAATGCTGCAGCTCCACGAACACCACCGGAATCACCATGTTTTGCTTTTTTAATTGGTGGCACTTTCGCACTACGCATTAAATGAGCGGGTAATGCTTTTGGTAAGGCTTCATAAAGATAATCAAAATTCGATAACCCTCCACCGAGCACTATCATATGCGGATCAAATGCCGTGATAATATTGCCAATAGAAATCGCCGCTAACTCCACAAAAATACGAACAAAATCAACCGCACTTTCCTCTTTCGCATAAAAGCGATCAATAATTTCTTTGGCGGATAACTCTTCCCCTTTTAAATCACGGTACAACATTTCAAAGCCGCGACCAGAAATATACGTATCTAAACAGGCCTGATTGCCACAACCACATTGGTAAATTGGCGCTTTATCCCAGCCTAATAACTTTAAGGCATGATAATTTAATTGAAGGTGGCCTAACTCCCCTGCCATCCCGACTTGTCCCGAGTGAATTTTGCCATTAATTACAAAACCACCACCAAAGCCTGTCCCCAAAATAAGCCCTAACACAGAAGGATATTGGGTATTTTCTTCATCACAGGCTTCAGAGAGTGCAAAACAATTTGCATCATTTTCTGCCCGCACTTCACGATCTAAAACGCGTTCAAGATCGGCTAAAATGGGCTTATTATCTGCAACACGAATATTCGTCACTTCAGCAAGCCCAGTTGTTAAATTAACAAATCCAGGCAAACCTAAACCTACTGTGCCTTTTTCACCAAAGTGGGCATCAGCACGTTCTACTAGCGTTTTGATCGCTTGTAACCAATCTTGATAATCTGTTTGTGGCGTTGGCACGCGCTCGGTATAAAGTTTTTCTAATTTTTCATTAAAAGCAGCCAATTCAATCTTTGTGCCACCGATATCAATACCGTAATACATATTGTCTCCTCAAAGAGCGGTCAAAATTGTTGGAATGTCTGGACTGTATTTTCCTTGAAATCAAAATGAAAATCCATGATAAAAATCATATTTTCTACAAGCAATAAAAAGACCGGCTTTATCACTAAAACCGGTCTTTGATGCTATTTATTGTTAAACAAGCCTTTCTTCTGCAAGAAACCAAAAATAATCAAATGAACAATCCACGCCGAAATTATCGCCACAAATAAATCGATTGGATAATGCATTCCAAGGCGTACGCGGCTAATCAACATTAATACGCCCCAAATGGTCATCGCACCAATAAGCAATTCTGCTTTAAAAGAACGCTTCCCTAATAATTGGCTAAATCCAACGGCTAACATAAGCCAAGTAGCGGCAAAAATAGAATGACCAGATGGGAAAGAATAACCGGTTTCATCTTCATAATGGGCTTTTAGCCATGCTGGCGTATCGGCTTGGGTCGAATAAAATTTATCCACTAATTTCGCACGTTCTGAACGATCTTGATGATAAAAGGCATCCGTCGTACTTTCTGTTTTTTCCGCTAAATAGACGGTAAAAGGACGTGGCTCGGCAAAAACCGTTTTTAAACCTGTTTTAATTACTTGTGTGGATAATACCGACAGCCCCATTACAATCACGCCCATAATCCATTGTTTACGATTTTCAAAAAGAAAACGGAAAAGTAAAGCAAATACACCACAGGTAATTAAAGCGTAAGGTACGCTACCAGTTTCGGTTAAAAGATAAAGCCAATAATCCCATTCCATTAATTGGTTGTTTCCATGCCAATGATAAGCAAAACCCCAAACAAAAAATGGTACAAGACAAAGGAATAACGTATATAATGACAGCCTTTTAAACATTGTTGCCTCTTGATAATAAAAATAAAGTGCATATTTTAGCAGAATAAAGTTGAAAAAAGGATAAGTTATGTCAAAAATCCAACTGGTTGCCCAAGCCAATTTGCCTACCGAATATGGCATATTTAAAATGGTCGGATTTGAATTTCCCGATACAAAAAAAGAACACATCGCATTAGTAATGGGTGATATTTCAAACCAAGATGAGCCTGTGCTCGCCCGTATTCATTCTGAATGCTTAACGGGTGATGCATTACACAGTTTAAAATGTGATTGCGGTTTCCAGCTTGCAGCCGCATTACGTCAAATTAGTGAAGCGGGTCGAGGTGTATTGATCTATCATCGTGAAGAAGGCCGTGGTATTGGTCTAATTAATAAAATTCGTGCTTATTACTTACAAGATCAAGGCATGGATACTATTGAAGCCAATCTTGCATTAGGTTTTAAAGCCGATGAGCGTAACTTTAATGTGTGTGCTGATATGTTTGAATTATTAGGGGTGAAACAAGTTCGCTTGATGACAAACAACCCGCAAAAAGTAGAAACGATGAAAAAAGCGGGCATTAATATCGTAGAACGTGTACCGTTGAATGTAGGTGAAAACCGTTACAATACGAAATATCTTGATACTAAAGCGAAAAAAATGGGCCACTATATTGTGCATAATAATGAAGAGCATTTAATGACTTGCCCACATTGCCAAGAAGAAGTGATTTAATAAAAAAGCCATACAACAGTATGGCTTTTCTTTTATCAAAACAATTATTGATTAACGCCCCAATGACGAGTGTCTTTATCAAATTTCATGCCTGAATGGGATCCTTCCGAACCATTAAAATAAACGTCTTTATTTGCGCAAGCTGAAATTACTAATGCACCAATAACAATAAGAATTAATTTTTTCATTGTGTTTACCTTTTTTAAAACTAAGTTGTTAAAATTGTATCACAATTCTCTCCGTATTTTCCTGCTTAAATTAGTCCTTTTCTTGCAAAATTTATCTTTGACTTCTACAATACCGCCTCATTTTTAACTTGTAGTTCGCAAACCTCCTACATAAAAAAACTAGGTATCCTATGAATATTTCAAATCCTAATCACAATCGTAAAGCCCTTGTGATCTTCTCTGGTGGACAAGATTCCACAACCTGTTTAATTCAAGCCATTGCTGAATATGGCGTGGAAAATGTGGAAACGGTCACCTTTCAATACGGTCAACGACATGCCATTGAATTAGAAAAAGCCTGTTGGATCGCTCAGGATCTCGGTGTGAAACAAACGTTGATTGATACATCAGCTATCAAATCCATTACCCATAATGCCTTAATGGATGCCAATGCTGATATTGAACAAAAAGATGGTGAATTACCGAATACTTTTGTGGATGGCCGCAACGCACTCTTCTTATTGTATGCCGCGATCTATGCTAAAGGACAAGGCATTAATGACATTATCACAGGCGTATGCGAAACGGATTACAGTGGCTATCCCGATTGCCGTGATGTGTTTATCAAATCCATGAATGTCACCCTTAATTTAGCCATGGATTATCCGTTCAATTTAAAAACACCGTTAATGTATCTCACTAAAGCCCAAACCTGGGCTCTTGCCGATGAGTTAGGAGCGTTAGATTATATTCGTCAGCATACTCACACTTGCTACGAAGGTGTTGAAGGAGGCTGTGGAGAATGCCCGAGCTGCAAATTGAGAGATAAAGGCTTGCAGGAATATTTAGCCACAAAAGCAAAAGCTTAGTATTGAGATAACTCAATCTATAGCAGATTAAATCGGTTCAAATGAATCCAAAGTGCGGTCAAAATTCACGTCAAATTTTGACCGCACTTTTAGTTAATCTAATATCCTTCCCTTTTCTTATCTTTGATTTTATAAACGCGTCATTTTTTGATAAAATCACGCCAATTTTTTATAAATAAGTAACTAATTTTAAAAATGACTACAAATTATTCTGCTCAAGAAATTACGGTTCTGAAAGATCTCGAACCGGTGCAAATTCGCCCCGGCATGTATACGGACACTACCCGTCCAAATCATCTTGCACAAGAAGTTATTGATAACAGTGTGGACGAAGCCCTTGCAGGTTTTGCCACCAAAGTTGAAGTGATTTTACACGCTGATCAATCGCTTGAAGTCATTGATAATGGACGCGGGATGCCGGTGGATATTCACCCAACGGAAGGCGTTTCTGGTGTCGAAGTGATCTTAACTAAACTTCACGCTGGCGGTAAATTCTCGAATAAAAACTATGAATTTGCCGGTGGTTTACACGGGGTGGGAATATCTGTCGTTAATGCCCTTTCTGAACGCGTTGATATTCAAGTTAAACGTAACGGTGAAGTGTATAAAATTGCCTTTGAAAATGGCGTAAAAGTAGAAGAATTAGAAGTCATCGGGACTTGTGGCAGACGTACAACCGGTACCACCGTCCACTTCAAACCAAACCCAAAATATTTTGATAGCAAGAATTTTTCTGTCAGCCGTTTACGCCACTTATTGCGTGCTAAAGCCGTGCTTTGTTCAGGCTTAGAAATTAAATTTGTCGATAAAGTGAATAACACCGAAGATGTGTGGTGTTATCAAGATGGTTTATCGGATTACTTAACCGAAGCGGTGAATGGTTTTGAAATCTTACCTGAAAAACCTTTTGTCGGTGAATTTAAAGGCTCCACCGAAGCGGTAAGCTGGGCATTATTATGGTTGCCGGAAGGTGGTGAGCTTATTGCAGAAAGCTATGTAAACTTGATTCCTACGGTACAAGGCGGAACACACGTAAATGGTCTTCGCCAAGGCTTGCTCAATGCCATGACTGAATATTGCGAATTCCGCAATAAATTACCACGTGGCGTGAAATTAACGGCAGATGATATTTGGGATCGCTGTGCTTATATTCTTTCACTGAAAATGCAAGATGCTCAATTTGCTGGCCAAACAAAAGAACGTTTATCTTCCCGTCAAAGTGCGGTCTTTGTTGCGGGTGTTTTAAAAGATGCCTTCAGTTTATGGTTGAATCAAAACGTACAGGATGCAGATCGCTTAGCTGAAATGGCGATCAGTTCTGCACAACGTCGTCTGAATGCAGCCAAAAAAGTTGTGCGTAAAAAATTAGTGAGTGGTCCTGCTCTACCGGGTAAATTAGCCGATTGTGCATCACAAAATTTAGAAAAAACTGAATTATTCTTAGTAGAGGGTGACTCTGCGGGCGGCTCGGCCAAACAGGCGCGAGACCGTGAATATCAAGCGATCCTACCGTTACGCGGAAAAATCTTAAATACTTGGGAAGTTGCTAGTGATCAAGTGCTTGGTTCAACCGAAATTCATGATATTGCTGTGGCGCTTGGTATCGATCCTGATAATGAAGACTTATCTCAACTTCGTTACGGGAAAGTCTGTATTTTAGCCGATGCGGACTCTGATGGTTTGCATATCGCCACCCTACTCTGTGCGCTCTTTTTACGTCACTTCCCTAAATTGGTTCAAGATGGACACGTTTATGTGGCAATGCCACCACTCTATCGTATCGACTTAGGTAAAGAAGTCTTTTATGCCCTCGATGAAAACGAAAAAGAAGCAATTTTAGAACGCTTAAAAGGTAAAAAAGGCACTTTAAACGTACAACGATTCAAAGGTTTAGGTGAAATGGATCCATCACAATTACGTGAAACCACCATGGATCCGAATACACGTCGTTTAGTTCAATTAACCTATGAGCTAGGCGAAGATCAAGGCGCGGAAACATTAGAATTAATGGATATGTTACTTGCCAAAAAACGAGCGGAAGATCGCAAAAATTGGTTACAAACCAATGGCGACCAAGTGGATTTAGCTGTTTAATTATTTGAGGTCAATCATGAACGAACAACGTCGAGATTTTTTTAAAAACAGTGCACTAGGCCTAGCAACAATTACATTAGGTGCTGGTTTAAGCCTTATTCCTTCTGCTCAAGCGGAAGAAAAAGCCTCAAATACAGCAACTACTGCAGTTGAGAATTTACCAGAAATTGAAGCTGAACTAACACTTGCGCCAAATGTGCCAAAACCGATTGAACGTAACTATCCAGCAAAAGTCGTGGTAAAACTGACCGCACTTGAGCAAATTATGGATTTAATGGATGGTGTGCAATTTAAATTCTGGACATTAAATGGTAGCGTGCCTGCGCCATTCATTCGTGTACGCGAAGGTGATATGGTGGAAGTGCAACTTTCCAACTCAGCGAGTTCAATGATGCCGCACAGCATCGATTTTCATGCTGCCGCTGTGCCAATGGGCGGAGCACTCGCAAGTGAAACGCCACCAACGCGAACATCAACCTTCCAATTTAGAGCGTTACGTTCGGGGATTTATCTATACCACTGTGGCAGTCAGCCTGTGGATATTCACCTTGCCAAGGGGATGTATGGTTTAGTTTTAGTTGAGCCAAAAGAAGGCTTGCCAAAAGTGGATCGCGAATTCTACATCATGCAAAGTGAATTCTATACCAAAGGTGAATTTGGCGATCCTGGCTTGCAACCATTCAGTATGCAAAAGGCCATTGATGAACGCCCTGAATACGTCCTCTTTAACGGTAAAGTCGGTGCAACTATGGACGGAAATGCCTTAAAAGCGAAAACCGGTGAAAGCATTCGTCTATTTGTAGGAAATGCTGGACCAAATTTATGCTCTTCTTTCCACTTAATTGGTGCCGTATTTGATAATGTGTATGTGGAAGGCGGTACGCTTGTTAATCATAATGTTCAAACAACTTTGATTCCATCTGGCAGTGCTACCATGGTGGAAACTCGAATTGATGTACCGGGCACTTATGTCTTTATGGATCACTCGATTTTCCGTGCTGTAAATAAAGGCACGATGGGACAAATCGTGGTCGAAGGCGAAAAAAATCCGACTATTTATTCTGGCAAATTAAAAGACGAAGCCTTTAAAGAAGCCAATCCACAAAAACCGCAACCTGTTCCTTACGAAATTGACAGTCATAAAGGAATGGATATGGGGCATTCTCATCACGAACATTCTGATGCGAGTTCCGGTGCAACCAGAAAATAGATTAAAAAAATATGAGCAATATTAATTACGAAGGCATCGAGCAGATGCCACTTCGCACCTTTACAGAAAAGGCTTATCTTAATTATTCAATGTACGTCATCATGGATCGTGCATTACCTTTTATTGGTGATGGCTTAAAGCCTGTCCAACGTCGTATTGTTTATGCGATGTCTGAACTGGGTTTAAATGCTGCAGCGAAATTTAAAAAATCTGCGCGTACCGTCGGTGATGTGTTAGGTAAATTCCATCCACACGGTGACTCCGCCTGTTATGAAGCCATGGTATTAATGGCTCAGCCCTTTTCTTACCGTTATCCTTTAGTGGATGGCCAAGGAAACTGGGGGGCGCCAGATGATCCTAAATCATTCGCGGCAATGCGTTATACAGAATCTCGTCTGTCCAAAATTTCTGAGATTCTATTAACTGAATTAGGCCAAGGCACCGTTGATTTCCAACCAAACTTTGATGGTACTTTAGAAGAACCACAATATTTGCCTGCACGTTTGCCTCATATTCTGTTAAACGGCACCACCGGAATTGCCGTCGGGATGGCAACCGATATTCCACCACACAATATTAATGAAGTAGCGGATGCCGCTGTTCTGCTATTAGATAATCCAAAAGCAGGATTAGATGATGTACTCAATATCATTCAAGGCCCAGATTTCCCAACTGAAGCGGAAATTATTTCACCAAAAGATGATATTCGAAAAATGTACGAAACCGGTCGTGGTTCTATCAAAATGCGTGCAACATGGCATAAAGAAGACGGTGAAGTCATCATTAGTGCACTTCCTCATCAATCTTCACCCTCTAAAATCATTGCACAAATCGCTGAGCAAATGACGGCGAAAAAATTGCCAATGGTGGAAGATATTCGTGATGAAGCAGATTATGAAAACCCTGTGCGTATCGTGCTTGTGCCTCGTTCAAATCGCGTTGACACGGATGCCTTAATGGCGCATTTATTTGCGACGACAGATCTTGAAAAAAGCTATCGTGTGAATATGAATATGATCGGGCTTGATCATAAACCAGCCGTGAAAGGCTTACTTCAAGTCCTCACTGAATGGCTAACATTCCGTCGCACAACAGTAACGCGTCGTTTACAACATCGTTTAGATAAAGTACTCGCTCGTTTGCACATTTTAGATGGCTTGATGATTGCTTTCCTCAATATTGATAAAGTCATTGAGATTATTCGTACTGAAGATGAACCGAAACAAGTTTTAATGGCTCGTTTTAACTTAAGTGATGAACAGGCTGAAGCCATTTTAAACTTACGTTTGCGCCATTTAGCTAAATTAGAAGAGCATCAATTACAAGCTGAGAAAGATAAACTCGAAGAAGAGCGGTCAAATTTAGAATTAATTTTAGGATCTGAGCGTCGCTTAAATACCTTGATCAAAAAAGAAATTCAAGAAGATGCGAAAAAATACACCAGCCCTAGAATGTCTCAATTAGTTGAACGTGAAGAAGCGAAAGCCATTTCTGAAAGTGAAATGACTCCTGCTGAACCCGTTACCGTCATCTTATCTGAAATGGGCTGGGTACGCTGTGCAAAAGGTCATGACATTGATCCGGCAGGATTAAGCTACAAAGCTGGCGATAAATATCTCGCGCACGCTTGCGGTAAAAGTAATCAACCTGTGATCTTTATTGATAGTACGGGTCGTAGTTATGCTTTAGATCCATTAAGTTTACCTTCTGCGCGTTCACAAGGTGAACCGCTCACCGGTAAACTCACATTACCGGCCGGTGCGACGATTGAACAGGTTATTATGGAACCTGAAAAACAAGAATTATTGATGGCATCAGATGCAGGATACGGTTTTATTTGCAAATTTGAAGATTTAATTGCACGCAATAAAGCAGGAAAAGCCTTGATTTCTTTGCCAGAAAATGCGAAAGTCTTGAAACCTGAGAAACTTTCCGAGTTGGCCTCACTTCTTGTGTCCCTCACATCAGCGGGTCGAATGCTGATTTTTCCGGTACGGGATTTACCGGCATTATCAAAAGGGAAAGGCAACAAAATCATCAGTATTCCAGCAGCGAATGCAAAAGCGCGGTCAGAATTATTGGTGAAATTGTTCTTAATTTCAGAGCAAGCCAGCCTTGAGTTCCATTCCGGTAAACGAAAAATCACATTAAAACCGGAAGATCTGCAAAAATTCCGTGCGGAACGCGGCAGAAAAGGCTCCCAATTACCACGTGGATTACATAGTAATGTTGACATTGTGGTGGTTGAACCTGAACACAACTCATAAGAATTCTCGAAACCAAACTAAATAGGAGGATATTTCGTGAATATTGTTTTTGATACCTATCAAACACTTGCTTTAGCAAGTTTTGTATTATTACTCGGTTTTTTTCTAGTAAAACGCATTCGAGTTTTACAAACATTTAATATCCCTGAGCCTGTCGTTGGCGGCTTTATTGTGGCTATTGCATTAACCATTTTATACAAAGTAAATGGCACTTCATTCACTTTTGAGAAAAGCTTACAAACATCTATGATGTTGGTATTCTTCTCCTCTATCGGTTTAAGTGCAAACTTTGCTCGCTTAATTAAAGGCGGAAAACCATTAGTTATCTTCCTATTGGCGGCAGGAATACTCATTGTTTGCCAAAATGTCATCGGTATTGTAGGTACTCAATTATTAGGCATTGATCCTGCTTACGGCTTACTTGCTGGTTCAGTTACCCTAACCGGTGGTCATGGTACAGGTGCGGCATGGGCAGAAACATTCACTAAAGAATTTAATCTACCGGCTGCGACAGAAATCGCCATGGCATGTGCCACATTCGGTTTAGTCTTTGGTGGTATCTTAGGTGGTCCAGTATCTCGTTATTTATTAAATCATCAAAAACAAGGTGAAAACCCAGAGAATGATGAAGTAGATGACGTACAAGAAGCATTTGAGCACCCAACTTATAAACGTAAAGTGAATGCACGCTCAATCATTGAAACCATCGCGATGCTTTCTTTATGTTTACTCATTGGTCAATACTTAGATGGCTTAACAAAAGGTACTCACATTCAATTACCTACATTCGTATGGTGTTTGTTTACAGGCGTAATCATTCGCAACAGCTTAACCCACTTATTCAAATTCCAAGTGGCTGATTCAGCGATTGACGTATTAGGTAGCGTAGGTTTATCTATCTTCTTAGCGATTGCTTTAATGTCTCTCAAACTTTGGGAATTAGCAGGTCTTGCAACAGATGTATTAGTTATCTTAGCGGTTCAAGTTGTCTTCATGGCTTTCTTCGCTATCTACGTCACATACCGTATGATGGGTAAAGATTATGATGCGATTGTATTAAGTGCGGGTCACTGTGGTTTCGGTCTCGGCGCAACACCAACAGCCGTTGCTAACATGCAAGCGATTACCAGTCGTTTCGGACCATCTCACAAAGCGTTCTTAATCGTACCAATGGTAGGGGCATTCTTTATCGACTTATTAAATGCCGGTATCTTAAAAATGTTCTTAAGCGTTGTTGAAGCGCTTCACTAATAAAACTTTAAAAAGAAAGGCTGACATTTTGTCAGCCTTTTTATTTACTTGCTACTCAGTAAGTGTCTTCACTAAATCCATCACAAATTCTAACCGCGCTTTGTTTTCTGGAAGCACTTTCACAAACTTAAATTTTAATGGACCATCAAAACGATAAACAATTGGATTTTGTTGAATCAGTTTAATGAATTTTTCAGGATCAACTTTTGCTGAAGGTGAGAATTCAATAAAGCCACCTTGAGCACCTGCATCAATCTTCAATACTTTTAATGGTTTCACCATTAAACGTATTTCAGCAATTTGTAAAAGATTTTTCGTTGCTTCAGGTAATAAACCAAAGCGATCAATCAATTCAACTTTTAGTTCATCTAACTCTTGTTTACTTTCGGCCGCGGCAATGCGTTTATAGAACGACAAACGCATATTCACATCCCCAAGATAGTCATCTGGCAATAAGGCTGGAACACGCAATTCAATTTCTGCTTGCTGATGTGTAATCTCTTCTAATGAAGGTTCTCTGCCCTCTTTTAAGGCTTTCACTGCTGCATCAAGTAATTCCATATAAAGTGAAAAACCGATGCTTTCAATTTGCCCACTTTGTTCATTCCCTAATAATTCACCTGCACCGCGAATTTCTAAATCGTGCGTCGCAAGAATGAAACCTGCACCTAAATTATCTAAACTTTCTAATGCCTCTAAACGACGTTTCGCATCTTTCGTCATTAATTTCGGCGGCGGTGTAAGCAAATAGGCATAAGCTTGATGGTGAGAACGCCCTACTCGACCACGCAACTGGTGAAGCTGTGCCAAGCCAAAATTATCTGCACGTTCAATAATGATCGTATTTGCCGTAGGTACGTCAATCCCTGTTTCAATAATGGTGGAACAGACTAAAACGTTATAACGTTGATGATAAAAATCACTCATCACGCGTTCAAGTTCACGTTCTCGCATTTGACCATGTCCAATCACAACTCGAGCCTCTGGCACAAGTGCGGTCAGTTTTTCAGCCGTATTTTCAATACTCGCCACATCATTATGTAAATAATAAACTTGCCCACCACGTAAAATTTCACGCAAGATGGCTTCACGAATAATTAAATCATCTTTCTGGCGAACAAACGTTTTGATACTCACTCGGCGAGCTGGGGGTGTCGCAATAATAGAAAGATCGCGAATACCATTCATCGCCATATTCAAAGTACGAGGAATTGGTGTTGCGGTAAGCGTTAAAATATCAATATTCGCTCGAAGTTGTTTGATTTTCTCTTTTTGCCCCACACCAAAGCGATGTTCTTCATCTATGATGAGTAAGCCAAGATCAGAAAACTTCACATCGGATTGAATTAATTTATGGGTGCCAATCAGAATATCGACTTTTCCTTCGGCTAAATTTTCTAAGATTTGTTTTTGCTCTTTAGCTGTTTTAAAGCGAGAAAGCACTTCCACATTAACCGGCAAATTAGCAAAACGATCTTTAAAATTCTCGTAATGCTGTTGAGCTAGCAAGGTTGTAGGGACTAATACAGCCACTTGTTTATGGTTCATGACCGCCAAAAATGCGGCTCGCATCGCTACTTCAGTCTTCCCAAAACCTACATCACCACAAACTAAACGGTCCATTGCTTTGGGCTGACACATATCCGAAATGACAGCATTAATTGCCATGTCTTGATCGTGCGTTTCTTCAAAAGGGAAAGTTGCAGCAAATTGCTGAAATTCCTCACGATCATATTTAAATTCAAAGCCTTTTTTCACTTCTCGCTGGGCATACACATCAAGTAATTCAGCGGCCACATCACGAATTTTTTCTGCAGCTTTTTGACGGGTTTTCGCCCATGATTCATTACCTAATTTATGTAATGGTGCGGTTTCATCTGAGCCACCGACATAGCGACTAATTAAATGAAGTGAACCAACCGGCACATAAAGCTTAGATTCATTCGCATAGTTAATTAGCAAATATTCCGCTTTTAAACCACCTGTATCAAGCGTGACTAACCCACCGTAACGCCCCACACCATGATCTAAATGCACCACAGGCTGCCCAATTTTTAATTCAGCCAGATTACGCACTAAGGTATCAGGATTCACCGCTTTACGTTTATCACGCTGACGTTGCTGTACACGCTCGCCTAAAATTTCATGTTCAGTAATGACGGCGAGTTTAGCCTCATCAAGAATAAAACCTTGCTCAAGACGACTTACCCAAAGATTAAACTTGTCTTGATTGGCTTCAGATAAGGTTTTAATCTGTTTAGGTTTAATTTTTAATGGTGAAAGTAAATCCAGTAAAGTTTCACGTCGTCCTTCAGTTTCAACTGAAAATAAAACATTTCCTTTGAAATGTTCAATAAACTGTCGAAGTTGTGATAACGGTTCTTTTTGCTGTGATTGAATAGTCACGGCTGGTAATGCAGACACCGCTAAGTTTTTCTGACGAACAGATGACCGCACTTTTTCTGCTTTAAAATTAATTTTAGGATAATTTTTTAACGCATGATTTACCGCATCAATACTAAGCCACAAACGTTCTGGCGGCAAAAGAGGACGCATTGGATCAACTTTTCGATGCTCATATCGCTGTTTGGCATCAAGATAAAAACGTTCACCTTGTGCTTGATTTGTTTCCATATCTACAAAAAACGTTTTTTCGGGTAAGTAATCAAACAACGTTGCCATTTCATCAAAGAATAACGGTTGCCAATATTCAATCCCTGAAATTAATGTGCCTTTACTGATTTGCTGATAAATATGCTCAGGATCACGACGAATTTCACCAAAGGTTTCTCTAAATTGTGTACGGAAAAATTCAATGCCTTTCTCATCTGTTGGAAATTCGTGTGCAGGTAATAAATTAATAGATTGAATTTCATCTAACGTTCGCTGCGTATCGACATCAAAAGTACGAATCGAATCAATTTCATCATCAAAAAAATCTAAACGAAATGGAACTGCACTTCCCATTGGGAAAAGATCTAAAAGTGATCCGCGCACAGCATATTCACCATGTTCTAGTACTTGCTCTACGGAACGATATCCTGCTGACTCTAATTGTAATCGCAATTTTTCAATGACAAGACGATCACCTTTTTTAATCAAAAGGACATTATGCTGTAGATATTTCGGCGGACACACTCGCTGCATTAATGTGCTAATCGGCAAAACAAAGATGCCTTTTTTAGTATTTTGCAAATGAAATAGCGCACTTAAACGAGAAGAAATAATTTCTTGATGAGGCGAAAAAGAATCGTAAGGCAACGTTTCCCAATCAGGAAAAAACTGAACGGGCTGAGAAGTTAAATCCGGTAAAACTTGTGATAAACGAACCGCACTTTTAGTATCTGGTGCCACGACCACTGTCAATCCATCATATTGCTCAGTAATTTCACTAATCGCAAGTGCATCAGCACCCGTTAATACGTTGCCAAGAATTTTATGGTCATTTGGCTGAGTGGGAATATCAAAATTAAAATAGGTTGTTTTCATAGGTGCGGTCAATTTTATCTCATTTTTTTATTTGGACAGCGAGTTAGTTTAGCAAATTCACTCTACTTTTCAATAATTATCTGTATAAAAAAACAGGGTTAATAACCCTGTTTCTCCTATTTTTTGAGTGATTCAAGTGGCTTCTCTTTTTTTACATGCCCATCATCATCGAATTCGATACGTGGCATACAACCTCGACAAGCTCCTTTATCTAAACCAAGCTCTTTGCAAAATTTATTATATTCATCTACGGCTTTGCGAAACCAACCTTTTTTTTCTTGTTCGCTCATCTTGCCTCCTTTTTTAATTTTTGTGCAATTTCAGAACGTAATGATTTTAACCCATTTTTCTTACTATAGGGTATCTGTTTTGTGATGAAATAATCTCGCATTAAAGGACAATCTTTTTCATCTAAATTCATTAAAAATCGACGAATTGCCGGCAAAGCGGAAGCTAAAGAGCGGTGAAAATAAGCGAAGTTTTTTAGGCTTAACCAATCTTCATCAAGCAATTCCCAATCTACTGATGTGGTATTAAATACCTGAGCAAGTGGATGGAAAGATAACGGTATATTCCGTTGAAAAGATTGCTTTGCTCTTTTTTCTAATTCAATCCCTTGTGCAGAAAGCCCTTTTAGCGCAATCGCAGAGTAACAACCACTGCTCGCCTCTAAATGCTCGCCTAAATGAACAAGAGAAAAACCACACTTCTGCCAAAATTGAGCCAGTTCTTTGGTATAACCGAAACTCACTGATAAATAATCCACATCGGAATTTAGTGTAATATATTCAATGAGTTGTCTACCAATACCATGTTGCTGCCACATAGGCTGAACCGCAATTCTTGAAATGCGTAAAGAATGTAATTCACAAGCCTTTTGTAGCTGAGCATGAAAACAAAGTGCTTGTGGCACGAGATTGCCTTTCGGGCGTCTTATACCCAGCTGAATAGCTTCTATAAGCGATGAATCCTCAATTCCACCTTCTTCTAATGCCCACACTGCGCCCAGTAAATTTTGTTCGCTTTCAGCAGTAAAAAAGCACTGTAAATTGGCATCAAACAATCGCCGGAGATCTAATGGTGATGTACGATAATGAGCTAATGTCATCAACCCATAGAATTGAGGCAATGAAGAAAGTATTTCCTCTTGTGAGCATTCAGTAATTTGACAGAACTTGCTTTTATCGTATGCTGTTTGTCTAAACTCATCCTCTACATTCAATAATAAAAGCTCATCGATAAATGCCTCTAAAGCATCATCTTTCGACCAACGTAGCGGTTCAATAAGCTCAAAGTCAGAGAAAGTGCGGTTAATTTTTTGCTTAAATTTAAGCTCAAAGCCTCGTCCTGTTCCCTCATAACTATGTATGGTCGTCGTAAATAAAATATGCTTAAAATGGTGGGAAAAAGCAGTAAGTTGAGCAATCGGCAACATTGCTGCTTCATCCAGAAAAAGCCACGCATTCTCAGAAAAAGAAGGATCATGTTGCAAAGCAAGGAAAAGCTCATCTGGTGCAATAAAGATAATCTCTTTTTCTGAAAATTCAGACAAAATTTTGACCGCACTTTTATTCGGCGCGGTGAGGTAAATTTTTGTATCGAGTTGATTTGCTAATAAGCCTGCGAGGGCTGATTTCCCTCTTCCTCGTTTAGCGGTAAGAAAGTAGAGTTCAGATTCTTTTTGTAAGATTCGGTCAATGATTTTCTGCTGATCTAAGGTCGCATTATGATTTACAAATGACTGCTGAAAAGTGCGATCAAATTTTAAATCATTTTGATGATAAAGAACAGGAAAACCATATTTATGAATACAATGCTTAAAATATGTCATAAATCTTGGCGTTGCAATTGTCTCAAGCGAACCTGACCAACGAAGACTATCTTCATCTAATTGGGAATGAAGTTTCTCCCAATTTGATAGCAAGACAATTAAGGCACCATTCATTTTCAATGTACCAGCCGCAATGGCGAGCGCCTCTAAATGGATACATTTACGTGCATCAAACAAGATCGTCTCAAACTCTTGCCCAAGAAGATTTTGAATTTTAGAAAATTCATTAATGATCAAGGTATTTGCCGGCAAATTAGACGGCATATTCTCACTGATCAAAATTTGAAAATGACGTGTCATGAATTATTTTTCTAAATATGCTTCTAATTCAGCTACATTTTGAAACCATTCATTACTGAGTTGCTTTATCCATAAAGCAATATCAGATGCCCAATTAGGTAATGACGTGTCTTGAGCCAATTTGGCGATATTTTGAACATTAACAAGCCCCACTGATGCTGCAGCCCCTTTTATTTTATGTGCCACATCTGACACCATCTGTTGCATATCTGCGTTTGTAAGATAATCTTCATACGCCGTTTCCAATTCATCCAAATAAATTGGCATCCACTGTTTGAATAACTCTACATTAGCTTTAGCTTGTGATTTTCCAATTAACTCAATAAGTGAAATATTAATACCTTCTTGAACTTGAGATAGTTCTTCTTCATCAGAGGTAGTCTCGATATCATCACCTAAGAATGTTTTAAAACACTGACGTAATTCCGTCAGAGAAAGAGGCTTACGCAACACGCCATCCATACCCTGATTTTGATATTCCTCTTCGCTGTGCATAACGTTTGCCGTAAAAGCAATTAAAGGTGGGAGAAAATCATAAATCCCTTCTTCATAGTTTTTACGTAAATAGTATGCAATATCAAAGCCTGACATATCTGGTAACTTAATATCAAGAAAAACAATATCATAAGTATTTTTCTCAAATAATTGGATAGCCTGTTCACCATTCATCGCTACATCAACATAATGGCCTTGCTTTTCAAGAATACTTTTAGCCACAACCACATTCAATTCAACGTCTTCTACTAATAAAATAGAAAGATGCTGCATGGCTTTTTCAGCATTACCATCATGAGCCTGAGCTTTTTCTGCAATGATCGTTAAGTAAAAGGTTGAACCTTTTTCCAATTCACTTTCAACCGTTAAATCCCCTTGCATTAATTGAGCTAAATTCTTAGAAATCGCAAGGCCGATGCCACTTCCTGCAGAACGATGAATATTATCTTTAACCTGATAATACATGGTAAAAATCTTATCTAGTTCACAAGGTGCAATACCAGCCCCGGTATCAGTAACACTAAATTGATACTGATTATCTTGCATTTTCTGCACCCTTAGAATAACTTCACCTTTATCAGTGAATTTGACGGCATTACTAATTAAATTCCAAAGAATTTGGCTAAGACGAGCACGGTCGAGATAAAGCCAATTAGGTAAATTCTCATCCTGTATTAAAGAGAATTTAAGCCCCTTTTGTTCCGCCATCAAGGTCCCAAAATTATAAAAATCATTAAGCAGCGAATGAAAATCACAGGGTTGAATATTTAATTCAATGCGTTTGGAGTCGATCTTATCTAAATCAATAATATCACTAAAAATATGACCTAAACTGACCGCACTTAGATTAATTGTATTGAGGTAATTTTGCTGTTGTTCTGTTAATTTATCATCCAATAAAATTCGACTAAGCCCAATGATCCCATTTAAAGGCGTACGTAATTCATGACTAATCGTCGCCAGTAAGGTACTTTTATCACGACTATTTTTTTCTAATCGCGCAAGCGTTTTAGAGAGCTCTAAACGGGAACGTTCTAATCGTTCAACTAGTAGCGTAAAAAAATAAATAACAAAAGGAGCGGTAAATAAACCAAACGTGATCGAGCGAACAATGTCACTCCAGTGAATACCATCACTAAGTAATGTACTTAATAAGATTTGTATACAGATAGCTAAAATCGCAAGAATCACGATACCAAGTAAAGAGAAACGGACTCGACCTAATCGAATGACCCAATCAACATAACGTTGCGCAAAATATCTAAAGTTTTTCATGGTTTATATTGAGAAATAAAATTGAGATCATTCTATATAATTTTTAATAAAAATCCATAAACAAAAACCCCAAGCCATTCAGCTCGGGGTTATTCATTCAGTACCTGGCGGTGTCCTACTCTCACATGGGGAACCCCCACACTACCATCGGCGCATCGGCGTTTCACTTCTGAGTTCGGTATGGGGTCAGGTGGGACCACCGCTCTATCGCCGCCAGGATTATTCCTTTAATAACTTTTCTCTACTCTGCTCTCACTATCTCTAGTGCTCACAACCAAACAAGCTGATTCACCTTAAAACTTTCTCTTTCTTCTCTGAGTCTTTTATTTTAGTCTTACAACCTCAAAAACCCTTGAGCGTTGTATAGTTAAGCCTCTCGGGCAATTAGTATCTGTTAGCTCAACGGCTCGCACCGCTTACACACCAGACCTATCTACGTCTTAGTCTTAAACAACCCTTACTGTCTTAAAAACAGGGAGAACTCATCTCTTGGCAAGTTTCGTGCTTAGATGCTTTCAGCACTTATCTCTTCCGCACTTAGCTACCCGGCAATGCGTCTGGCGACACAACCGGAACACCAGTGGTGCGTCCACTCCGGTCCTCTCGTACTAGGAGCAGCCCCAATCAATTCTCCAACGCCCACGGCAGATAGGGACCGAACTGTCTCACGACGTTCTAAACCCAGCTCGCGTACCACTTTAAATGGCGAACAGCCATACCCTTGGGACCTACTTCAGCCCCAGGATGTGATGAGCCGACATCGAGGTGCCAAACACCGCCGTCGATATGAACTCTTGGGCGGTATCAGCCTGTTATCCCCGGAGTACCTTTTATCCGTTGAGCGATGGCCCTTCCATTCAGAACCACCGGATCACTATGACCTACTTTCGTACCTGCTCGACTTGTCTGTCTCGCAGTTAAGCTTGCTTATACCATTGCACTAACCTGACGATGTCCGACCGTCATTAGCAAACCTTCGTGCTCCTCCGTTACTCTTTGGGAGGAGACCGCCCCAGTCAAACTACCCACCAGACACTGTCCGAGACCACGTTTCGTAATCTTCGTTAGAACATCAAACGTTAAAGGGTGGTATTTCAAGGACGACTCCATAATCACTGGCGTGACTACTTCTAAGTCTCCCACCTATCCTACACATCAAAATTCAATGTTCAGTGTCAAGCTATAGTAAAGGTTCACGGGGTCTTTCCGTCTAGCCGCGGGTACACCGCATCTTCACGGCGATTTCAATTTCACTGAGTCTCGGGTGGAGACAGCCTGGCCATCATTATGCCATTCGTGCAGGTCGGAACTTACCCGACAAGGAATTTCGCTACCTTAGGACCGTTATAGTTACGGCCGCCGTTTACTGGGGCTTCGATCAGGAGCTTCTCTTTCGATTACACCATCAATTAACCTTCCAGCACCGGGCAGGCATCACACCCTATACGTCCACTTTCGTGTTTGCAGAGTGCTGTGTTTTTAATAAACAGTTGCAGCCAGCTGGTATCTTCGACCGGTTCAACCTTCGCCCGCTAGGGACTACAATCTACGCCGGCGCACCTTCTCCCGAAGTTACGGTGCTATTTTGCCTAGTTCCTTCACCCGAGTTCTCTCAAGCGCCTGAGTATTCTCTACCTGACCACCTGTGTCGGTTTTCAGTACGGTTTAGATAAACCTGAAGCTTAGTGGCTTTTCCTGGAAGTGTGGTATCGGTTACTTCAGCTCCGTAGAGCCTCGTCATCATCTCTCGGTGTTAAAGAAGTCCGGATTTGCCTAAACTTCTCACCTACCAACTTAAACGCACATATCCAACAGTGCGATAACCTAACCTGCTCCGTCCCCACATCGCAGTTTATCCAAGTACGGGAATATTAACCCGTTTCCCATCGACTACGCTTTTCAGCCTCGCCTTAGGGGCCGACTCACCCTGCCCCGATTAACGTTGGACAGGAACCCTTGGTCTTCCGGCGAACGGGTTTTTCACCCGTTTTATCGTTACTTATGTCAGCATTCGCACTTCTGATACGTCCAGCAAACCTCTCGATTCACCTTCATCCGCTTACAGAACGCTCCCCTACCCAACAGTATTGCTACTGATGCCGCAGCTTCGGTGCTATATTTGAGCCCCGTTACATCTTCCGCGCAGGCCGACTCGACTAGTGAGCTATTACGCTTTCTTTAAATGATGGCTGCTTCTAAGCCAACATCCTAGCTGTCTAAGCCTTCCCACTTCGTTTCCCACTTAATATAGACTTTGGGACCTTAGCTGGCGGTCTGGGTTGTTTCCCTCTCCACGACGGACGTTAGCACCCGCCGTGTGTCTCCTGAGTATCACTCTTCGGTATTCGTAGTTTGCATCGGGTTGGTAATCCGGGATGGACCCCTAGCCGAAACAGTGCTCTACCCCCGAAGGTGTCCGCTCAAGGCTCTACCTAAATAGATTTCGGGGAGAACCAGCTATCTCCCGGTTTGATTGGCCTTTCACCCCCAGCCACAAGTCATCCGCTAATTTTTCAACATTAGTCGGTTCGGTCCTCCAGTTAGTGTTACCCAACCTTCAACCTGCCCATGGCTAGATCACCGGGTTTCGGGTCTATACCTTGCAACTAGACGCCCAGTTAAGACTCGGTTTCCCTTCGGCTCCCCTATTCGGTTAACCTCGCTACAAAATATAAGTCGCTGACCCATTATACAAAAGGTACGCAGTCACCCCAAAAGGGCTCCCACTGCTTGTACGTACAAGGTTTCAGGTTCTATTTCACTCCCCTCACCGGGGTTCTTTTCGCCTTTCCTTCACAGTACTGGTTCACTATCGGTCAATCAGGAGTATTTAGCCTTGGAGGATGGTCCCCCCATCTTCAAACAGGATATCACGTGTCCCGCCCTACTTGTCGTTAGCTTAGTACCATGACCTGGACTTCGAGTACGGGGCTATCACCCTGTATCGCCAAGCTTCCCAGCTTGTTCCTCTGTCTCTGTCATTATCACTAACAGGCTCCTTCGCGTTCGCTCGCCGCTACTAACGAAATCTCGGTTGATTTCTTTTCCTCGGGGTACTTAGATGTTTCAGTTCTCCCGGTTTGCCTCACTTACCTATGGATTCAGTAAGTGATAGTAGATTCTTCATCTACTGGGTTTCCCCATTCGGACATCTTGGATTAAACGCCTCTTATCGACTCATCCAAGCTTTTCGCAGATTAGCACGTCCTTCCTCGCCTCTGATTGCCAAGGCATCCACCTTGTACGCTTAGTCACTTAACTATACAACCTCAAAAATTCTTGATGTTGTGTTTTCAACTAAACACTTGATTGCTTTTGTTCAATCAAGATTTTCTTCTTACTCAGACTTTTTCTTATCCTTAAAGGACTTGAAAGTCTCTTCAGTTTTTCAGCTTGTTTCCTGGTTGTTAAAGAACAGAAATAACATTTTCAGTTATCATCGTTAAATAAACTCATTAAGTATAAAAACTCAATTTACTTAACGATGATAAGTGGTGGAGATAAGCGGGATCGAACCGCTGACCTCCTGCGTGCAAGGCAGGCGCTCTCCCAGCTGAGCTATATCCCCATGTCATCGTTTATTTATTACCTTATTCACCTCAATCACTCACTCAGTTTGAGTGGTGGGTCTGAGTGGACTTGAACCACCGACCTCACCCTTATCAGGGGTGCGCTCTAACCACCTGAGCTACAGACCCAAGGGAATAACGGCTTTCTGCTCGATATTGTCTACAATATATCAATCAATCTGTGTGGACACTTATTGTCTCTCGTTTTTGGTAAGGAGGTGATCCAACCGCAGGTTCCCCTACGGTTACCTTGTTACGACTTCACCCCAGTCATGAATCATACCGTGGTAAACGCCCTCCAAAAGGTTAAGCTATCTACTTCTGGTACAACCCACTCCCATGGTGTGACGGGCGGTGTGTACAAGGCCCGGGAACGTATTCACCGCAACATTCTGATTTGCGATTACTAGCGATTCCGACTTCATGGAGTCGAGTTGCAGACTCCAATCCGGACTTAGACGTACTTTGTGAGATTCGCTCCAGCTCGCACTCTCGCTTCCCTCTGTATACGCCATTGTAGCACGTGTGTAGCCCTACTCGTAAGGGCCATGATGACTTGACGTCATCCCCACCTTCCTCCGGTTTATCACCGGCAGTCTCCTTTGAGTTCCCGACCTAATCGCTGGCAACAAAGGATAAGGGTTGCGCTCGTTGCGGGACTTAACCCAACATTTCACAACACGAGCTGACGACAGCCATGCAGCACCTGTCTCAGAGTTCCCGAAGGCACCAATCCATCTCTGGAAAGTTCTCTGGATGTCAAGAGTAGGTAAGGTTCTTCGCGTTGCATCGAATTAAACCACATGCTCCACCGCTTGTGCGGGCCCCCGTCAATTCATTTGAGTTTTAACCTTGCGGCCGTACTCCCCAGGCGGTCGATTTATCACGTTAGCTACGGGCGCCAAGCTCAAAGCTCAACCCCCAAATCGACATCGTTTACAGCGTGGACTACCAGGGTATCTAATCCTGTTTGCTCCCCACGCTTTCGCACATGAGCGTCAGTACATTCCCAAGGGGCTGCCTTCGCCTTCGGTATTCCTCCACATCTCTACGCATTTCACCGCTACACGTGGAATTCTACCCCTCCCTAAAGTACTCTAGCGACCCAGTATGAAATGCAATTCCCAGGTTAAGCCCGGGGCTTTCACACCTCACTTAAGTCACCGCCTGCGTGCCCTTTACGCCCAGTTATTCCGATTAACGCTCGCACCCTCCGTATTACCGCGGCTGCTGGCACGGAGTTAGCCGGTGCTTCTTCTGTAGTTAACGTCAATCACCTAGTCTATTAAACTAAATGCCTTCCTCGCTACCGAAAGAACTTTACAACCCGAAGGCCTTCTTCATTCACGCGGCATGGCTGCGTCAGGGTTGCCCCCATTGCGCAATATTCCCCACTGCTGCCTCCCGTAGGAGTCTGGGCCGTGTCTCAGTCCCAGTGTGGCTGGTCATCCTCTCAGACCAGCTAGAGATCGTCGGCTTGGTGAGCCTTTACCTCACCAACTACCTAATCCCACTTGGGCTCATCCTATGGCATGTGGCCCGAAGGTCCCACACTTTCATCTCTCGATACTACGCGGTATTAGCTACAGTTTCCCGTAGTTATCCCCCTCCATAAGCTAGATTCCCAAGCATTACTCACCCGTCCGCCACTCGTCATCAAAGAAGCAAGCTTCTTTATGTTACCGTTCGACTTGCATGTGTTAAGCCTGCCGCCAGCGTTCAATCTGAGCCATGATCAAACTCTTCAATTCAAGTTCAATCGCTCAATACTGCTGACATAAAATGTCACTACTTAAAAAAGTAATATGAATTTCTAGTTAGCACCTATTAAGACTTCAAAATTAAAAATATTTTTAAAACAAGTCAATCAACAAGTGCCCACACAGATTGTCTGATATATTGTTAAAGAGCAAAAAACAACGACGCACCGGTTTTTCTTAAAGTCACAACAGCGCGTCGTTGTGTGGGGCGTATTATAGGCATTTCAGAATTCTTTGCAAGTGCTTTTTTACAAAAAAATTCAATTTTTTTCTTGTCTGATGATTTAATCATCAAAGTGAATTGTCTTTGTTCAATATTCAAGGTAAATTACCTCCAAAGAGTAAGCATTTTAACGAGGTAGTTATGAATTTTGAGCAAATGATTGGTTTCGGTGTAGCAGGCAATTTCGCGGGACATTTAGAACAAGCCGGTGAAGCAGCTGATTTCACTCAAGTTAAGACAGAAAATGCCATTCAACCAAAAGCGATTTTCCCTTTTTATGTACCAAGTGAAAAAGCGGGCTTTCTTTCTACCTATCCTTTAAGTCACAATCAAATTAATTTTCCACAAGGCGCAGATAATCTGCAAATTGAACCTGAAATTGCACTTATTTGTGAGCTTATCTATAAAGGAGATCAAGTTGAAAAAATTATCCCGCGTTATTTTGCAGCCTATAATGACTGCTCTATTCGTCGACCTAATGCGAAAAAAATCTGTGAAAAGAAAAACTGGGGCGCGACAAGTAAAGGTATTTCTTCCAAACTAATTCCACTTTCATCTTTTGTTAAAGGAAGTGAAATTGATCAATATCGTATCGCTTGCTTCCATAAACGCAATGACGAACTCAATACTTACGGCATTGACAGCCCCGCGATTGGTTATAGCTATTTCCACCAACAATTATTAGATTGGATCGTGGATAGAATGAACAATCAACCCGATGAAGGACCGATGAATCATATTGCCTCTTTATTAGAGCTAGCAAACCATCCAAAACAAGCGATTATTAGTATTGGCGCCACTCGTTATACCGAGTTCGGTGAAACGCATTTCTTGCAACCTAATGATCTCAGTATTGTTGTCGTGTATAACGGTGAAAAATATTCTGCTGAGGAAATTGAGCAAATGGCAAAAAATGAAAAATTTGCAGACGACATTTCAGCGCTTATTCAGAAAGTGATTTAGCATACATATAAAAGTGCGGTTAATTTTGACCGCACTTTTTTACTTTCTTCTTAAAGAAACCTCTCCGGCATTAAAATACCGCTCGCCTTCATCAGTTATGACTTTTAAATAACCACGTTTATCAATTCCCTGCTCTATACCTGAAATCGAGCCTTGTTCAGTAAAAACATTTACTTCATCACCAAAAAATTCATTATGGTTTATCCATCGTTGCATGAATTCCTCATCAATGCCCTTTTCTTCAAATTGAGCTAATCGAGAATAAATACGTTGAATCACTTTAATAAGGATCGTTTCACGATCTATATTTGGATCCTGTTCGGTTAGCTGCGCATACGGCTGACTAATTTCGGTTGATTGGGGTAACTTCACATTAATTCCAATACCAATCACTAAGTTTAATAAACCATTCTTATTATTAATAATTTCTACTAATATGCCACCTAGTTTTCGCCCTGAAAGCAAAATATCATTTGGCCATTTCACTCTCACATTTAACGCTTCTGCAATAGCCAAACCAATCACCAAACTTAATCCATCCAATGCTTTTTTAGGATCGATAGTCCAATAAAAACTGAAAATTAACTGCCCAGCAAACGGTGAAAGCCATTGGCGACCACGACGCCCACGCCCAGCTGTTTGATATTCAGCCAAACACAAATCACCTTTTTTTAATTGCTCAATTTGTCTTGATATAAATTCATTTGTTGAAGAAATGGTTCGATGATAATGCACAGAATAAGGGAAAAGTGCAGTCGAAATTGCTTGCGGATTTAACAAAGGCATTTCTGGCAAAAGCTGATAAACCTCATTTTCTTCTCTAATATTCAATCCCGCTTCTTTCAAAAATGCCATTTCTTGCGCTAATTCATTTAGCGTAACATTTAAAAACGACATCAAATCTGACCGCACTTTAGGTTGGCAATCAAACAAACAATCCAATAACGTTGGCATATTCATTCCTTCTCATAAAAACCTTGGCGAATCTTACCATAAAAGCGAAAAAATTCATTTTCAACCACATGAAAAATCTGTATAATCCGAGCGCAATATTTTTTGACACAACTTTTAACAGCGAGATATTGCCATGCTTAGAATCAAACAAGAAGCGCTTACTTTTGACGACGTTCTACTCGTCCCAGCTCATTCAACTGTTCTTCCGAACACAGCTAACCTCTCAACTCAACTCACCAAAGAAATTCGCTTAAATATTCCTATGCTTTCTGCTGCGATGGATACTGTCACTGAAACCAAATTAGCGATCTCTTTAGCACAAGAAGGTGGCATCGGCTTTATTCACAAAAATATGACGATCGAACGCCAAGCGGATCGTGTTCGTAAAGTGAAAAAATTCGAAAGTGGTATTGTTTCTGAACCTGTGACTGTTTCGCCAGATTTAACCCTTGCAGCACTTGCTGAAATGGTGAAGAAAAACGGCTTCGCTGGCTACCCTGTTGTCGATGCTGAAAATAACTTAATTGGTATCATCACTGGTCGCGACACGCGCTTCGTAAAAGATTTAAGTAAAACCGTTTCACAATTAATGACAAAAAAAGAAGATTTAGTCACCGTAAAAGAAGGTGCAAGTCGTGAAACGATTTTAGAATTAATGCACAAAAACCGCGTAGAGAAAGTACTTGTTGTAGATGATGCTTTCAAATTAAAAGGCATGATCACCGTTAAAGACTTCCAAAAAGCAGAACAAAAACCGAACGCATGTAAAGATGAATTTGGTCGTTTACGCGTCGGTGCAGCTGTAGGTGCGGGTCCAGGTAATGAAGAACGTATTGATGCATTAGTAAAAGCGGGCGTAGATGTATTGTTAATCGACTCTTCCCACGGTCATTCCGAAGGCGTATTACACCGCGTTCGTGAAACTCGCGCAAAATATCCAAACTTGCCTATCGTTGCGGGTAACGTAGCAACAGCTGAAGGTGCAATCGCACTTGCAGACGCAGGCGCAAGCGCAGTGAAAGTAGGTATCGGCCCTGGCTCTATCTGTACCACTCGTATCGTGACTGGTGTAGGTGTTCCACAAATCACCGCTATCGCAGATGCCGCTGCGGCATTAAAAGATCGTGGTATTCCAGTTATCGCGGACGGCGGTATCCGTTTCTCTGGTGATATTGCAAAAGCTATCGCAGCAGGTGCGAGCTGTGTAATGGTTGGTTCTATGTTCGCAGGTACTGAAGAAGCGCCAGGTGAAATCGAACTTTATCAAGGTCGTGCATTTAAATCTTACCGTGGTATGGGCTCATTAGGTGCGATGGCGAAAGGATCATCAGACCGCTACTTCCAATCTGATAACGCTGCAGACAAACTCGTACCAGAAGGTATCGAAGGCCGTATTCCATACAAAGGTTACTTAAAAGAAATTATCCACCAACAAATGGGTGGCTTACGTTCTTGCATGGGCTTAACTGGCTGTGCAACCATCGAAGAATTACGTACAAAAGCAGAATTCGTTCGCATCAGTGGTGCAGGTATTAAAGAAAGCCACGTTCATGACGTAACCATTACTAAAGAAGCGCCAAACTATCGTATGGGCTAATCCGTAAGGTGGGCTTTAGCCCACCTTTTGTTGTTTTAAAGTGCGGTTGATTTTTGCAAAATTTTGGAGAAAATTGACCGTCTATACTATCAATAATAAGAGCATTATAAATGACAAATATCCACAACCATAAAATTCTGATCCTCGACTTTGGTTCACAATATACTCAGCTGATTGCGCGTCGTGTGCGTGAAATCGGTGTGTACTGCGAACTTTGGGCGTGGGATGTAACTGAAGAACAAATCCGTCAATTTAATCCAGACGGTATCATTCTTTCTGGTGGTCCAGAAAGTACCACTGAAGAAAATAGCCCACGTGCACCAGAATATGTATTTAATGCAGGCGTGCCTGTATTGGGTATTTGTTACGGTATGCAAACCATGGCGATGCAACTTGGTGGTTTAACTGAAACCTCTGATCATCGTGAATTCGGCTATGCATCGGTTTTAATGGATAATCCGACTGCACTTTTCGCTCATTTAAATGATGGTGACAGCAAATTGGATGTATGGATGAGCCATGGCGATAAAGTAACGCGTTTACCTGAAAACTTCCAAGTTACCGGTACGACTCCAACCTGTCCAATTGCTGCGATGTCTGACGAAAATCGTCGTTTCTACGGTGTACAATTCCACCCTGAAGTAACTCACACTAAAAAAGGTTTGGAATTGTTAATGAATTTCGTGGTGAACATTTGTGGCTGTGAAACCAAATGGACAGCAGAAAACATTATCGAAGATGCAGTAGCTCGCATTAAAGAGCAAGTGGGCAATGATGAAGTGATTTTAGGTTTATCTGGTGGTGTGGACTCTTCTGTGGTTGCACTACTTTTACACCGTGCTATCGGCAAAAACTTACATTGCGTATTCGTGGATAACGGTTTACTCCGCTTACACGAAGGCGATCAAGTAATGGAAATGTTTGGCGATAAATTCGGCTTGAACATTACCCGTGTTGATGCGGAAAGTCGTTTCTTAGGTGAACTTGAAGGCGTATCTGATCCTGAAGCAAAACGTAAAATCATCGGTAAAGTATTCGTAGATGTATTCGATGATGAATCAAAAAAACTCACTAATGTAAAATGGTTGGCACAAGGCACAATCTATCCTGACGTGATCGAATCGGCAGCAAGCAAAACCGGTAAAGCACATGTGATTAAATCACACCACAACGTAGGTGGCTTACCAGACTATATGAAACTTGGCTTAGTTGAACCGTTACGTGAATTGTTTAAAGACGAAGTACGTAAAATCGGTTTAGCATTAGGCTTACCGGCTGAAATGATCAACCGTCACCCATTCCCTGGTCCGGGCTTAGGCGTGCGTGTATTAGGCGAAGTGAAAAAAGAATACTGCGATTTATTACGCCGTGCGGATGCAATCTTTATCGAAGAATTACGCAACAGCGGTTGGTATGAAAAAACCAGCCAAGCCTTCAGCGTATTCTTACCAGTAAAATCTGTAGGTGTGATGGGCGATGGCCGTAAATACGATTGGGTTATCTCACTACGTGCGGTAGAAACCATCGACTTTATGACCGCACATTGGGCTCATTTACCTTATGATTTATTAGGCAAAGTGTCTAACCGCATCATTAACGAAGTGAATGGCATTTCCCGCGTCGTGTACGACATTAGCGGAAAACCACCAGCAACGATAGAATGGGAATAATATCAATCAATTTAAAGGGCAAATTATTTGCCCTTTTCTTCTTTCATAGCGCTAATTTCTCTCATCAATATTCACTATGGACATCGCATTTTTACTCGGCACTAAAATTATTGAACTGACACTTATTGTGCTTATTGGTTATGGGTTGGTTAAATCAAAATTATTAAAATCTGAAGATAGCAAGACGCTTTCCGTTATTGGGCTTTATGTCATCAGTCCAGCTGTGATGATTGAAGCTTTTCAAATTGATTACACACCTGAAATTCTACAAGGTTTACAGCTTTCACTGTTTATGGCGGTGTTTCTTCAGGTTATTCTGATTATTATTGGCAGTCTGTTAAAGCGCCTATTAAACCTTGATCCAATTGAACATGCCACTTCGATTTATTCCAATTCTGGTAACTTAATTATTCCGATTGTGATGTCGTTATTTGGTAAAGAATGGGTCATTTACGCTAGCTGTTTCATTGTGGTGCAAACCTTTCTATTTTGGACGCATTGCCGTTTGATTATTGTAGGAAAAGGAAATTTATCTTTGAAGATGATTACCAAAAACATCAATATTTGGTCAATTCTCGTCGGAGCATTTTTATTTGCTTTTCAAATTAAATTACCAAGTATTATCAATGGTACACTCTCTTCAATTGGCTTGTTTATTGGTCCGAATGCCATGCTTGTTGCGGGTATGCTGATTGCGGCAATTCCTTTACGGAGCATCGTATCATCCAAACGCATTTATTTAGTCACACTTTTGCGCTTGTTACTTATTCCGATTGCATTATTGGTATTAATAAAACTGATTGGGTTTGTGCATTGGGCTGAAAAAGGCGAAATTATTGTGTTGATTAGCTTTTTAGCAACCACGAGCCCATCCGCTTCAACCGTGACACAAATGGCAGTGATTTATAACAACAATCCACAGAAAGCCAGCGCCATTTATGGTGTAACGACGCTGCTTTGTATGTTTACTATGCCACTGGTGATTGCGTTATATCAAATATGGGGGTAAATCGTGGAAAAGTGCGGTCAATTATTTAAGCACTTTTGATGCCGGCTGCTCTTTTTTCAAACGATAAAGTTGATATAAGTTAACGAAAACTAAGAATGCGTTTAGAAGCGCAACTGGATAAGATTTGATGATCAAACTGTAAATGACAAAAAGTACCGCTCCAATTGCATTAACAACTCTCAAGTGAACAATCGATTTAAATAAAAAAGACGCAGCCACAAAGAATGTTGCCAAATAACCTAATAATTCGATGAAATTAAATTCCATAAATCTCTCCGTCAACAATGATTGAGGTGGCATCATAAAAGATTTTGGAATTGAGGAAAAGAGGCGAAATAAAGGCAACCGATTGCAATATCAAGAAATTTTTATTTCGCTCAACATTCGCTTAGATAAAGACTTTTTGCACTAAAAACATATAAAAAATTGTGCCAGCCGAGATAGAAAGAAACATGTTCTTTTTCCAGAAATGCAATCCCAATACCAAAGCTCCCGCAATAAAATCTGGCAAGCCATGATAACCACTCAACACATCCACATTTTTATAGCAATACACCACTAACATCCCAAACATCGCGGCTGGTAGTACTTTACCTAGATAACGAACATATTCTGGAATCGGGCGATTGGCGGGAAAGATCCAGAAAGGCAATAATCGGGTAAATTGCACGCACACAATACAAATCACAATGGTGATAATTTGTTCCATCAATGTCATTTTAGTGCCTCCAATTTAGATGAAAGTTTAGGACGTCTTACGGTTAACAGAATCCAAATACTAATGAGTGTTGGCACTAAAAAGTGCTCTTTCCCAACAATTAATAGCGATGCAAAAGCCACACCTAAACCTAATAATGAGCTCTCATGAGACTTCTCTTTGAGCCAGTTTTCAGCAAAAATCACCAGGAAAAGTGCAGTCATACCAAACTCTACCCCTTTTAAATCAAAAGGAATGATTGAACCAAATAGATTACCTAATCCGGCTCCTACAACCCAATAAAGATGGAGATAAAAACTGACAAAGAACATATACCAGCCTTTATCTAAATGATCGGGGATCTTCGCCATATAGTTAAGGGAAAAACTTTCATCGACTAGGGTACTAATTAAATACCAACGTTTTTTCCCGAGTTGAGCACCATATTTTTCTAACATGGAAATGCCATAAAAAATTTGGCGCCCACTGACCATCAGCGTAACCAACGCAACACTTAAAGGCGAAAAAGGCATAACTAAGGCGGCAGCGGCAATAAATTCCACTGATCCCGCATAAATGAGTGCTGCCATTGCCACAGGGAACCAAACACCGAATCCAAGTGCTTTCATGTAAATACCGTATGCTATGCCTAAAAATAAAAAGCCGGCAAGCATTGGCATGCTGTAAGGAAATGCCGCTTTTGCTGCGGCTTTGATGGGATTTTCTGTCACTACTTCTGACATATTGACCTACTACAACTCTAAAACAGACAAACCAGGTAAGGTCGAAAAACTTTGTGCTTTTACTGTTTGATGGAAATCTTCGATATAAGCTAAATTAGCATCTTCTTTACGAATTGCCGCATAAAGGTTACTGTACAACCCTTCTTCTGTAATTTTACGCGCCACCACATACCCTTTTTCTAAATAAGGTAATGCTGCCCAATAAGGCACGGTAGCAATGCCACGACGACTCGCTACTAACTGGATCAAAGCGATCGTTAGCTCTGTTGTACGACGAGGTGGATTAATACCTTTCGGTTTCAATACTTGACGATATAAATCTAACATATCATCAGGCACGGGATAGGTTACCCAAGTTTCTTCAGCGAAATCTTCCGCCTGCCAAACCTCTTTATTGGCTAATGGATGATCTTTAGAACAGATCCCCACCATTTCATAAGAAAACAGAGGCTTAAATAAAACATCATCGTTTTGTTCAATGTCGGATACAATCGCCCAATCTGCACGATGAGATAATAACAATCCTACAGGATCGGTATGGAAACCCGAGACGATATCCAATTCTACTAGGCTCCAATGCTGACGAAACTCATCCATCGCCGGCATTAACCAGTCGAAGCAAGTATGACACTCTACTGCAATTCGTAATTGCCCTGCATCACCATGTTTTACGCGTGCAAGTTCACGTTCTGCATCAATCACTTTCGGAAGAATTTCATTGGCAAGACGAATCAAACGATCTCCAGCTGCGGTAAAACGCAACGGATTACTTTTACGCTCAAAAAGAGGTAAACCGAATTGTTCTTCCATTAACTTAATTTGGTGAGAAAGTGCCGATTGTGTTAAATAAACACGTTTTGCCGCCATTGAAACGCTGCCCGTTTCCTTTAACGCAAGCAAGGTTCTTAGGTGACGAAGTTCAAGAAATGTGGGTTTCATTAGAATAATTCATAAAGTTATCGCATTAGATGAGCAACATGATAACGCAAATTAAATTTGTCGAAAAGAAAGTGCGGTCAAAAACGTTGATATTTTTGACCGCACTTAGAATGATTATTTATCTAATTGAACGGGAAGAAATAAACTTAATGGACGTTTTTTCACAATTTGACAAACTTCATGCCAAATTGGCCACCAGCTATCAATTTCCGCATTCAAAGAACGCAATGCAACCCAAAGCGTTAATGAAAAACTGACAATTAAATTCACTAAACCAATCAACAATACAAAACCAATACATTGTAAAAGTAATGAATAGGTGAATTGTCCGCTCACTGCAATATAACCCACATTTGCAGATGAAAATGCCACATGACGAATATCTAACGGAAGATGCGTTAAGTACCCCACCACACCGGTAATCCCAAGCAACATACCAAAGCAAAGGTTACCGATAAGCGAACCATAATTCTCATGCATATAATTAGCAAATTTCACGCGAGTCTTCTCAGACATTAATTTTTTCAATAACGGATGTTGGGCTAAACGCATGCGCATATTCAAATAATTGCTGCGGTTATCAAAATAGCCCGAAATAATCCCTGAGCAAAATAACCATACACCTGCAATGGCTGCAAACCATAAGGTTCCTGCGAAAGGATCAATGCTATGCAACTGATACGCGATTTGATCGGCATTCATCAATGGCTCACCTGTTTTATATTGGTACCCAAACGCAATCAATGCGGCTAAGCCCATCGCAATGATCACATTACCGAGCACAGCAATACTTTGAGAACGAAATACATCCACTAATAATTGGGCTAATTTCATATTGACGCTTTTACCTTGAGGCGTTTTCTCAACAGCCTCAGCAAAACGGGCTGCAGTCATGGCTGGCTGTTTGGTTGCAACTGTGAAATGCAACATAAAGATCACCATGAAACCTAAGCCGTAATTTAGACCTTCTGCAATCCCTTTCCAGACTTTGTCATCAATGATGCTACCTAGATAGGTTTTAAATAACGCCATCAGTGCAATTAATACACCACCACCCGCGGCAGAATAAAACATTGCCCAATACTCTTTTTTATCTCGAGTAATGTAATGCTCACCATGATCGCCGGCATTCTGCGTAACACTACGAGCCATCAATCCTGAGCTTTGTTTCCATAGTCGCGAAATACTATGTCGTTCTGCAGCTGCACGAGCAAAACAACCGGTTAATAATAAGATTCGACGTGGCAAATAGCGATTTGAAACAAAAATCGCCATCAAGGTTTCTAATCGTTCTAAAGTCTGGGAAAGACGTTCCAATAAATACGCCGTATTTAAGGATGATCCCACTACCGCCCCACGTTTCTGTAAGCCAATAATCAATGCCTTACATTGATCAAACATTACCTGCAAATGGCTATCATCAAAAACCGTTGCTTGGCGACGCGCCTCTACCCAATCAACCACTTCATGATGCAATGCCACGAAAGGTGAATCCGCATTCAACAAAGATGGCTCCATTCGCATCAACTCAGGATCCATGTCTTCAGCTGCAATCCAAATTGAAAGCATTTCAATGGCAAATAGCCCTTCACTTTCAATATGATTTTTTAAACGTTCACGATCTTTTTGTTCTGTATAACGTGTTAAAACGCCAAATACGCCTCGCCATGTTTTTAATGGAACAGCATCAATCCAGCGGGCATCATTTTTATCACTGAACAATAAATAAAAAATATCACGTAAATCATTAATATCTTTAAAAGACGGGTTAAAACGCTCATAAATACGCGTTTTCATTTCTTGCCCAAAACCGCCACGCGTAAGAATGCCACTACTAATAAACAAGGGATAAAGACGTAAATCACATAACCAACCGCATAATAATTTCGAAACAGAATAGCCTAATTCTTTATCGTTCTTTAAGATAAACTTAAATAAATGTAAGGTTGGAGAAATTTTTTCTGTAGGGCTACTACGTAATAATTGACACAGCCCTTCCACAAGACCAAAGGCATCATTTTCCTCGACTTTATTACGCAAAAATTGCGGTAAAGTATCAGGTTTTATCATGCTTTCCTCCTGTAATCGTTTATATTCAAAGGGTAGTATTATACAGATCTGTTAGGAAAAATAAAATGAAAGGAAAAGTGCGGTCAATTTTGAAAGGGTTTTAAAAGAAAAGGCGTATGCTTCCATCCGCCTTTAAATTGGTATTATTTCTCTTTCTTCAATAAGAAAATACCTTGTTCAGAGAAATTCACATAAGCTTGTTTGAGATCAGCATTGAAGTCTTCTGGTTTGGTATTAATGAGCAATTCTTTGCCAGCCCAAATTGCCACCACTTCCCAGTGATTCCCCATATAGACTGCACTCTTGATTTCACATTGTTGTGCTGCCTCGCCTTCTGGTTTTAAGTAAATTGCTTCAGGACGTACGCCCACTAAGCATTCACCATCCGGTAAATTGAATTGCGCCGCATTACTTAATGGCAATTTGTAGCCATTCACGTCAATGGTGTTATTTTCTAATTTACCTTCAAAGATACTTGATTCGCCCATGAAGTTTGCAAGGAATAAAGAATTTGGACGCAAATAAAGCTCTTTCGCTGGCGCCTTTTGCATGATTTTACCTTTATTCATGACGATAACTTCATCGGATACCGCAAATGCTTCCGTCTGGTCGTGAGTCACATAAAGTGAGGTAATACCTAAACTTTGTTGTAATTCACGGATTTTTTCACGCATAGAACGACGTAAGTTTGCATCCAAGTTACTTAATGGTTCATCAAAAAGTAATACTTTTGGTTTTAATACTAACGCACGTGCTAATGCCACACGTTGTTGTTGACCACCCGAAATTTGATCCACAAAACGATCTTCAAACCCCGCTAAGTCAACCAACTCTAACGCTTCTTTTACACGTTTAGCGCGTTCTTCTTTCCCTACGCCTTGCATACGTAAACCATAGCCTACGTTATCACCGATACTCATATGTGGGAACAATGCGTAAGACTGGAATACGATACAAATATCACGATTTTGAATGGATGATTTGGTTACATCTTCACCATCAATAAAAATTTGACCTGAAGTTGGGTTTTCTAAGCCTGCCACTAAACGTAACACAGTGGTTTTACCACAACCAGATGGCCCTAATAAGGTCACCATGGTGCCACGTTTAATGGTTAAATCTAAATTATCAATGACTGTGGATTTACCAAAAGATTTAGTGATATTTTTTAATACTAAGAAATCATTATTACTCATAATATTTACCTACAACTTAACGAGTTAATTCATTTTTTTCGCTTTAGAACGGGAAATTCGGGTATCACCCACAATCCAGTCAAAGAATAAAATAATGGCCATCATAACTACTATCAGAATTGAACCATATGCAATTGCAATTCCGTATTCACCATCTTCTACGCGATTTAGAATATAAGATGTAGCAACACGGGTATCTGCTGTAACTAAAAATACAATTGCACTTACTGTAGTCATTGCTCTAACAAAGCTAGTTACAAGCGCTGAAAGCAAGGCTGGTTTTAATAAAGGGAAAACAATAAAACAAATAGTTTTAAAAGAGCTTCCTTTTAATGATAAAGAGGCCTCATCTAAAGATTTATCTAGTTGTCCTAATCCAGCAATAGCCGCTCGCATACCTACAGGCATATTACGCATAACCATTGATAAAATAACAATTAATGCCGTTCCTGTTATATAAATTGGAGCATCATTAAAGGCTAATATATAGGATACCCCTGCCACTGTACCTGGTACGGCAAAACATAACAAAGTTAGGAACTCTAAAGTTTTTTTACCTTTAAATTCCCGTCTTACGGTAATGTAAGCAATAAGCAAGCCAAATAATGCTGTTATTGGAGCTGCTGTTGCAGCAAAAATAACTGTTTGAATTAGAGATGGCCATGCACCATCACTAAAGCCTTGACCAAATAATGTAATATAATTTTTAAGTGTCAAGGTATAATCAACACCCCAGTTCACCGTAAAACTACCGTAAAAAATACTACCATACAGCAGAACATTAAATAGTATCCAGAATGCTAACACAAAAGTAATTGTGTACTTCATTGTTACAGGAAGATCTTGTACATCACCACGATAAGACTTACCCGACACAGTGGTATATGAGCGATTACCAATCCACCAATATTGAATAATAAAGATACCTAATGAGAAAATAAGAAGTATTGTTCCCAATGTACTTGCAGATGCATAATCTAACTGAGAACCGGCAATATAAAAGTAAATTTGTGAAGAAATAACGTCAAAGCTTCCCCCTAAAACTAATGGGGTACTAAAATCAGCTATAGACTGAATTGCAACAACTAAAAAAGAATTTGCTAATGCAGGTTTTAGTAATGGGAAAATGATATTGAAGAAAGTTTGGTAACGATTTGCACGCAAAGTATAAGAGGCTTCTTCAATTGATGGATGAATAGACTTTAAGGCCCCCTCTAATATCATAAAAGACATTGGTGTCAAAGCAAGTGTATGAGCAATAACAATTCCAGTAAAACCATACAACCAATTACTTTCAAATCCTAAATATTCAACTAAATAATGAGTAATATATCCTGAACGACCAAGCATCAATGTTACCCCTAAACCAACAACAAATGGCGGGGTCACAATTGGAAGAATAGAGAATATTTTACCAATAACTGCACTACGCTTTGCAATTCGGGTGGTATAAAGTGCAAATACTAAACCAAACGCAGTTGCAAGAACACCAATTGTTCCTGCTACAGCAAGTGAGTTTAAGATAATACGTATAACATAAGGCTGTTTAACAATATCGAATACTTGCCCTGGTACAAATTCATCTCCTTTGTAAAACATTGAGATAAAAATGGCTAAAGTAGGATAAACAATAAAGAAGAATATGAGTAATACAATGCTTAGCAATGACGCGATAACAAATTTATCGCTTTGCATTACTTTCATTTTAGCAAGAGCATTTGTTGAAATACCAATTAAAGCAATTGTAAGAATAAACTCGGAATAACCTAGACTGAATTTTGTAATACTTGCTGAAATCATTACAAAAGAAAAAATTAAGCAAGCTAAGAAAAATTCGATTTTACCTTGTTGTACCGTCCCTCTTCCTTTATATAAAAAAGAAAATATAGGAATAATAAATAAAGAACCAAACCAAAACCAACTAAAATTTATTGAGCTCCATCCCATAGCTGCGAGGAGCTCATCTTCTGTTGAATCAAAAATACCATAATATAATGCCATAGAAGGCAAAAGGGCAAAGCCTGCCATAGCAAGCATTACCCAAAATAGATTGGAATTGAGAAAATAATACTGCTTTCTCATAAAGCCTCCATTTATTTATTTAATTTAACTTCTCTCACCCAACGATCGATCAAGCCACTACGTACATCTGATGCGCCAAATTTGTTAAAATCATAATTAATTAAATTTAGTTCATTAGATTTCAATGCATAAGGTGAAGATGTTGCATTTACATTTGTAAGAATGTGATGTGATTGTGCTTCTTTCCAGGAAATTTCTTGTGCCTCTTTAGACATAACCCAGTCGACAAATAATTCTGCATTTTTTAAATTTCTAGCATTTTTTATTACACTCACTCCACCAAGTTCATAACCAGTCCCTTCACAAGGAACTACTACTTCAATAGGTGCTCCATTCTGTTTTTCAAAAGAATAGTTTTGTAAAAAACCAATGCCTATTGTTGTTTCACCTCGAGCTAAATTATGAGCAGGTGCAGTTCCAGCTTTAGGATACTGTGAAATATTTTTATCTAATGCTTTTAAATAATTAAATGCTTCATCCTCTCCCCAAAGCTGAACAAATGTTGCTATTGCGGTATATGCAGTTCCAGCACTTTGAGGATCTGAAATTTGAATTTCATTCTTAAATCTAGGATCGAGTAAATCTTTCCAGCATTTTGGAGTTTCAGTAATTCCTAATTTTTTCAATTTTTCTGTATTCACTCCAAAACCCAACACCCCCATATAAACTACGGAGCTGTAATTTCCTTTACGACGTCCAGGATCTTTAAATTGAGGCATAACTTCTGTCAGCATTGGTGATTGATATGCAGTTAGCAAATCCATCTCGGCAGCCTGAGAATGTGTATCAAATGTTCCACCATACCACACATCAGCTTGTGGATTATTTGTTTCAGCCTTTATTTTAGCTAGTGTACTGCCTGAACTATTACGAATAAAACTCGCATCTACATTGTATTTTTTCGCAAAAGATTGCACTTGTTTTTCACACACTGAGTTTTGTGCGCTGCAATATACTACTAACCGACCTTCAGCAATTGCTGAACTAGTAAAAAAGATCCCGCTAAACAAAACAGCTGACAGACTCAAAGATATAGTTGATTTTTTCATTGATTGACTCCTTTTTATGTTTTTAGCTACTGGCTAAAAAATTAGGCGGACATCCCCGCCTAATTCATCTATAAACTATTTCGCTAATTTAACGTCTTGAACCCATTTTTCAATTAAGGCTTTGCGTTGTTCAGTTGCACCGTATTTTTCAAAGTCATAATTGATCAGGTTAAGTTTGTTTGGATCAAACGCTGTTGGCGATTGTTCCGCTGTGGTGTTGGTTAAGATTTGTAAAGAGTCACCTTGTTTCCACGCTAACTCTTGACCTTCTTTAGATAATGCCCAATCCACGAATAATTTTGCGTTATCGATGTTACGCGCACCTTTTAAGATACTTACGCCACCTAACTCATAGCCGGTACCTTCACAAGGCACCACTAATTCCAATGGTGCACCTTGACGTTTTTCAAGTGCATAATCGTGTAAGAAGCCGATACCTACCGCGGTTTCACCACGTGCCGCATTACGAGATGGGGTTACACCTGATTTGGTGTATTGCGATACGTTTGGATGTAATGCTTTTAAGAAATCAAAGGCTTTTTCTTCGCCCCAGAGTTGAACGAAAGTAGCCAACGCAGTGTATGCTGTACCTGCACTTTGTGGGTCAGCAATTTGCACTTCGCCTTTTAAGCGAGGATCGGTTAAATCTTTCCAGCATTTTGGTACTTCTTTAATACCTAATTTTGCTAAACGCTCGGTATTCACACCAAAACCTAAGATACCCATGTAAATCGCAGAAACATAATGTCCTTTGGTTTTCGCTGGATCACGGAAACGTTCAACAATTTCATCAATGTGTTTAGATTTATAAGGTTCGATTAAACCCAACTCTGCCGCTTGTGCTTGAGGGTCGAATGTACCACCAAACCAAACGTCTGCTTGTGGGTTATTTTTTTCCGCTTCAACTTTTGCAAAAGTACTGCCTGAACCGTTGCGAATAAATGAGGTTTTCACATCATATTTTTCACCAAAGGCTTTCGTTGTTGTTTCACAAAGAATGTTAGTCGCACTACAATACACCACTAAACGCCCTTGAGCATTAACAGCTGATGATGTCATGAAGCCTGCAGCTAAAAGTGCGGTTGAAATGGAGAGAGAAATTTTATTCATTTTCATCGTACACTCCTCATAAATAACACTGATGAAATAATAAAAACGAGCACATCGTAAGCGAAAACGAAAAAAAATTCCGTGAACTACTTCACAAATTTAAAAAATTTAAATAAAAAAGAAAGGTGAATTTAAACTGATTTTTCTTTATAATCCTTGTAATTTTTACCTTCCGTTTTTGAGGTCGTTCTATGTCAGACTCATCTTGTATTATCATCGCTATCACGGGAGCATCCGCTTCAGGAAAAAGCTCCATTGCTTCCACCGTTCATAAAGAACTTTGTAACGACTTAGGTTGCCAAGAAATTGGTATCATTGCGGAAGACAGCTACTACAAAGATCAAAGTCATTTGGAAATGAGTGAACGTGTGAAAATGAACTATGACCACCCGAATTCAATGGACAGAGATTTACTCATTCAACACTTAAAAGACTTAAAAAACGGAACTGCCGTGGATATTCCGGTCTATAGTTATGTTGAACACACCAGAACAGGTGAAACCAAACACTTCACGCCGAAAAAAATTGTGATTTTAGAAGGGATCTTATTGCTTACTGATGAGCGAGTTCGCCAATTAGCCGATATTTCAGTCTTCGTGGATACACCATTAGACATTTGTTTTATCCGTCGTTTACAACGTGATATGGAAGAACGTGGTCGTTCATTACAATCTGTTATTGACCAATATCGTGCAACTGTTCGTCCAATGTTCTTGCAATTTATTGAGCCATCAAAACAATATGCGGATATCGTGATTCCTCGCGGTGGTAAAAACCGTATTGCGATTAATATGTTAAAAGCTCAAATTCTTCATTTATTAAACCAAAAATAGGAAAAATCATGCGTCTTTGCGATACCGATATCGAACGCTATCTAGATGATGGCATTATTTCTTTAACGCCTCGTCCTGAAAATGACAAAATCAATGGGGCAACCATTGATGTGCGTTTAGGCAATTCATTTCGCGTATTTCGTGAACATTCCGCACCTTATATTGATTTAAGTGGCCCGAAAGAAGAAGTATCTGCTCAACTTGAATCAGTGATGAGTGACGAAATTATTATCGGTGATGATGAAGCCTTCTTCTTACATCCTGGTATGTTGGCGTTAGCAACCACATTGGAGTCAGTGAAACTCCCTGCCAATATTATCGGTTGGCTAGATGGTCGTTCTTCACTTGCTCGTTTAGGTTTAATGGTGCACGTGACCGCTCATCGTATTGATCCAGGTTGGGAAGGTAAAATTGTGTTAGAGTTTTATAACTCAGGCAAATTACCTTTGGCATTACGTCCAAATATGGTGATTGGTGCTTTAAGTTTTGAAGTGTTAAGTGGCCCGGCAGCTCGCCCGTATACCAGCCGTAAAGATGCGAAATACAAACATCAACAAAATGCGGTAGCGAGCCGAATTAATGAGGATTAATCTATGAAAAAGATCGCAATTAGCCTGTTGATCGTGCTGTTTGCGATCTTTGCTTTTTTCTATATCCAACTCAATCAGCTGAAAAACAGCATAGCCGATCATTTAGCGCAATATGATATTCAAGTAAATGATTTTTCACTAAGCCTTCTACCTCAACCAACGGTAAATTTATCGGGTTTGAAATATCATCAACTTTCAGCTGAAAACCTTGAAGCTAAATTTGCACTTTTCCCGCTTTTTTCAGGTAATCCGATTTTAGAAGAAGTACAAATCACGCATTTTAAACTCAGTGAACAAGCCTTAAACCATACCAATATTCATGGTCGTTTTACTGATTTTTCACTTAAAAATATTTTTAACCAAAACATTGCGTTTAAAGGTGAAAGTGAGATTAGTTTTTCTCTTGATAAACCGATTTATGGCTCAAACACAAAATATCAATTTGCATTCAGCAAGGGAAATATTAACCTAAATCACCAAGACAAAAATCTGATTCAATTTGTTAATGCCCGTTTAAATCAACAGCCACTCGGTTATATCGAAACTTATGTTGATTTTTCAAAACCAATTAAAACTGTCAATGCCTATTTGCAACCTGATTGCCAGAATTGTTTAGCCACCTTTAAATTTAGTCATAAAGAGCTACAAAGTGCGGTCAACTTTTCCGGTAAAAATTTCCCAATGGAGCAACTTATCGCCTTGCTAAATTTCCCGAATACATTAACAGGCAAGGCTGATTTTAATATCCAACTTGCGCTAACCAATTCAGAACTCACTAAAGGAGAATTCTATTTCGATGCTCAAAATGGTGAAATTTTAGGATTGAACTTATTAGATATGGCGGCACAGTATTTACCGATTAATTACAACAGCGATTTAACCGCAAGTAGAAATATGAATACGCCTTATGAGCGTTTAGAATCGCGTCTTTCATTCGAAAATCACTTACTTAAAGTGGATAAAATGAACTTAAAAACAACCGCACTTTTAGCTGAAGGTGCTGGAGCCATTGATTTAGATAATGTACAATGTGACGTCAATTTAACCTTAAGATCCACTAACGAAAAATACAAAAAGCTAGCGTTGCCTATTCGCTTTTTCGATAGTTGCTACTCACCACAGTATAAGGTGAATATTGACCAAAACTTTCGTCATCAATTGAAAGAATTAATTAAAGAGAAATTAAAATAATGTCATTTTATCAGAAAGCAGAAAGAACCCAATATTGGCGCGTAGTCATCATGGCTTGCGCCGCTTTTATTTTTAACACCACGGAATTTGTGCCAGTTGCGTTACTCACAGACATCGGACAAAGTTTTGATATGCAAAGCTCCGATGTGGGTTTAATGATGACCGTTTATGCTTGGACGGTTATGATTATGTCTTTACCCGCCATGCTCGCGACAGGCGATATGGAACGTAAAGGCTTATTGCTGAAACTTTTCGTTATTTTTATCATCGGTCATATTATCTCAGTCATCGCATGGAATTATTGGATTCTGCTAATTGCCCGTATGTGTATTGCGGTAGCGCATTCCCTCTTCTGGGCAATTACCGCATCATTAGTGATGCGTGTGGCACCGAAGAATAAGAAAACACAAGCAATTGGTATGCTCGCTATCGGTACATCCCTTGCGACTATTTTAGGCTTACCATTAGGCCGTTTAGTCGGTCAATTAGTTGGTTGGCGTATTACTTTCGCAATCATTGCCGCATTAGCTTTGGTTGTGATGGTATTTATTATGCGTTTATTACCAAATCTACCAAGTAAAAATGCCGGCTCACTTTCTAGCCTACCGATTTTGGCAAAACGTCCATTACTCATTGGACTTTATGCCACAACGGTACTTATCGTTTCAGCACACTTTACCGCTTATACCTACATTGAACCCTTTATGGTTCAAATCGGCGAACTCGATCCAAATCTTGCGACAATAATTTTGTTGGTATTTGGGGTGTCTGGCATTACCGCAAGTGTGATCTTTAACCGCTTATACCGTTTTGGTCCAATCCAATTTATCAGTACGGCAATGATTTTATTGGCAGTCTCTTTAGCCTTTATGCTTGTTTCTGCAAGTTATACAGTCACGATGTTTACCCTAGCCTTTATTTGGGGTATTGGCATCTCTTGTATCGGGCTCGCCTTACAAATGCGCGTACTTCAACTTGCTCCTGATGCAACAGACGTCGCAAGTGCCATTTATTCAGGTATTTTCAATGCGGGTATTGGTGCAGGTGCACTGTTTGGTAACCAAATCGCTCGTCATGTCGGTCTTGAATATATTGGCTTTACGGGGGCAGCATTAGCGATGATTGCACTTGGCATCTTTGTCTTCTTCAATTTCCGCTATCGCGCTCAAAACGTCTAAAAAATGACCGCACTTACTCAATAAGTGCGGTCATTTTCTTTTTTCTTTTCTAATCGAGATGGAAACAAGCGATTAGCTTACCATCAGGATATTTTTCCAATTTCGGTTGCTCATTTCGACATTTATCGGTCGCTTTCCAACAACGCGGATTAAATGCACAACCTTTTGGTGGATTAATCGGGCTTGGCAATTCGCCCTTTAATTTAATCCGCTGACGACGTAATTCAGGCGATAATCTCGGTGTCGCCGAAAGTAACGCTTGTGTATAAGGATGCTGAGGATTATTAAAGATCTGCTCTTTTGTGCCCATTTCAACACAACGACCTAAATACATTACCATCACCTCATCTGCAATATGCTCAACCACCGAAAGATCATGGGAAATAAATACATAAGATAAACCAAGCTCAGCTTGCAAATCCATCATCAAATTCAGCACTTGCGCACGAACGGACACATCTAATGCAGAAACGGGTTCATCCGCCACAACCACATCAGGTTCAAGCATTAAACCACGGGCAATCGCGATACGTTGACGCTGTCCTCCCGAAAACATATGTGGATAGCGATTATAAAACTCTGCACGCAGTCCCACTTTTGCCATCATGGCCAATACTTTTTCTTTACGCTCTTTTGCCGATAAATTGGTATTAATGACTAAAGGTTCTTCCAAAATTGTGCCAATTTTCTTACGCGGGTTCAGTGATGCATAAGGGTTTTGAAACACGATTTGGATTTTCTGACGGCGCAATGCTTTCGTTTCGTGATCATTCTCTAAGAAATTTTGCCCGTTGTAATACAACTCACCTTCAGTCGGCTCTTCTATCATCGTCAAAAGACGACCAAGTGTCGATTTCCCACAACCTGACTCCCCCACCACGGCAAGCGTTTTGCCTCGTTCTAGAGAAAAAGACACACCATCTAATGCTTTCACTTGCTGTGTTTTCGCAAACATTCCTTTTTTCACAGGATAATATTTTTTCAGCCCAATAGCATTGAGCAATGGTGCATTTTCTTGCGCGACATTAGACATTGCTTGGTTCTCCTTGGGCATTTAATGGGGTATGACATTTAACTTGTCGATTTCCTACGTGACGTAATTCAGGTTCAACAGTTCGACAAAGATCGGTCGCATACGGACAACGTGGATTTAACAAGCAACCTTGTGGGCGATCGTATTTACCTGGCACTACACCGGGCAACGATTGTAACCGAGATTTACCTTCTGCAAACTCCGGTAAAGAACGTAATAATGCTTGAGTATAAGGATGTTTTGGTTCACGGAAAATATCTTCTGCTCGTCCTTCTTCTACTACTTGTCCCGCATACATCACAATAATACGATGCGCCGCCTCTGCGACTAACGCAAGATCGTGCGTAATCAGAATCAACGACATACATTCTTTTTGCTGTAACTCAAGCAACAAATCTACAATTTGTGCTTGAATGGTTACATCCAGTGCAGTGGTTGGTTCATCTGCAATCAGCAATCTCGGTTTACAAGCTATCGCCATAGCAATCATAACGCGTTGGCTCATCCCGCCAGAAAGCTGATGCGGATAGACATCAATACGTGATTCAGGATCAGGTATGCCGACTAAACGTAATAGCTCTAAAGTACGTTCACGGCGTTCTTTTTTACTGCCGCCTTGATGCGCTTTGATGGCTTCCATAATTTGGAAACCCACCGTATAAGCGGGATTTAAGCTTGTCATTGGGTCTTGGAAGATCATGGCAATATCGGCCCCAACTAATTCCCGCTTTTCTTTTGGCGGTAAGCTTAAAAGATCTTTTCCTTCAAATGCCAAGCCCTGCGCTGAAACTCGACCAGGAAAATCAATTAAGCCCATTACCGCAAGGGAACTTACTGATTTCCCTGAGCCAGACTCGCCGACAATACCTAATACTTCGCCTTGATTAACTTGGTAGCTAATACGATCCACCGCTTTAAAAGGTGCTTTTTCATCACCAAAGTGAACAGAAAGTTCTTTTACATCTAATAATGCCATCCTGCCCCCTATTGTTTTAATTTTGGATCGAGCGCATCACGCAACCCGTCGCCCATTAAGTTAAATGCTAAAACAAGCGATAAAATCACTAAACCTGGAATCGTAACCAACCAGTTTGCTGCCTGCATAAAGCTGCGTGATTCAGATAACATGGTCCCCAATTCCGGTGTTGGTGGTTTTGCACCAATACCTAAGAAACCTAAGGTTGCTAATTCTAAAATTGCATTAGAAATCCCCATTGTCATTTGCACGATAAGCGGTGCAAGGCAATTCGGTAAAATCACAATAAACATTAAGCGTAATACGCTTGCTCCCGCTACACGCGAAGAGGTGACATAATCTCTGTTTTTCTCATTTAATACCGCTGCACGTGTTAAACGCACATAACTTGGAATCGAAACCACGGCAATCGCCAACGTCGCATTGGTTAAAGAGGGCTCTAAGATTGATACCACCACAATGGTTAAAAGCAAGTTTGGGATAGCCAACATAATGTCAATAAAACGAACAATTAATGTATCTAATGCCCCGCCATAATAGCCGGCTAGCAAGCCAAGGCTCGTTCCTAAAATACAAGATAGAATGACTATAATGAAACCTGCAAAAACAGAAATGCGCGTACCATAAATAATGCGAGAAAGAATATCTCGACCAATGTCATCCGTACCCAGTAAATAGGCTGAATTACCACCTTCATACCAAGCTGGCGGTAACAATAGCGCTGAACGATTTTGTTCGATAGGGTCGAAAGGTGCAATCCAAGGGGCAAAAATACTGATTAATGCCACAACAAGAATAAAAGTGAGCCCAATCACAGCCCCTTTATTTTGTTTGAAATAAAACCAAAACTCCTGCAACGGTGTGCGAGGTGCAATCGTTTCAATAGATAAAGTTTGTTCCGTCATTAATAAGGCTCCTTATTGATGGCGAATACGTGGGTTTACCACGCCATAAAGTAAATCGATCGTCAAATTCACCACAATAATAATTGTAGCGATAATCAACACGGCGCCTTGTAAGACCGGATAATCACGATTAGAAATCGCATCGATAATCCATTTACCAATACCCGGCCATGAGAAAATTGTTTCGGTTAAAACTGCACCGGATAATAACTGTCCTACAATCAAGCCCACCACTGTTACAACAGGGATAAGCGCATTACGTAGCGCATGTACAATCACAATTCGGGTATAACTTAAGCCTTTCGCTTTTGCGGTACGAATATAATCTTCACCTAACACTTCCAACATAGAAGAACGTGTCATTCGGGTAATCACCGCAAGTGGAATGGTACCTAACACAATAGATGGTAGAATCAATGACTTAATGGCATTCCAAAAGGCGCCAGGCACGCCTGAAAGCCAAGTATCAATTAACATAAAACCAGTTGGTGTATCGATCCAGAAACTGTCTTCTAAACGTCCCCCTTGTGGTAAATCTAACCAAGGTGAAATATATAAGATCAAAATTAATCCCCACCAGAAAATTGGCATGGAATAACCCGTTAATGACATAGCTGTCACGGTATGAGAAATCCAGCTATCTTTCTTGACGGCAGCAATCGTTCCTAGCGTAATGCCGGCAATTAATGACCAAAATAGTGCAAAGAAAGCCAATTCAAACGTAGCAGGGAAAAGTGTGAAAAACTCCCTCAGAACAGGTTGTTGAGTGCGGAATGATTCACCGAAATCGCCTTGTATTACATTACTAATATAATTGAAATATTGCTGATACAACGGTAAATCGAGACCAAGTTGTTTCATCATTTGTTGATGAACTTCTGGCGTTAAACCTCGCTCTCCCATCATAATCTCCACAGGATCGCCTGGAATAAAATGAATGAGCGCAAAAGTCACAAAAGTAATGGCGATAAAGGTAGGAATCACCATTAAAATACGTTTTAAAATAAATTTAAACATCTACTTCCCACATGATAAAAGTGCGGTCATTTCTTCGAATGCTTTCGCACTTGGCACCTTGAGCATAAACATCAATATTCATGCCCGCTGCAATAAAATCCTCCCGATTCTACCGCACTTTTTCTAATTTTGCCAAATGGGCAATTAACCACTTAATACCTTGAGCTTGAAAAGCGATTTGTAAACGGGTGTTATTATCTGAGCCTTCAACGTTTATCACTGTGCCAAAACCAAACTTTTCATGTTTCACTTTTTGTCCCATTTTCCATTCATTCTCAGGCAAACTCGTGTTTAAACTTCCCACTTTCGCTTGGTTTAATGCTCGAGTCACCGTTCCACGCAAGCGGATTTCTTGAATGCATTCTGATGGTAATTCTGTAATAAAACGTGAAGGCAAATGACGTTCTTCTTTTGTATAAACACGACGACTTTCAGCATAACAAATGGTGAGTTTTTGCTTAGCTCGAGTAATACCCACATAAGCAAGACGACGTTCTTCTTCTAAACGACCGGGCTCTTCAAATGAACGGAAACTTGGGAATACCCCCTCTTCCACCCCAACCATAAACACGCGTGGAAACTCCAAGCCTTTTGCTGAGTGTAAGGTCATCATTTCTACACAAGATTGATGAGGGGAGGCCTGCTCTTCTCCCGCTTCTAAAGAGGCGTGAGTTAAAAAGGCGGTAAGATCGGTCATATCCTCTGCTTCATCGGGTTTGATAAATTCTCGGGTTGCCGTCACCAATTCCTCTAAGTTTTCAATACGCACTTCACCTTTTTCGCCTTTTTCTTGTTTATACATGTCGTATAAGCCAGAATGTTTAATCACGAAATCTGTCTGTGCAAACAATGGCATTTCAGCCGTATCCACCTGTAAAGAATTAATCAACTCTTGGAAACGCAGTAATGCAGTTGAAGCTCGCCCCGTTAGCATATTTTCTTGTGTGGCTACTTGAACAGCTTGCCATAAAGTAATTTGACGTTCTCGGGTTAAATTTCGTAACACATCTAAAGTACGATCGCCAATACCACGTGTAGGCGTATTAATTACACGTTCAAACGCGGCATCGTCTTGACGGTTATTAATTAAGCGTAAATACGCCAACGCATCTTTAATTTCTTGGCGTTCAAAGAATCGCATCCCACCGTAAATACGATAAGGAATTTGACAACGAATCAAGGCTTCTTCAATGACACGAGATTGGCTATTACTACGATATAAAACAGCACAATCATCTAATTTTCCACCGTCATCTACCCAGTTTTGAATCTGAGAAGCCACAAATTTTGCCTCATCTAATTCATTAAATGCCGCATAAATACCCACTGGCTCGCCCATTTCACCATCGGTCCATAAATTCTTACCGAGACGATCACTATTATTCGAAATAAGTTGGTTGGCACTTTTCAAAATATTGCCGGTAGAACGATAATTTTGCTCCAAGCGAATGGTTTCAGCCTTGAAATCTTTCAGGAATTTTTGAATATTTTCGACCTGTGCACCACGCCATCCATAAATAGATTGGTCATCATCTCCCACAATCATCACTTTACCCGTATTGCCGGCAAGAATTTTGATCCAGGCATATTGTATTTTGTTGGTATCTTGGAACTCATCCACCAAGATATGCTGAAAACGTTGTTGATAGCGTTGCAAAATCACGGGCTTTTTAGCAAATAATTCATAGGCACGAATTAGTAATTCGGCAAAATCGACCAAACCTGCACGATCGCAAGTATCTTGATAAATTTGGTAGATCTTAATCCACTCTTTTTCCTGACGATCACCAAAATCATTGATATCTTGTGGTCTTAAACCTTCATCTTTTTTATTATTGATATACCAGCACGCTTGCTTTGGTGGAAACGCTTTATCATCATAATTGTGTAATTTCATCAAGCGTTTTACTAAACGAAGTTGGTCTTCAGAATCTAAAATTTGGAAATCTTGTGGCAAGTTCACATCTAAATGGTGAGCGCGTAATAATCGATGAGCAATGCTATGGAATGTGCCAATCCACATGCCAAATAGATTCGATTGAGCATGTTTGGATAAGGTATCTTGAATACGATGGCGCATTTCAGCAGCGGCTTTATTGGTGAAGGTTACCGCCATAATGCTACCTTCAGAAATATTTTCTACAGCAATCAACCAAGCAATACGGTGAGTCAGTACGCGAGTTTTACCACTTCCAGCACCGGCAAGCACAAGGTAATTGCCAAGCGGTGCTGCCACTGCTTCACGTTGTTTATCATTCAAGCCATCAAGTAATTCTGAAATATCCATTGCTCTTATTTTAATCTGGTTAAATTTACAGGGGATTATAGTGGGAATTATGCGTTTAAACAATCCCAATATTTACAAATTTCCTCTGCCCGCTTATATTAGCAATATCAAATAATTACTAAATATTGACGACGTAAAAGGAGACATAATGTCAATAAAAACCACGTTAAAATTAACCGCACTTTCAGCTCTAACCGCTCTCGCGTACACGTCTCACGCACAGGCTGAAGGCAAACTCACCGTGTATTGCAGTGTACAAAACGTAGTATGCGAAAAAGTCACGCAAGCCTTTAGTAAAAAATACAATGTAGATGCTCAATTTGTACGTAATAGTACAGGCGTTGTATTAGGCAAAATTAAAGCTGAAAAAGAAAACCCACAAGCTGATTTCTGGTTTGGCGGCACCATTGAACCGCATCTTCAAGCTGCAGAATTAGGCTTACTTGAATCCTATCGCTCCCCATTACAAAAAGATATCATGCCGCAATTTAAATCTTTAATGGAGCAACGTGGTAATTTCACCTCTGTGATTTACTTAATGGAGCTAGGCATTGGAGTGAATACTAAAAAATTAAAAGAATTGAATATTCCTGCGCCAAAATGTTATGCAGATCTAATAAAGCCTGAATATCAAGGACAAATTCAATATCCCGATCCCCGTGTTTCTGGTACGGGTTATTCACTTATCAGCACTTTTTCCACATTATGGGGAGAGGAAAAAGCTTTTGATTATTTAAAAAAATTAGAACCTAATCTCATGCAACATACCAAAACAGGTCTTGCGAGCAACTATTTGGCTAACGGTACCGTAGCAATTGATTTAGGTTTCATGTTGGTTTACCCACGTGAGAAGAAAAACGGTGCGCCCGTTGAAGGGATTTTACCGTGCGAAGGCGTAGGCTATTCTTTAGGTGGAGCTAGTATTATCAAAGGAGCAAGAAACCTCGATAATGCTAAGCTGTTTATGGATTTTGTACTAAGCAAAGAAGCACAAGAAATTCCGTGGCGAGAATCAGACTCTTATCAACTTCCAACCAATATTCATGCTGAACCGGCGCCAGGCTTCCTGCCGGCGAGCAAATTAAAACTCGTGGATATTGATTTTATGAAATTTGGTACAGATCAAGAAGGTAAACGCCTCACCCAACGCTGGGTTTCTGAAGTGCTCTTAGAGAGTAAATCGCCAAAAGAATAAAAGAAATAAACAAAAAGTGCGGTTAAAAATCATGGTGTTTTTGACCGCACTTGTTTTTAATAGATAAAACTAAGCTAAAACCAACCGCTCTTTACCCGCATAGATATTGGCTTTTCCTGGGCGAGCAAAGCCGATAAGGGAAAGATTGTGTTGTTCAGCCATATTCACGGCGAGATCTGTCGCAGCAGAAATCGCAACAAGTAACTCGATACCACAAGCTACCGATTTTTGAACCATTTCATAACTGGCTCGGCTCGAAACCAACACAAATCCTTGTGGTTGATTTTGTTTTGCATGCCAGCCAATTAATTTATCTAGTGCAACATGTCGCCCAACATCTTCTCGAATCGCCAGTAAATTACCCGATAAATCAAAAAAGGCGGCTGCATGTGTCGCGCCCGTTTCTTTTCCGAGTGCTTGATTGGCTTGTAATTGTGCTAAACAACCATCTAATAAATTTAAATTAAATTGGAAAGTGCGGTCTAATTTTGGCAATTTTTTATAAACTTGTGAGATTTGTTCTGTGCCGCAAATGCCACATCCTGTTCTGCCTGTTAATGTTCGGCGATGATCTTTTAATGCCACAAATTGGCGGCTAGATAATTCAATTTGCACTTCGATTCCATTGCATACTTCCACCACATCAATGCCATAAATATCCGCTTTTTTCTCAATAATACCTTCTGCCAATGAAAAGCCTAAAGCAAAATCCTCTAAATCTTGTGGAGAACACATCATGACGGTATGCGCAATACCATTATAGACAAGAGAAACAGGGACTTCCGCAGCCAGACTATCTTGTTTTTCAATGAAAAGTGCGGTCGGATTTTCAGGTGTTTTTTTAAAAAAATTGATTGTTTTTTGGATTATCCAGTGCATTATTTTTTCCCAATAAAATGGTTGTAGCTAAAATGTTACTTTTTTTTAACAAAAAATGCTTGTTTTGTGATCTGGCTCAAGTTTTAAAACGATTATAACAAGTTTTGATTATAGATTTCAGGTTAAAAAATAGTTAAAATTATCCCTGTTTAAATTGGTCATTTTTATAGCCGATTTAATGGTTGATACGTTATTTTAACGAAATCAAATAAATTATCTATACGAATTTATACTATCGAAATATCTTAACGGTTCGCCGTTATGAAGGAGTGATTATGCAGGTCTCTAGACGTAAGTTCTTTAAGATCTGTGCAGGTGGTATGGCGGGGACGTCTGCGGCAATGTTGGGCTTTGCACCATCATCTGTTTTAGCAGCGCCACGTGAGTACAAATTATTACGGGCGTTTGAATCCCGTAACACCTGTACATATTGTGCCGTGAGCTGTGGTATGTTGTTATATAGCACAGGCAAACCTTACGATACTTTAAGTAGCCATACAGGCACCAATACCCGTTCTAAATTATTCCACCTTGAAGGTGACCCTGATCATCCGGTAAGCCGCGGGGCATTATGTCCTAAAGGTGCGGGCGCATTAGACTATGTGAATAGTGAAAGCCGTGCTTTATACCCTGAATATCGTGCACCGGGTTCTGACAAATGGGTTCGTCTTTCTTGGGAAGAAGCGATCAAACGCGTTTCTCGTTTATTAAAAGATGACCGTGATGCTAACTTTGTTGAAAAAGACGCAAGTGGCAAAACAGTTAACCGTTGGACAACCACAGGTATTATGACCGCCTCCGCCATGAGCAACGAGGCCGCACTTCTTACTCATAAATGGGTGCGAATGTTGGGCATAGTGCCGATGTGTAACCAAGCGAATACTTGACACGGACCAACGGTAGCAAGTCTTGCTCCATCATTTGGTCGCGGTGCCATGACAAACAACTGGGTTGACATCAAAAACGCCAATCTTATTATTGTTCAAGGTGGTAACCCTGCTGAAGCTCACCCTGTTGGCTTCCGTTGGGCGATCGAAGCGAAGAAAAACGGTGCGAAAATCATCGTGGTTGACCCTCGCTTTAACCGTACAGCTTCTGTAGCTGACCTTCATGCACCAATTCGTTCCGGTTCTGATATCGCATTCTTAATGGGTGTGATCCGTTACTTATTGGAAACTAATCAAATTCAACACGAATACGTTAAACACTATACCAATGCTTCATTCTTAGTTGATGAAGGTTTCAAATTTGAAGATGGTTTATTCGTAGGTTTTGATGAAGAAAAACGCACTTACGATAAATCTAAATGGAATTACCAATTTGATGAAAATGGTAATGCTAAACGTGATATGACCTTACAAGATCCACGCTGTGTGATTAATATCTTGAAAGATCACGTTTCTCGCTATACCCCAGAAATGGTTGAACGTATTACCGGCGTTAAACAAAAACTCTTCTTACAAATCTGTGAAGAAATTGGTAAAACCTCTGCACCGAATAAAACCATGACGCACTTATATGCGTTAGGCTTTACTGAGCACACAATCGGTACACAAAACATTCGTTCAATGGCAATGATCCAATTACTCTTAGGTAATATGGGGATGCCAGGTGGCGGTATTAATGCATTACGTGGACACTCAAACGTACAAGGTACAACAGATATGGGCTTATTGCCGATGTCTTTACCGGGTTATATGCGTTTGCCGAATGATAAAGATACGTCCTACGAACAATACATTAATGCGATTACGCCAAAAGATATCGTACCAAACCAGGTGAACTACTATCGTAATACATCGAAATTCTTCGTGAGTATGATGAAAACGTTCTATGGTGATAAAGCAACCAAAGAAAATGGTTGGGGTTTCGATTTCTTACCAAAAGCAGACCGCTTATACGACCCTATCACTCATGTTAAGTTAATGAATGATGGCAAATTGAACGGTTGGATTTTACAAGGTTTCAACGTATTAAACTCATTACCGAATAAAAACAAAACTGTTGCGGGTATGAGTAAATTGAAGTTCTTAATCGTAATGGATCCGCTTCAAACTGAATCTTCTGAGTTCTGGAAAAACTTTGGTGAATCAAACAATGTAACTCCAGCAGATATTCAAACTGAAGTATTCCGTTTACCAACCACCTGTTTCGCAGAAGAAGATGGTTCGATTGCTAACTCTGGTCGTTGGGCTCAATGGCACTGGAAAGGCTGTGACCAACCAGGTGAAGCGTTACCAGATGTTGAAATTCTTTCTATGATTCGTGAAGAAATGCATCATCTTTATCAAAAAGAAGGTGGTCGTGGTATCGAATCTTTCGAGGCGATGACTTGGAACTATGCTCAGCCACATTCACCAAGTTCTGTAGAGTTAGCGAAAGAATTAAACGGCTACGCGCTTGCTGATCTTCTCGATGCTGATGGCAACGTCATGTATAAAAAAGGTCAGTTACTTAACGGATTCGCTCACTTACGTGATGATGGTACAACCTCTGCAGGTAACTGGATCTATGTGGGTCAATGGACTGAAAAAGGTAACCAAACCGCAAACCGTGACAACTCTGACCCATCAGGTTTAGGTTGTACATTAGGTTGGGGCTTCGCATGGCCAGCAAACCGTCGTATTCTTTATAGCCGTGCTTCACTTGATATTAATGGTAACCCTTGGGATAAACACCGTCAATTAATCAAATGGAACGGTAAAAACTGGAACTGGTTAGATGTCGCTGACTATGGCACACAACCACCAGGTTCTGACGCAGGTCCATTTATTATGTCTGCGGAAGGTGTTGGCCGTCTATTCGCGGTAGATAAAATTGCGAATGGTCCTATGCCGGAGCACTATGAACCAATTGAGAGTCCGATTGACACTAACCCACTACACCCAAGTGTCGTCTCTGATCCGACTGTTCGTATTTATAAAGAAGACCGTGAATTTATCGGTTCAAACAAAGACTTCCCTTATGTGGCAACGACTTATCGTTTGACCGAGCACTTCCACAGTTGGACAGCTCAATCTGCGTTAAATATCATCGCTCAACCACAACAATTCGTGGAAATTGGTGAGAAATTAGCAGCAGAAAAAGGCATCCAAAAAGGTGATATGGTGAAAATTACTTCTCGCCGTGGCTACATTAAAGCCGTTGCAGTGGTAACAAAACGTTTGAAAGATTTAGAAGTCGATGGACGTACCGTACATCACGTGGGTATTCCAATTCACTGGAATATGAAAGCCTTAAATGGTAAAGGTAATCGTGGTTTCTCCACCAACACCTTAACACCATCTTGGGGTGAAGCAGTCACTCAAACACCAGAATATAAAACATTCTTGGTAAACATTGAGAAAGCGGAGGCATAATATGGCAGGAAGTGGTCAAGGCGTTCAATCGCAAGACATTATCAAGGTCTCCGCTACGTCTGGTTTAACACCAGCACCTCAAGCGCGTGATCATAAAGTTGAAGTTGCAAAATTAATCGACGTATCCACCTGTATCGGTTGTAAAGCCTGTCAGGTGGGCTGTTCAGAGTGGAATGACATACGTTCTGATGTTAATGCTCAGTGTGTGGGGATTTACGATAACCCAGTAGATCTCAATGCAAAAGCATGGACAGTAATGCGCTTTAACGAAGTTGAAGAAAATGATCGTTTAGAATGGTTAATCCGTAAAGATGGTTGTATGCACTGTTCAGAACCAGGCTGTTTAAAAGCTTGTCCTGCACCAGGCGCAATTATCCAATATGCGAACGGTATCGTGGATTTCCAATCTGATAAATGTATCGGTTGTGGTTACTGTATCGCAGGTTGTCCGTTCAACATTCCACGTATGAACCCAGAAGACAACCGTGTGTACAAATGTACCCTTTGTGTGGATCGTGTTTCTGTGGGCCAAGAACCGGCTTGCGTGAAAACCTGTCCAACCGGTGCAATTCGTTTCGGTTCTAAAGAAGAGATGAAACTCTACGCAGAACAACGTGTTGCTGACTTAAAAGCACGTGGTTACGAAAATGCGGGTATCTACGACCCTGAAGGCGTAGGTGGTACACACGTAATGTATGTATTACACCATGCAGATAAACCTGAGCTTTATTCTGGTCTTCCAAAAGATCCAAAAGTTGACCTCACCGTCACCCTTTGGAAAGATGTCTTGAAACCAGTAGCGGCTGTAGCAATGGGTGGTCTAGCACTTGCTGAAATCGCTCACTACTTAGCTGTGGGTCCAAACGTTGAAGAAGACGTAGAAGATCATCACCATGAATTTGAAGAAGAAGATAAAAAAGGGGGCAAAGATGAGTAAGATTGAGATTAGCAATGATACTCGAATCATTCGTCATAGAACGCCTGCTCGTTTTAGCCACTGGTTACTCGTAATCTGCTTCTTTATGACAATGTTCACTGGTGTGGCATTCTTCTTCCCAGATTTTGCGTGGTTAACTGAAATTTTAGGTACTCCGCAACTGGCTCGAGCAATTCACCCGTTCACCGGTATCATTATGTTCGTTGCCTTTATTTTCCTCGGCTATCTTTACTGGGATCACAACATTCCAGAGAAAAACGATATTCGTTGGTTAAAAGGTATTGTTGAAGTATTAAAAGGGAATGAGCACGCTGTTGCAGATAACGGCAAGTATAACCTTGGTCAAAAAATGTTATTCTGGACATTGAACTTGGCGATGGTCACTTTACTTGTAACCGGTATCATTATGTGGCGTCAGTATTTCTCGCACTACTTCTCTATTCCGGTATTACGTTTTGCGATTTTCCTTCACTCTTTAAGTGCATTCATGTTGTTCACCGGTATTTTGGTACACATGTATATGGCATTCTGGATTAAAGGTTCAATCCGCGGAATCGTTGAGGGTTGGGTAACCGTTCGCTGGGCGAAAAAACACCACCCGAAATGGTATCGTGATGAAGTACTTCCTAAGCTAGAAGAAGACCTTGAAAATGAAGCTGAAGGTAAAAAAGTAAAAACCAAAGCATTGTTCAAAGGTATCAATGGCTAAAATCAAAAAGTGCGGTTAAAATGACCGCACTTTTTCTTATCAATACTTAAGAGACTATTATGAGTATCAAAATCTTATCTGCAGACGAAATCAAACAAAAAAAGAATTCATACGATATTCCACCTGTTTTGTTTGCGAACCCTAAAAATCTTTATCAACGTCGTGCAAAACGTTTAAGAGAATTAGCGAAAGATCATCCATTGGCTGATTATTTACTCTTTGCTGCAGATGTTGTGGAAAGCCAATTAAGCGTATTTGAAAAAAATCCATTAGAAAAACAGTCATTCGATAACTTAAGTGAGATCGAACCGTTAAATGCTAAAACATTTAAACGTTCAGGCATCTGGATTGAATACCTTAAAGAAATTTTACATAGCATTAAACCAAAAGCGAATGAACAGGTTGTTGCTACCATTGAAAATCTAGAAAAAGCTTCAGAGAAAGAGCTTGAGGAAATGGCGACCCATCTTTTAAGCCAAGAATATAACTTAGTAAGCACCGATAAAGCCGTCTTTATTTGGGCTGCGCTTTCTCTTTATTGGTTACAACTGGCGCAACAAATTCCTCATAACAGCCGCCAAGAAGGCATCGACAATTTGCATTACTGCCCTGTTTGTGGTTCTGCCCCTGTTGCGAGCGTGGTACATATCGGTACTTCACAAGGTTTACGCTATTTGCACTGCAATCTCTGTGAAAGTGAGTGGAATTTAGTGCGCGCACAATGTACAAACTGCAATGAACACAAAAATCTTGAAATGTGGTCATTAAATGAAGAGCTTGCTCTTGTTCGTGCAGAAACCTGTGGCGATTGCCAAAGCTACTTAAAAATCATGTTCCAAGAAAAAGATCCGAATGTTGAAGCGGTAGCCGATGATTTAGCATCAATTTTCTTAGATATTGAAATGGAAGAAAAAGGCTTCGCACGCAGTGGATTAAATCCATTTGTCTTCCCAGCAGAAGAAGTGTAATGTCTTACTTTTCAAATAAACAAAGTGCGGCCAAAATTGACCGCACTTTTTCATGCTAGAGATAACATGCCATCACGACAGCATTTTCTCGTCCACCATCTGGTTTCGGATAATAATTCTTACGAATATCAACCTCATTAAATCCCAGCTTTTCATAAAGGAAACGAGCAGGATTCGATTCACGCACTTCAAGCCAAAGCGTTTGAATACCTTTCTCTTTAAGCTTATCCATTAAACCTTGCAATAAAAACGAACCATAGCCCTTTCCTTGTTGAACCGGATCTATCGCAATATTAAATAATGTGGCTTCATCTAATACCGTTTGGCAAATAGCAAAACCAAGCACTTGCTCCTTCTCCACTAATTTCAAATTGAGATAACGCTCGCCGACATTATTTTTCAATGTTCCTAATGACCAAGGCACAAGGTGTGCTGCTTGTTCAATTTCATATAAGCGATTCATATCGCATTCTTCAATAGAAAAAAGAGAAGGCATAATGATTAAATTTGTTGGATTTGTTGCCAAAGCTCACGTTTAGCTTGGCTATCTTGCTGGAATTGTTGCCAATCAACAGAGCGATAAACTCGCTCTGCATTTAGGCAATAAGGCAAAGTGCGGTCGATTTCATCAGCATTTTCAGCCAATAACCAATACCGTACAGAATGTTGTAACGTGATATGTTGAATTTGATCGAAATTCAGGCAAAGGCAATCTTCTTTTTTGAGCTCTAGCGCAAGTCGAATATCTGCAAAAAGCGGTGAACTTGAGAGATTATCATTGACCACCACAATAAATTTCACTTGTTCTGAAACACTCACACCTACCGCCCCTTGCAATACTTCTGGGCGATAGAGCTGCCAACGGGTTATTCCCATTTCATTTAAAAGAAGATTGCGTCTATCCATAGATTAACGAGCGATAGTATCTAGCGGATAATCTCTTAAACCTTTAACAATTGCTTTTTCTTGCGCATCTGTTGGTTTTTCTTGATACGCTTTTAAGCTACGGAAAGAAAGAATGTTTTTTGCTTGATAAATCACGGCGATAAAACGTTGGAAATCTTTACCATCACAAGCATAGTAAACATCTGAAGCGTTACCAATCGTTTTTAACTCACATACTTTTTTATTTGCATCAAGATATTTTGTCGTTAATGCTGGAACGTGAGAAACATCTTTTAGGTAGTAGGTTTCACTAGTGATAAATTTACGATTACTACGATCTACACTTGCCGCACCACTTAAGAAACGCGGATCTTCTGATTTATCAAAGGCTTTCGTTTGTTTATAGAATTTCTCACCATTAAATGTGACTTCTTCGTTACCCTTTTTGATTCGCTCAAATTGCGCATCTAAGCTTTGCGCTTGTGCAGCAGGTAATTCAACTTTTGAGCTTGTTGTTGGTAAGGTTGAAGTTTTTTGTTTGCTACCTTGAAGTTGTTCGATTAATTGACAGCCAGACAATAAACTTGCCATTGCGACTGCGGTGATGATTTTTTTCATAAATAATTCCTTAATAAATACGTTTAAATCGTTTTCTTTTGTTAGAATAACACGTAATTTTAACCAATAAACCACAGGATTTAAAGCGTGATTTCTCTCGAAAGCGAAGTTTTACAACGCCATCTTCCCCTTTTTAGCGGTAAATCAATTCTTCTTGCCGGCGGCATTAATGATGATTTCCCTCAAATATTGCAAAAACATTGCCAATCTGTGCAGGTTTGGAGTTGGTATTTTGATTATGCCAAAACCCAAAGTGCGGTCAATTTTGAGGTTGAATTTCAGCCGCAAGCCGATTTGATTATTTATTATTGGACGAAAAATAAACAAGAAGTGAATTTTCAGCTGATGCAACTACTCGCCAAAAGTAAAATGGGTCAAGAAGTGTTGATTATCGGTGAAAATCGTTGCGGTGTCCGTTCAGCTGAAAAACTGCTTGAACCTTATGGTGAAATTGGCAAAATTGACTCAGCGCGTCGTTGTGGCTTATATCATTTTTCCTTACAAAAACAACCGCACTTTGACCTTCAATCTTATTGGAAATGCTACCAAAATGATGCATTAGGCGATCTCCGTATTTACAGCTTGCCGAGTGTATTTAGTGCTAATGAACTTGATAGTGGCACATCACTTCTGCTTTCAACTTTAACCTCACCTATTCAAGGCAAAGTATTGGACGTTGGTTGTGGTGCGGGTGTCATTGGTTCCATGATCAAAAAACATCACCCTAAAGCGGATGTCACAATGACCGATATTCATGCAATGGCAATTCAATCTGCTCGCCAAACGCTTGCTGAAAATCAACTTGAAGGCCGGGTTATCGCAAGCGATGTGTTTTCCCATATTGAAGGGAAATTTGATCTGATCATTTCAAACCCGCCTTTCCACGATGGAGTCGATACTGCTTATCGTGCAGTGAAAGAACTTATTCAACAAGCAAAATGGCATTTGACGGCCGGTGGTGAACTTCGTATTGTTGCTAATGCATTTCTGCCCTATCCCGATTTATTAGCGCAACATTTCGGTAAGTTTGAAGTCCTTGCTCAAACCACCAAATTTAAAGTGTATTCCGTGAGAAATTAAGGAGAAAACAATGTTTGTAACCAGTTCAGCCATTCAAAATGGTGCTTTTGAAGACAAATATGGCAAACGCGGCACACAATTTAGCCCAAATGGTATGCCGACCTACTCTATTCCATTTGAAATTCACGATGCCCCTCAAGGCACTAAATCCTTTGCAGTTGTCTTAGAAGATAAAGACGCAATTACGGCAAGTGGCTTTGTGTGGATTCATTGGCTCATTGCAGATCTTGAACGTATGGTTATTCAAGAAAATGAAAGCCAAATCGCAACAGATTATGTACAGGGTGCAAACACTTGGGCGAGTAAATTAGGTCAATTTGATATTGAAGAAGCCTCATTCTATGGTGGTATGGCACCACCAAACTGTTTACATCGTTACGAGCTTATTGTGTATGCACTCGATACCAAACTAAACCTCAAACCGGGATTCCGTTTTAATGATCTACATTTTGCGATGCAAGGGCATATTTTGGATCAAGCTGTGATAATGGGCACCTATGATGTTTAATCATTTATAGCTCATCCTAAAAATACCATAAAAAATGACCGCACTTCGATAAAGTACGGTCATTTATTTTGAGGGTTTATAATGTGATTTTATTTGATGAGTCTTTGACTAATTTCGAGTGCGCTTTTTTCTGTTCTTTCATCTTATTGCTCGTTTCACGGCGTAAAGTTGAAAGTTCCGCATTGCGAATGTTGTACTCATCCACACGGCCTTCATAGTCATCACGCATATTTTCGATAATCGCACGAACATCTTCAATGCTCATATCATCACGAATATATTGATTTAAGTTATCTAATAATAAGACACGTTTTTGGTTATCACGAATTTTGCGGTTGTTGTCTTCAATGTCGCGCTTAAGTTTATTTTTTAAACGATATAAACGCACATATTCTAATACTTCTTGGAAGGATTTACTTACATTTCCCATGATCTACTCTCTCAAAGTTAAAAACAAACTCGGAGTAATGTAGCCTTTTTTTTCGTCCCCGTCAAAAGCTTAAATTTAAATTGATGGATTAGATCAAAAAACTGTTTGATTTAGTTGATTATCCTAGTCGGTAGTGGTAAAAATGAAGAATCCATTCAAAATAAAATAAGGAAACACAATGTCAAAAGTCTTTAATTTTAGCGCTGGTCCAGCCATGATTTTTCCTGAGGTTCTACAAAAAGCACAAGCTGAGCTAACCAACTGGCTTGGTCAAGGTGTATCGGTAATGGAAGTCAGTCACCGTGGCAAATATTTTATGGAATTGATTGCTCAAGCAGAAAAAGATCTACGCGAGGTATATCACATTCCAGATAACTATCATGTGTTATTCCTACAAGGTGGGGCTCGTGGTCAATTTGCGGCATTACCAATGAACCTAATTGGTGAGAAAGGCAAAGCACTTTACTTAAATAGCGGACATTGGTCTGCAACCGCAGCAAAAGAAGCGCGTAACTTTGCTGAAATTGATGAAATTACCATTGTGGAAAATGGTGATCACACTCACATCACCAATCTTGATTTCAGCAAAATCGCTGAACAATACGATTACGTTCACTATTGCCCAAATGAAACCATCAGCGGTGTTGAAATTTTTGATGTACCAAATGTGGGCAATGCCGTACTTGTAGCGGATATGTCATCTAACATTCTTTCTCGTGAAATTGATATTAGCAAATTTGGTGTCATTTATGCCGGTGCGCAAAAAAACCTTGGTCCAGCAGGGATTACACTCGTGATTATTCGTGATGATTTAATTGGTCATTCTCGCCAAGCCACTCCATCAATTTGGAATTATGCAACACAGCGTGATGCTGATTCCATGATCAATACCCCACCAACCTTTGCTTGGTATCTCTGTTCATTGGTTTTCAAACACATTCAAGCAATTGGCGGCTTAAAAGAAATTGCAAAACGTAATGCCGTGAAAGCACAAACCCTTTATGATTACATTGATAGCAGCAAACTCTATCGTAACGTAGTGGCTAAAGAAAACCGTTCAACCATGAATGTCACATTTGTGACAGGCAATCCTGAACTTGATGCTAAATTTGTTGCAGAATCGACAGCTGCCGGTCTTCAAGCCTTAAAAGGTCACAAAGTGCTAGGTGGTATGCGTGCTTCTATCTATAATGCGATGCCATTAGAAGGCGTACAAGCGCTCATTGAATTCATGAGAAAATTTGAAGCTGAAAATAGCTAATTATCTGATTCATTAAACTCAACGTGCGGGCTGAAAGGCCCGCTCGTCTTTATAAGGAAAGCATATGCAATACATCAATGTTGCCAATCAAGGCGTAAAATCTCTTTCGCCTTACCAAGCAGGAAAACCCATCGAAGAACTCGAACGCGAATTAGGCATTACGGATATCGTTAAACTGGCCTCAAATGAAAACCCTTTCGGCTTTCCTGAAAGTGCGAAAAAAGCCATTCAAGCCCAACTTGATCATTTAACTCGCTACCCTGATGCAAATGGTTTTGAACTTAAAACAGCTATTGCAAAAAAATTTGGTGTGCAACCAAACCAAATCACCCTTGGCAATGGTTCTAACGATTTATTAGAGCTCTTTGCTCATACCTTTGCGGGTGAGCATGATGAAGTGATTTATTCACAATACGCCTTTATTGTTTACCCTTTAGTGACCAAAGCCATTAACGCTGTCGCAAAAGAAATTCCTGCTAAAGATTGGGGACACGATTTAAACGGATTTTTGACCGCACTTTCAGATAAAACCAAACTGATTTTTATTGCCAATCCAAACAATCCAACAGGGAATTTCTTAACGGAAGCTGAATTGGATGCTTTCTTGGCCAAAGTCCCTGAAAATGTTATTGTGGTATTAGATGAAGCTTATACTGAATTTACTCATCCTAGTGAACGGGTTAATTCTTTTGCATTACTGGAAAAATACCCTAACCTTATCGTTTCACGTTCTCTATCAAAAGCTTATGGTTTGGCAGGTTTACGCATTGGCTACGCGGTCTCTAATCCTGAAATTGCAGATTTATTAAACCGTGTTCGTCAGCCATTTAATTGTAATAGTCTCGCTTTAACTAGTGCGATTGCAGTGATGAATGATGATGCTTTTGTCGAAAAAGTGGCTGAGAATAATCGCCAAGAAATGAAACGTTATGAAGCCTTCTGTCAAGAATATGGTTTAGACTTTATTCCGTCTAAAGGTAACTTTATTACCATTGATTTTAAACAGCCTGCCGCACCAATTTATGATGCATTATTGCGTGAAGGCGTGATTGTACGCCCAATTGCAGGTTATGGCATGCCAAATCACTTACGCATCAGTATTGGCTTACCGCAAGAAAATGACAAATTTTTTACTGCACTCGTTAAAGTGCTGAATTTAGGAAAATAAAAATAAGGCGCTTTCTTTTAACTAGAAAGCGCCCTTTTATTTATTCAGGAAAAATCTCATTCAATATTAATGCAATTCCATCATCATTATGCGAAGCAGTGACGCGATTAGCGGCTTGTTTAATTTCATCAGGCGCATTCCCCATTGCCACGCCTAATCCCACGCTTTCTAACATATCTAAATCGTTAAAGTTATCGCCGAAAGCAACACATTCTTCCATCTTCACATGAAAGTAATCTTCGAGAAAACGTACTGCATTACCTTTTGTCGCGGATTTATGCATCACTTCAAGGAAATTCGCATGAGAACGGCAAATGCTTAAATGTGGGAATTTCTCTTTTAGGATTTTCTCAATACTAATCACTTCGTCTGTTTCACCAATGATTTGGATTTTATGCGGAGAATAAACCGCACTTTCATCATAAGGATCGATCTGGATGCCCGTTACGCTACGTTCGTAAATCACCCATTTATTATCTAAATCGCGAGCAACACAATCATCATAAGTATAATAATTCACACCTAGCGCAGGATGGTCTGCTAATACTTGATTAATGGCTTGAATATCAGCAGGATCCAGTTGTACTGAATAAATAGGCGTGGCGTTTTTATCTAAAATCAAGGCACCACTAAATGCCACAATGATGTTGTAGTTTTCAATGAGTTTCGCATAAGGCCAAATACCAAGCGGTGAACGCGCAGAGATTGGTGTAAATGGAATACCTTGTTTGGTAATGCGTTGAATTGCGTCTAAGGTTTTAGGCGAAATTCGATGATCGGAAGTTAATAAAGTACCATCAAAATCGCTGAATACGGCTTTATACATAATTGCTCCAAATCGTCATTATTTTTCGGAAAGGTAAGGATCGGCAAAGCCTAAACCCTGCATAATTTCAGTTTCTAAACTTTCCATTTCTTCAGCTTCATCATCGTCAATGTGATCGTACCCCAACAAATGTAAGCTGCCATGCACAATCATATGCGCCCAATGTGCCATTAAAGGCTTTTCTTGCTCGATAGCTTCACGCTCCACCACTTGACGACAAATCACTAAATCGCCCAACAGCGGTAATTCCACTTCATCAGGGCATTCAAAAGGGAAAGACAACACATTGGTTGGACGATCTTTTCCACGATAAGTCAAATTTAAATCATGACTTTCTGCTTCATCAACAATGCGCACGGTCATTTCCACATTATCACTTTCTGGTTGCACTGCGGCTGTTGCCCATTGCAGAATTTGCGCTTCTGATGGCAAGCCTTCAGTATTTTCGCTCGCCAATTGCAGATCAATAATCATATTGCCCATGTTATTCTCCTAAATTCGTTTCATTTTCTGACCGCACTTTTTGCTCACGTTCAGCTCGACGCTGCGCAGCGATTTCTTGACGGCGAATTTCATCTTGGGCTTCCCATTCTTCGTAAGCTTGCACCACTTTTGCCACCACAGGATGTCGCACAATATCTTTACTCTCAAAGTAGTTAAAGCTTAATTCCGACACTTTACTTAACACTTCCATGGCGTGGCGTAAACCCGATTTGGTGCTGCGCGGTAAATCGATTTGGGTTACATCCCCTGTAATCACGGCTTTAGAATTAAAACCAATACGGGTTAAAAACATTTTCATTTGTTCGACCGTCGTATTTTGGCTTTCATCTAGAATGATAAAGCTATCATTAAGTGTTCGCCCACGCATATAAGCTAATGGCGCGATTTCAATCACATTACGCTCCATCAATTTTTGTACGCGTTCAAAGCCAAGCATTTCAAATAACGCATCATAAAGCGGTCGTAAATAAGGTTCAATTTTTTGGCCTAAATCACCGGGCAAGAAACCTAATTTTTCGCCCGCTTCCACCGCAGGACGAGTCAGCAAAATGCGACGAATTTCTTGGCGCTCTAATGCCTCTACAGCTGCTGCTACGGCTAAAAAGGTTTTCCCTGTTCCAGCAGGTCCAATTCCAAAACTAATATCGTGCGTAAGAATATTATGTAAATATTGAATTTGATTTTCACCACGCGGTTTAATCAAACCACGCTTAGTTTTAATTGTGGTGCTATAAACCTGATTTTCACTACGTGACTCACTTCCCGCTTGAGATAACATTCTGCTCTCTTGCAAGGCAATATGCACATCTTCTAAATCAAGTCCTTTCACTTTCCCTTTAATTGGGGCAGTTTCCACATATAATGTTTGGATTAATTTAACCGAACGCTCAATTAATTGTTCATGGTGAGATTTGGGATTTTCATCATTTGATTTCACAGTAAAAGTGAAATTATTACGGGAAATATTGAGGTTAAATTCTTTTTCAATCAGTTTGATATTTTCATCAAATGCACCGCAAAGGGATTGCAGACGATCATTTTCTTGAGGTTCTAAGGTAAAAGTTGTCATTAAATTTCATTTTAGAATTGTGAATACTGTCTCCATTTTAGCCTAATTATGATGAATGTAAAACGGGCTTCACCAACTGATGAAGCCCGATACAAAATTAAGGCAATTCTGGGAAAAGCATCTTAATCACATTCATTGTCAATCGTCGAGATTGTCCACTAAATGGAAAAATATGCATCATCATCATAGGATTAAAGTTTGCCTCAATTACCCCCCACGAACGTAAACTTGGTTCAGCTGACTTTTTCAAGTCAGGAATAATCAAATCCACGCCACACACTGCCGCCCCCATAGCTTTGCTAATCCCGACCGCAATTTCTTTGTAACTGGCATGCATTTCATCCGTCATATCAATAGAATCGCCGCCTGTACTAATATTGGAATTCGCACGTAATTGGACAAGTTGATCTTTCTCTGGAATAGAATCCACAGTTAAGCCTTGTTCCTTAAGCTGCAACTGCTCAATATCCCCTAATGCGATTTTTTTCAATGGTGTACGACTGCCATCGCCCCGTAAAGGATGATCATTTTTAGCCGCCACTAATTCAGCAACGGTATGTACACCATCTCCAATGACATTTGCTGGCACACGTAATAAAACAGCTAACGTTTTATCACCCAGCACAAAGAAACGGTATTCGGTGCCAAGTAGATAATCTTCAACCATGATCTCTTTATCTTCACGGAAAGCAATTTCTACTGCTTTTGCAAAATCATCTCTATCCGTTACACCTTGTTGGAAAATACTGATCCCCAAACCAAAATTCGTTGATTTTGGCTTAATCACGACAGCTCGATTTTCAAAAAGTGGGAAATTTTCGACCGCACTTTTCACATCGGTAAACTCGATGCTTTGCGGTACATTAAAGCCTGCTTTCGCTAAGACTTTCTTCGTCACTACTTTATTTTCCATGATGAGCGGGGAAATATAACTATCGTGAGAAGTCATATTACCATTTTTCACATATTCCAAATGGTCGCCAAATTGAAGACTGAGAAATTGATCGCGTTCATCTAAAATCTCAATCTTTAATCCTTTTTGAATTGCATCAAATAATAACGCCTGTGTGGACAGCTCCATATTATCAAACGCACTTAATGCATAAAAACGTTCAAAGGCTTTTGCTTTATTGGATTGCGCAATATCAGCCCCTAATTGTTGATAACTACCGATCTGCTCAATTGCCGCGACCACTTTTGCACAAAGCGTTTGACTTGGATCCGCAAATTGCCCTAATTTGTCTTTAACAATCGTTTTAATCTCATCATTCACATTAAGTTGTTCAAGCATCTTGAGCATTTCAAGGAGAACTAATTCCCCTTCTACCGCATAAACACTTTGCTCTCTTGGATCTTCCCATGCCACTTCAGCAAGACGTGCTTTGCCTAATTTTATGCCTTCTTGATCAGCGGTATCATCAAGCCATGCCATGAACAAAATAAAATAATGAATGAATTTCGCATCAGCAAGTTCCATTCCATAAGGTGCAAACGGATTGAGATCAAACAAACGAAATTCTAAATATTGAATTCCTTTTTCAAGTAAATCTCGTGCTTTTTTAGCCCCACGCAAGCGTACACTCGAGTAAAATTCTTTTTCTGCAATCAAATCGCCCGATTTCACCCAGTGTTCTAACGTCTCAACATACTCTTGCAAACTGTCATAAGAGACGTAGATCTTCGGATCATTCACATAACCATATTTCCCTGAACGTAAACTCCGCACATATTGATGCGGTTTAAGGGGTGAATTGTCTCTGAAATATTTTTCCTCTACCGTCGGTGTTGCAGAAAACAAGTAAAGTAAAATCCATTGATAGCGTAAGAAGTTCTTCGCTATTTTCAGGTAAAAATTATTTTGAAAATCAACCGCACTTTGTGTTTCATTTTGTGCATGAAATAAGGCATCAATAAACTTAGGGTCAATTTGAAAATTGTAATGAATACCACTGACCATTTGCTTATATTTACCGTAAGACTGAACTAAATGCTCACGATAAGCCACATCTTCCTGATTATCTAATTGTGCAACCTTAATTTGCTCTTCTGGCGGTAACCCTGCAGGCATACTAAAAGGAAAAATAAATTCATCCTCCGGTAATGTACGCAAAGTCACTTCATGAATAGCTGAAAGCCAACGTAATGTATCCTCTAATTTTTTCATCGGGGGAGTCACCAACTCCAACTGACTTTCTGCAAAATCTGTTTGAATGTAAGGGTGGAAACGACGATTACCAAAGGCTTTGGGGTGCAATGATGTCACTATTGAACCATCCGCATGCACCCGTTGACTTTCCTTTTCAATCCCAAATGATCCTTGCTGAAATAAGAGCTCGAGGTGATGTTGTTTAATGATTTGCTGAATATTCATATCCGTCCTTTATTAGAAATTCCCACCTGACATTATGGAGAAAAAACAACGTGGAGCGAAGTAAGAAAATAGAATGGAATATGAAATTTTGATATAAGAGAAAAATATCTGAGAATTATTTGCATTATCCATTCTGAGTTATTAGAATGGGACGATTCTTATTTTTAGAAAAATGGACAATTTGTCCAATCACATAAAGGAGTTTTCATGAAAATTAAGCATTTCCAAATTGCAGCCCTTACCGGCTTAATGGCATTTGCAGGCTTCGCTTCTGCAGATATTACCGTTTACAACGGACAACATAAAGAAGGTGCAAAAGCCGTTGCCGATGCGTTTACAAAAGCAACGGGCATTAAAGTGACCTTAAATAGCGCGAAAAGCGATCAACTTGCGGGCCAATTGAAAGAAGAGGGAGATAAAACCCCTGCAGATGTATTCTATTCTGAACAAACTGCACCTTTCGCGGCACTCTCTGATGCGGGCTTATTAGAACCGCTTTCTGCAGACACCATTAAACAAACTGCACACAAAGGTGTGCCTGTTGCACCGAAAAAAGACTGGATCGCATTAAGCGGCCGTTCTCGTGTTGTGGTTTATGATCACACCAAACTATCTGAAAAAGACATGGAAAAATCCGTGTTAGATTATGCAACTCCAAAATGGAAAGACAAAATTGGTTACGTTCCGACTTCAGGTGCATTCTTAGAGCAAGTTGTTGCGATTACCAAATTAAAAGGTAAAGATGCCGCACTTAAATGGTTAAAAGGCCTAAAAGAAAACGGCAAACTTTATGCGAAAAACAGTGTTGCACTTCAAGCGGTTGAAAATGGCGAAGTTCCTGCAGCGTTAATCAACAACTACTACTGGTATGCACTCGCGAAAGAAAAAGGTGCTGATAACCTCAAAACACGCCTTTACTTTATTCGTCATCAAGATCCTGGTGCATTAGTGACCTATTCTGGTGCGGCTGTATTAAAAGGCTCTAAAAATAAAGAAGAAGCGAAAAAATTCGTTGATTTCTTAGCAAGTAAAGAAGGACAAGAAGCATTTGTTTCAGTACGTGCAGAATACCCACTTCGTACCGACGTGGTTTCTCCATTTAACATGGAACCTTATGCGAAATTAGAAGCGCCGGTTGTTTCTGCAACAACATCTGAAGACAAAGACAACGCAAACAAACTTATTGAAGAAGCTGGTTTGAAATAAGTTTAATTTGCTATGCAATATAGGGCGTGTAATACACGCCCTTCTGTTATTTACTCTACACTGATATTTTCAAAGGATTTTTTGTGTCTAATCGCCCACCTCGCTGGCTTGTTGCCTTAATCGTGCTGATTAGTTTGCCATTATTACTCCCTTTTTTATATGTTATTGAGCGAGCTGCAGATGTCGGATTGGCTCGCAGCATTGAATTACTTTGGCGCCCAAGAATGTGGGAATTGCTCAGTAATACCCTACTTTTAATGGTATTTGTCACGCTTTTTGCCATTATTCTCGGCACACTATGTGCGTTTTTATTAGAACGTTTTCGCTTTTGGGGAAAAGGCTTTTTCCAAGTTGCCATGACGCTTCCGCTTTGTATTCCTGCCTTTGTCAGCTGTTTTACCTGGATCAGCCTCACCTTTAGAGTGGAAGGCTTATGGGGAACCATCGGCATTATGACGCTGAGTTCTTTCCCACTCGCTTATCTTCCTGTGGCAGCAACCTTAAAAAGACTCGACCGCTCTTTAGAAGAAGTGAGCCTTTCACTGGCGAAAAGCCAAACTTATACATTTTGGCATGCGATTTTCCCGCAACTCAAACCCGCTATCGGCAGTAGCGTATTATTAATTGCCCTTCATATGCTAGTGGAGTTCGGTGCGGTATCCATTTTAAATTACCAAACTTTCACCACCGCCATTTTCCAAGAATATGAAATGGCCTTTAATAACAACACCGCCGCTTTGCTTTCTGGTGTGTTAATGGTGATTTGTATCCTTGTAGTGATGGGTGAAATTCGTTTTAGAGGCACACAAACACTCTATCAAAGCGGCAAAGGCGTAATACGCCCCTATCCATTGAAAACGCTCTCTGTTGGAAAACAAATTTTAGTCGTGAGCTTCTTTACAACCATTTTTGTGCTCAGTATTGGGGTGCCGATTACCATGCTGATTTATTGGCTAAAAATAGGAAATTCCATTGAAAGTGCGGTCGATTTTGGGGAATTTTTTACCGCTTTCACAAACTCACTGACCATCTCTACGCTTGGGGCTACACTTACGGTTATTTGTGCCTTACCATTAGTATGGGCGGCAGTACGCTATCGAAGTAAATTGACAATTTGGCTTGATCGAATCCCTTATCTACTTCATGCAGTACCAGGGCTCGTGATCGCATTATCGTTGGTTTTCTTTACCATCAACTATGCGTATTCACTTTATCAAACCTTTGCGATGGTTGTGGTCGCCTACTTTATGCTTTATCTTCCAATGGCACAAACGACCTTACGAGGATCGCTTGAACAGATGTCTGATAACATCGAAAAGGTGGGGCAAAGCTTAGGCCGTAGCAACTTTTATATTTTCCGTACCTTAGTTATTCCAGCTATGTTACCTGGAATTGCTGCCGCATTTGCTTTAGTTTTTTTAAACTTAATGAAAGAGCTCACCGCAACCCTATTACTCACACCGAATGATATTAAAACGCTTTCAACCGCAGTGTGGGAATATACATCCGATGCACAATATGCGGCAGCCACGCCTTATGCCATTATGTTAGTGCTATTTTCCGGGATTCCTGTATTTTTACTGAAACGATACGGTTTTAAATAACGAAAAGATAAAATGACAACATTACTCGATATTAAAAATTTGAATAAATCCTTTAATGGACAACAGGTTTTACACAATATCTCGCTACAATTAGAGAAAGGTGAAATTTTGTTTCTTCTTGGTGCATCTGGTTGTGGGAAAACCACCTTATTGCGTAGCATTGCTGGTTTTGAACAACCAACAAGTGGTGAGATTTGGTTAAAAAATCAACCTATTTTTAACGACAATATCAATGTGCCAACCCAACAACGCAAATTAGGCTATGTGGTACAAGAAGGCGTGTTATTTCCGCATTTAAATGTTTACCGCAACATTGCTTATGGCTTAGGCGATGGCAAAGGAAAAACAGAAGCGGAAAAACAACGCATACTGGAGGTAATGAAACTAACCGGCATTAGCAGCTTAGCTGATCGTTTTCCTCATCAGCTTTCTGGCGGGCAACAACAGCGAGTTGCACTTGCTCGAGCACTTGCACCAAGCCCTGAACTCATCCTGTTTGATGAGCCATTTAGTGCGTTAGATGAGCATCTTAGAAATCAAATTCGTTACGATATGTTACAAGTATTAAGAGAAAGTGGCTCATCCGCTATATTTGTGACCCATGATCGTGATGAAGCGCTCTGTTATGCAGATAAAATTGCGGTGATTCAAGAAGGAAGAATCCTCCAAATTGCGACACCTAAAACGTTGTATTGGTCACCGCAGCATTTATCCATCGCAACATTTATCGGAGAAAGTATTATTTTCCCTGCAACGTTAAAAAATGATGCCATCGCGACCTGTCAATTAGGTGAGGTTGCTGTAGAAAATAAAGGAAATGGTCATACGCAAGGGAAAGTGTTATTCCGCCCTGAGCAATTCTCTCTTGCAAAAAAAATCCAAGATCCGACAGCATCTTTTAAAGGTGAGATTAAACAGATTGAATCGAGAGGACGCGCTATTAATCTTTGTATTGATGTAGGCGGTTATGAATTTAATCTTAATGAAGATCTCATTAATCATTACCAAATTGGAGAACAAGTCACCCTGTATTTATATGGAAAAGGCGTGTTCTATAATGATTAAAAAAGGCGGAACTCATTGTTCCGCCTTTTTATATAATTAATGTCCTAGTGATTTTCGCATCTTAATGTTGAGCATTTCAACTACTGCTGAGAAGCCCATTGCAAAGTAAATGTAGCCTTTTGGAATATGAATATCCAAACTTTCAGCAATTAAACTTACGCCCACTAAAATTAAGAAGGCTAAAGCCAAAATCTTCAATGTTGGATGAGTATCTACAAAATCACCAATTGGTTTCGCCGCAAACATCATGACACCAACCGCAAGCATAATAGCCAAAATCATCACTGGAAGGTGGTTTGCCATGCCTACTGCCGTAATCACAGAGTCTAAAGAAAACACAATATCTAAAACAGCAATTTGGATTAACACGCCCAAGTAACTGACTTTCTTCTTATTCGTTTCTTCTTCATGATGTGCTTCAGGATGCATCGCTTCTTTGATTTCACCTATACTTTTTACAATCAGGAATAAGCCCCCAAGGAATAAAATCAAATCACGACCTGAAATTTCCTGACCGACTAAAGTAAATAGCGGCTCCGTTAATTTCATCATCCAAGAAAGGGAAACAAGAAGTAAAATACGAGTAATCATCGCTAACCCAAGACCGATAATACGACCAGATTGGCGTTGATTCGCCGGTAAACGTCCCACTAAAATACTAATAAAAATAATGTTATCGATACCCAAGACGATTTCAAGTGCGGTCAAAGTAAGCAATGAAATCCATGCTTCAGGATCAACAAGCCATTCAAACATAATATGTTCCTATATAAAATCCGAAAGGTTGAAATAATAGACAGTTCGCGTAGAAAATCAAGATTTTTCCTAACTTTTTAAGGTCTCGAAAATCTTTTCCGCTAACGCTTTAGAAATACCGGGTACAGAGGCGATTTCATCCAATGTGGCATTTTTGACACCTTGTAATCCACCTAAATATTTCAACAAGGCTTGGCGTCGTTTAGCGCCTACCCCTTCAATGGTTTCTAAACCACTTTGGGTAAAGGCTTTTTGGCGTTTTTGACGATGGCCGCTAATTGCATGATTATGGCTTTCATCTCGAATATGTTGGATTAAATGCAGTGCAAGACTATCATCCGGCAAATGGATTTCACGATCTTGTTTGCTGATAATCAGCACCTCTTGTCCTGCTCGACGATCCACACCTTTTGCCACACCAATTAAGTGCGGTCGATTTTTATCCCATTTTACGTTGAGATGATGAAAAACCTCTAAGGCACGATTAAGCTGCCCTTTACCACCATCAATAAAAATAATATCGGGAATTTTATCTTCATCAAGATCGCGGTCGTAACGTTTCTTTAAGGCTTGCTCCATCGCAGCATAGTCATCCCCCCCCGTAATACCGTCAATATTAAAACGGCGGTAGTCTGATTTCAGCGGACCTTCTTGGTTAAATACCACGCAAGATGCCACGGTTTGATTTCCCATCGTATGGCTAATATCAAAACATTCCATACGTTTAATTTCAGGCATATCGAGCAATTCGCAAAGCGCTTGATAACGTTCGTGCATTCGAGAAGATTGTTTGAGCTGAGTTGCCAAAGCTGCTTTGGCATTAATTTGCGCTAGTTGTAGATATTTACCTTTATCGCCTTTAGCAGATTCTTGTATCACTACTTTTCGACCGGCTTGTTCAGTTAACAGGGCTTCAAGCTCAGCTTTTTCATCTAGTTTATGATCCACAATAATACTATTAGGAATACTTCTACCCTGATGACCTTGCAAATAAAACTGCCCAACAAACGTTGCTGTTAATTCGGATAAATCTGTATTAGCAGGCACTTTTGGAAAATAACTGCGATTGCCCAATACTTTACCTTGACGAATAAACATCACCTGAACACAAGCTAAACCATGCTGATACGCAATAGACATAATATCCATATCGTCCAAACGTTCATTGGAAACAAATTGTTTTTCGATAACCGCTCGAACGGCTTGAATTTGATCACGATAACGCGCTGCCCCTTCAAAATCCAAGTCTCGGCTCGCCTGTTCCATTTTGCCAATGAGGTAATCTAATACTTGCTGATCTTTCCCTTGCAAAAATAATCGTGCTAATTCAACTTGTTGGTTATATTCCTCATCAGTCACATAACCTGGCACACAAGGTGCTGAGCAACGCCCGATTTGATATTGTAAACAAGGGCGGGAACGATTGTTATAAACCGAATTTTCACATTGACGAACAGGGAATAATTTTTGCATTAACGACAAGGTTTCACGCACCGCCCCCGCATGAGGATAAGGCCCGAAATACTCACCTGTAATTTTTTTCGTTCCGCGATAAGAAGTAATACGAGGATGACGTTCTTTCGTCAATAAAATAAAAGGATAGGATTTATCATCTCGCAACAATACGTTATAACGAGGTTGATAAAGTTTAATAAAGTTATGCTCAAGCAATAATGCTTCTGTTTCAGAAGAGGTAATGGTTGTGTCGATATGATGAATTGACGACACCAAGGCTTCTGTTTTTTTGCTGCTTAAGTTTTTTCGAAAATAGCTGGAAAGGCGCTTTTTAAGATCTTTCGCTTTGCCCACATAAATAACCTGATCTTTATCGTCATACATACGATAAACACCAGGTTCATGAGAAACGTCAGAGAGAAACTTTTTAGAATCAAACATCAGTAAAAACTACGCCAAAATTGACCGCACTTTTTCTAAATCTTCTGCTGTATCCACACCAACAGCCGGGACTTCTTTCGCCAATTCCACATGGATACGCTCACCGTACCACAATACACGAAGCTGCTCTAATTTCTCTAGGTTTTCTAACTGCGTTGGTGCCCATTGTACATATTGTTTAATAAAGCCCGCACGGTAAGCATAAATACCAATATGGCGCAAATACGCATCAGCCAGTTGTGCCTTTGAGGTATCCGCTAATTGCATAAACTGATCACGATCGTAAGGAATCACTGAACGGGAAAAATATAAAACGTAACCATCTTTATCCGTAACGACTTTCACGGCATTTGGGTTAAATAACTCTTCCGCTTCGTGAATTTTAACCGCAAGCGTCGCCATATTCACGTTAAACTTCGCTAAATTTTCTGCCACTTGACTCACAATAACGGGAGGAATTAATGGCTCATCCCCTTGAATATTTACAATGATCTCATCATCCGCAATACCGAGCTTACTTACCACTTCCGCTAAACGCTCTGTACCAGAATTATGTGCTTCTGATGTCATACACACTTCTGCCCCAAAAGCTTTTGCTGCCTTTTCAACTTGTTCGTTATCTGTTGCGATAATCACTCGGCTCGCACCTGATTGTTGAGCTTTTTCAAAAACATGTTGAATCATAGGTTTACCAGCAATATCTGCTAAAGGTTTACCTGGTAAGCGGCTCGATGCAAAACGAGCAGGGATAATAACTGTAAATGACATAATCATTCCTTATTCTTTCAATGTTTCGGCTTTTTCTGCCAACAATACAGGCACGCCGTTTTCAATAGGATACGCCACTTGCTCAAAAGGGCAAATGAGTCGTTGATTTTCTTGATCGTATTTCAATCTTGCCAAACACCGTGGGCAAGCAATCACGTCTAATAATCGAGGATTAAGTTTCTCACGCATATTTCACTCGAATAAGTTAAACCAAATGACGAATTTTTTGCCACAATTGTGGAAGTTTTTGACCTTGGTTTTCAGCTTCAACAATCTCTGCATCAACTGGAACATACCACCAATTCTCTTTAGCAAAAGCTTGGCATTTTACTGCGTCCTTTTCGGTCATAAAGAGCGGTTGGTTTTCAGCGAGTTTTTCTAATAATTGTGGCTCAAAATGTTGATGATCTTGAAAAGCTTTCGTATTGGCTAAACGAATATTTAAATTTTCCAACATTGTAAAAAAGCGTTGTGGGTTGCCAATTCCCGCGATGGCTGAACCTTGAGTAAATTCACCTAGTAAGCGTTTTTCTGCCGTCACTAAATTAATTGCATAATGAGGAACCAATTGCATAATGGCATCAGAATAAGCATTTTTTCCGCCATTAGTAATCACAAAGTCCACATTTTTTAAACGACTTGGCAATTCACGCAAAGGGCCTGCTGGTAAAACAAAGCCGTTTCCTAAAGCACGTTCTGCGTCCATCACCACAATTTCAATATCACGTTGCAACTTATAATGTTGTAATCCATCATCCGAAATAATCAGATCGCAATCCTGTGTTTTCAAAAGTAATTCGATAGCTTGCTGACGATTCGGTGAAATCACCACAGGCACACCTGTTCTTTTGGCGATTAAAACAGGTTCATCGCCCCCTTGAACGGGATCTGTTTCAGGTGTAACAAGTAAAGGATAGGTTTTAGATTGGCTACCATAGCCACGAGAAATCACGCCTACACGCAATCCTTGTTTTTGTAACTCTTCAACTAGCCAGACAACGACAGGGGTTTTACCATTTCCACCAACAGAAAGATTGCCAACAATAATGACGGGTTTCGGGGATTTATAAGAAGATAAGATATTTAGGGAAAATAATGCTCGGCGAATTTGGCTAATCAACCAAAATAGCAGTGAAAAAGGAAGAAGCAACCAAGCAAGCTTTGAATTTGAGTACCAAAAAGGCATTTCATTTATCCTATATTGATTTTGGGCGAACACATTGGTTCGCCCTTATTATTTTATCCGCTAAACTGCATACTGTGTAATTGTTTATATGCACCATCAAGTGCTAATAAATCTTGATGCGTGCCGCGCTCTTTAATTTCACCATGTTCAATGACTAAGATTTCATCGGCATTTTCAATGGTTGATAAACGATGGGCGATAACCAATACCGTACGATCTTTCTTCAGTTCCTCTAATGCAGATTGGATCGCACGTTCAGATTCTGTATCGAGTGCAGACGTCGCCTCATCTAAAATTAAGACAGGTGAATTACGTAATAACGCACGAGCAATGGCTAAACGCTGACGCTGACCACCTGAAAGGGTTGCACCATTTTCACCAATAACGGTATCAAAACCTTGTGGCAGTTTCTCGATAAATTCCAGTGCATAAGCCGCTTTTGCTGCTTCGATAATTTGCTCACGTGTATATTTGTCTTCTGCCGCATAGGCAATATTATTGGCGATCGTATCGTTAAATAAATGCACTTGTTGAGAAACAACAGAACAATTCTCACGTAAATTAGATAAACGATAATCTTGAATTCTCACGCCATCTAATAAAATCTCGCCTTCGTCAATATCGTAGAAACGCGTCACTAAATTAGCAATCGTTGATTTCCCCGAACCTGAACGTCCCACTAATGCCACAGTTTTGCCTGCAGGCACATAAAAAGAGATATTATTTAAGGCTTTCTCTTCTTTACCCTCATAAGCAAAACTCACATTTTTAAATTCTAAATCACCTTTTGCGGGTTCAGCTTTATACGTACCATTATCTTTCTCTGTTTCTAAATCTAAGATGGCAAATAATGTCTGACAAGCCGCCATACCACGTTGGAACTGTGAGTTAACATTCGTCAAGGATTTTAACGGACGCATCATCGCTAACATGGAAGAAAATACTACAGTGAAAGAACCTGCAGTTAAATTATCATCCGCAATTAATGGTGTGGTTGCCAAATAAAGCACAGCAGCTAACGCCAAAGAAGCAATCACTTGCACAACTGGATCTGAAATCGCATCAGCAGTCACCATCTTCATACCTTTGCGACGCATATCGTTACTGACTTTATCGAAACGCTCTTCTTCAACTAATTGTCCACCAAAAGACAGCACCACTTTATGCCCTTTTAGCATTTGTTCCGTTGCAGAGGTCAATTCCCCCATGGAATCTTGCATGTTTTTACTAAGCTTACGGAAAATCTTAGATACCATGCGAATCAGTACTGCAATAATTGGGCCAATCACGAAAAGTACAAGTGTTAATTCCCAACTGGTATAGAACATCACAACAAGCAACGAAATTAAATAGGCTCCTTCGCGAACAATCGTCACTAATGAACTAGATGAAGAGTTCGCTATCATTTCTGAATCGTAGGTAATACGAGAAAGCAATTTGCCTGTTGAATTACGATCAAAGAAGCTCACTGGCATAAACATTAAATGTTTAAACAAACGGCGGCGCATAATCATCACTACTTTACCGGATACCCACGCCAAGCAATAAGTAGAGACAAAGTTGGTCACCCCACGCAATATAATCATACCAACGACAACAAATGCCATCATTTTCAAGAAAGAATGATCGGCTTTTCCAAAACCATCATCAAGCAAAGGCTTAAGCATATAAATCAAACCTGAATCTGCCAACGCATTAAAAATTAAAGCAAAAGCGGCGACTAATAAGCCTGATTTAAACGGTGAAATCATCGGCCATAAACGCTTAAAAGTTTGTGTGGTTGAGAAATCTTTATCTTGCATAGCTTATTCTTACATCAATTATCTTAAAAAAATTGGCTGCATTGTACCTGTTATTTCGGGGATAATCCAATTACACGGGCAAACCAAGGTGAAAAATCTCCTCTCGCTTTTTCAATTTCAATGCCCTTTTCAGTAAAATTTAACCTTATATGACCTGAAATAGCGCTATTTTCGACCGCACTTTGATAACGATTTAACCGTTCAATCACGGTTGGATGAGGAAAATTCCACGCATTCCATCGTCCACTTGAAATTAAGGCTATATCCGGTTTTGTCTGTCCCAGTAAAAACTCGCCTGTTGAAGTTTTACTACCATGATGCCCCACCTGTAACACGTTAATCTTGCCGAGGTTTTCAGCAAAAGATCTTTCTGTTGCCACATCAACATCACCGGTTAAAAGGATCTGATACTGCCCATCCGTTAGTAAAATTACGCAAGATTGCGGATTTTCCGCCCTGTCTGTAATTTGTGCAGGTGAAAGAACTTTAAAATCAAGTCCTCGCCATTGCCATTGTTTCCCCTGAAGACAAAAAGTGCGGTGCATTTCGCCATAGCTTTTGCGAGAAGGTGTAATCAGCTCAATCTCTGGGTATGCGGTTAAAATCGTTTTAGCACCGCCTGAATGGTCATTATCATCATGGCTTAAAATCAAGGTTTCAAGTTCAATCCCTTCCCGTTGAAGATAAGGCAATATTTCCAATTCCGCCATGGAAGAGCCCCCTGTTCCACTCTGCCAAGCTGGGCCCGTATCATACAACACGCCTTTCCCTTCTTTTACAATTAAGGTTGCTAAACCTTGACCAACATCTAACGTATCTAACTGCCATTTGGGTTTCGTAAAATATCGATACCCTAGCGTACTCATACAAACACTAAAAATAAGAATAACGCCTAAAAGAGCTTGCTTATAAGCTTTTGGCGATAAGATTTTTGTGTAATTTAATGTAAAAAATCGACTTGATTTTAACGGTGTATTTTTTGTTTGAGTTTGAGATGCAAAATACAATCCACATAACATGCTGCCAAAAACAAAGCTTAAAAGTGCAGTCAAAACGAGGGATAAATTCATCGAAATTGGCATATACGAGCCCTGGAAAAAACTGAGGCATTGCGTAATACCTTGAGCAATCGCATTTGAAAGAGGCCAAGAAGAAAATGCGCCATTCGTTAACACCGCAAAAAGAATCAAGGGTACCAGTAAGAAACTATACAAGGGCACGGCGATTAAATTCGCCAAAAATCCATTTAACGCAAAGCCATTAAAAAAGAAAAGCTGAATAGGTGTGAATAAAATTAGAAGCCCGAACTGCAAATGAAACAAGCCCAAAATCCACCGCACTTTGCGGGATAATTTTTGATGTCGCCATTCAAAGATCGATAAGGGAACATATCGGTACCACACAATCAAACAAGTAACAGCACCAACTGAAAGCCAAAGGCTCACCGAAAGTGGCATAATCGAATCGCAAAACAACAAAAATGCCACCACTAAACAAAGCATTTTCGAAGGCGTGTAATATCGTCGAGAACATTGAAGGATTGCAATAAAAAGCAACGCCATCATTGCACGGAAAGTCGGTAAACTAAATCCGGCTAAATAGGCATAACCTAAGGCAATCAACACACCAAAGCAAAGTGGAAACCAGGGTGAAATAAAGCGTGTAGGCAGTACGAGCTGCAATAATCGAGCAAAGAAAAAGCCTATCCCCATGGCTAAACCAATATGAAGCCCTGAAATCGCAATTAAATGTGCTGTATTCGTTTGTTGGTAAATCAACCACGTTTTATTATCCAACCAAGCCCGCTCACCAAATGCCAATGCAATAAGCAAACCTTGTAAAGAAAGCCCTTCTGTCTGTTTGAGGCTATTCTGTAGAAAATGTGTGCGATAAGAAAAATCGTCTTCAATTTTGACCGCACTTTTCACATATCCAACGGCAATAATCCTTTTGGAAAAATACCATTGCTGTCGATCAAATCCTCCATGATTTAATCTTGCAGATATAGGTCGAAGTTTTACTTCTGCCTGCCAAATTTCACCTACTTGTGGCTTTTCCAGCGCTTTCCAATTAATAAAAATCTGTTGTTCTTTTCCATCAAATAAAGAGGTTGTCGCAACCAACGTTTGATAATCTTGCTGATGAAGAATTTCTGAGATGTGGAGATCTAAGGTAATTTTATTCGGTAAACTTGAAATTTTCTCTGCTTGTCCCAATAACGATAAAGCTGGTGAATGCGCATAAGCCAAAGTAATCAAAAACAAGATACCACTTATGCAAAAATTTCTGGCTTTAAAATAATTGAACCAATGGAAACAAAGTGCGGTCATAACCAACATTAAAATGCTCAGTCCCGCCTGTTGCCAAGTGAACAGTAAAAAATCGGGCACGATAAGCAAGGATAAGGCTGAGACAATGAGCATCATGCACAGTTGAAATAGCGTGATTTTCATTTTAAGTGTGATTTATAGCGAGAAAGTAAGGCAAACTAGCCTTAACCTCACAGATAAGCAAATGAGCATACCGTTTTTTGCGATCACGATCGCAAATTTGAAATTTCTAGGCTAAATTTATTTGCTAAATAGGTGAAGTTCTGCTATTTATATCGCCCTTAAAAAACAGGGTTCTTATGTCAGCTATTTTTTAGCTGATAAGAATCAATCAAAACAACAAGACAGGAAGTCGTTTAAATCTTTACTACATTAGGAGTTATCAATGTCTAAGGCATCTCTAAGTTTGCTGGATTTAGCCGGTGTTAAGCCTTATCAACCAAAGAAAGATGAAGAATACATGAATGAAGATCAGATTCTTCATTTCAGAAAAATTTTGACTGCGTGGCACGAGCAAATTGTGGAAGAAGCATCAAGAACGGTTGCTCATATGCAAGATGAAGCATCAAACTTCCCTGATCCGGCTGACCGTGCGACACAAGAAGAAGAATTCAGTCTTGAATTACGTAACCGCGATCGCGAACGTAAATTAATGAAAAAGATTGAATACACATTGAAAAAATTAGATACCGATGATTTCGGCTATTGCGATTCTTGTGGCGAAGAAATTGGCATTCGTCGTTTAGAAGCTCGCCCTACTGCTGATCTTTGTATCGATTGCAAAACTCTTGCTGAAATTCGTGAAAAACAAGTTGCAGGTTAATTTATTTAAGTAACCCAACAAAAAGTGCGGTCAAAAACAACCGCACTTTTCGTGTTTTTATCAAATGCGCATTGAACATAGAGAATGGAGTAAATTATTCTTACTTATATAAAAAATTTATTTGGTAAAAAAACTAAAAAAGAAACTGAAACCAATATAAATTCGCCCGTTCCCCAAACGGTGCCAAAAAGCAAAAAATCTAACGTTTCAAAAACAGAGCGTTCACAACCCAAGATCGCCCCGTCCTCTCCTCACCATAAAAAAACCAACACTCAAGCCTCTCGTTACGACAAGCATAGCGTGAAAGCCTCTCATTTCGGCATTAACCCACGCATGTTTAGCCGTAATGCCATTACCGTGGTAGAAAAATTGCAACGCCAAGGTTATGAGGCTTATATCGTAGGGGGCTGTTTGCGTGATTTATTATTAGGTAAACATCCAAAAGATTTTGATGTGGCAACAAATGCACGTCCCGAGCAAATTCAAGCGGTATTCCAACGTCAATGCCGTTTAGTTGGTCGTCGTTTCCGTCTTGCACATATTATGTTTGGACGCGATGTGATCGAAGTGGCCACATTCCGTGCTAGCCATTCGGATGCGCGCAGTGAAAATCAAGCGAAACAAAGCGATAAAGGAATGTTACTACGTGATAACGTGTACGGCACCATTGAACAAGATGCCGAACGCCGTGATTTCACTGTAAATGCCCTTTACTACAATCCGCAAGATAATACCTTGCGTGATTACTTCAACGGGATTGATGATCTGAAAAACGGGAAATTACGTCTGATTGGCGATCCAGTGACTCGTTATCAAGAAGATCCTGTGCGTATGCTACGTTCTGTGCGCTTTATGGCGAAATTGGATATGTTCTTGGAAAAACCAAGTGAACAGCCGATTCGTGAGCTTGCGCCATTACTGAAAAATATTCCACCGGCGCGTTTATTCGATGAAAGCTTAAAATTATTGCAGTCTGGCAATGGCGTAAAAACCTATAAATTACTTCGTCAATATGGCTTATTTGAACAGCTTTTTCCAAGCTTAACGCCTTATTTCACCGAAAAAGAAGACAGCCTTGCGGAGCGTATGATTTTAACTTCGTTAAATTCAACTGATGAACGTATTGCCGATAAATTGCGCATTAATCCGGCCTTCTTATTTGCGGCATTCTTCTGGTATCCATTGCGTGAAAAAGTGGATGTGCTGAAAAATGAAGGTGGATTAAACAATCACGATGCTTATGCCCTTGCAGGCAATGAAGTGCTTGATCAATTATGCCGATCATTAGCCGCACCTCGTCGTCATACATCCGTTATTCGTGATATTTGGATGTTGCAACTACAATTGCTTAAACGCACGGGTTCTCACCCTGCTCGCACGATGGAACATCAAAAATTCCGTGCAGCCTTTGATTTATTGGCGATGCGTGCTGAAGTGGAAGGCGGTGAAACCGTTGAGCTCGCAAAATGGTGGCATGAGTACCAACTCAGCAATCAAGAACAACGTCGCCAGTTGGTTCAAGAGCAACAAAAATTGCATCCAGCGCCAAAGAAAAAATATTACCGCAGACGTAAACCTAAGGCGGCTAACTAATGGTTCAAGTGTATATCGCCCTTGGCAGCAATTTAAATACGCCTACAGAACAATTAAATTCGGCATTAGCGGCAATTTCTGCGCTGCCTAATACCGAATTAAAATCGGTGAGCGGATTTTACCAAAGCAAACCATTAGGCCCGCAGGATCAACCGGATTATGTAAATGCAGTAGCGATGATCGAAACCACTCGCCCACCTTTAGCTTTGCTCGATGAATTGCAACGCATCGAAAATGAACAAGGTCGCGTGCGTTTACGTCGTTGGGGTGAGCGTACACTGGATTTGGATATTCTGCTTTATGGCGATCAAATCATTCAAAATGAACGCTTAACCGTGCCTCATTATGATATGAAAAACCGCGAATTTGTGATTGTACCGCTTAATGATATCGCACAAGATTTGGTTTTACCGGAAGGTGAAAAAGTCGCAGATTTGGTGAAAGCGTTTGAAAATCATCAAATGCATAAAATCAAAAACAGCGAGAAAATTGACCGCACTTAGATCAAAACAAAAGGGCTGATATTCACTATCAGCCCTTCTTTTTTACCTATCAAATTAGGCGGCAACGGAAACAAAGATTTCTGTGCCGATAATCACACAAATAAAACCGACCAACATTGGGACAGACATACGTTTTACGATTTCAAATGGTGAGATTTTTCCCATACCGGATACCGCCACAACCACACCAGAAACAGGTGATAAACCACGACCTAAGTTAGAGGCTTGTAACATTGGAATGGTTAAGAACGCTGGATTGACGCCCATTTGGGTAGCTAATTTTGGAATTAATTCTGCAAAAGCATAGAACGCCGCGTTACCAGAACCTGTCGCCATGGTGGCTAAAATGGTAATCACCGCGAGCACTAACATCATAAAGAAGGCTGAACCGCCAAACGATTGTGCAGAGTCGATTAAATTAGTGATAAAGCCGATTGTACTTAAACTTTGTGCAAATACACCTGCAGCCACTAAAAGCATTACCACGCCCGCAAAGGCATCTGCCATACCGCGATATGCCACCACGAGATTATCGAAGGTTTGTTTCGCGTTAAAGCTACGTAAGAAATCCACTACTGCAGTAATGATAAAGCAAAGCACCATCACAGTAACAATGTGTAAATTTGGTAAGCCCCATTTACCGTCAAAAATCAACACGCCGATAATTGGTAATAATGGCAAAATCGCATAGTAGTTTGGTGCAGTGGTTTTAATTTCATCTGCATTCAAACGTTCTACTTGTACACCTTCTTTTTTATCTAAATAACGCTGCCAGAAGAAGTGAGCAACAGCAATCCCTAGAATCGCAAAAATCGAAACCGGCAATGCGGTGCCAAAAGCAAACTCACCTAAAGGGATTTTTGAAATTTCAGCAGAAAGCACCACGTCGCCCGAAGTTGGGGAAAGAATAATCGAAATTGGTGATGCGCAAATTGCCGCTGCCGCTCCACGTGAAATCCCCACATTTACCATGACAGGGAATAATGTCGCCATTAATAACACGCCTAAACCTGTTGCAGATGACACAGCAAAAGACATCAAACATGCAAGGAAATAAGCAAATACCATTAAAATATAAGGTGAACGGATATTTTTCAGTGGTTTTGAAACCAATTTCACCACCACATCGTTCGCGCCAAGATGAGTCATGTACACGGAGAAACCACATAACACCATGATCATCAAGCCTAAACCGCCGCCACGATTACCGAGTAGATATTTCACATATTCTAAAATATCAAAATAGGTGGAACCGGTGCTTTTTACGCCTTCCGGTAAAATCGAATGTCCCATCAGTACTGAAATGAATAACAAGACCAAGCCACCGAACATCAACACGCCGGTCGCTGAGTAGCCTTTCACGATATAATATGCCACCAAAACAATGGCAATCAAACCTATAATCAGATCCATAATTTACCTCTTTATTAAAATAATAATATCAGCAAGATAGCGATTGAATTGGCAGTTGTAAATCAGTTCAATACGAAAATTTGAGGTAGATCACAAAAAGATTTTGAGAAGAAAGTGCGGTTGGTTTTGGTTGAGTTTTTGAGATTGGAAATGTTTGAAAAAAGTGCAGTCTTTTTAAAATAGATAATGCGACTCTATCTAGGAACTGTTTCTCGTTAATAAGCCCTAAATAACACTAATACTTAACTCCTTATAAATTACTTTATTCTTACTCGCTATAATTTTTTAGTCTAAACTTATCAACATGTATATCTTTCATATCTAGCTTAGATTCTGATAAATAAATTCTATCAATTTTAAATTCTTTTAAACGCCCCAAAACGGACTCCGTACGAATTTTTTCAAGCGAAATAATTCTATTCAATACTCTAAAATATTCTTCTAAATACTCCACAATAGAATCCATTGCTATAACATGTTCAACATTACAACCAGCAGCAGTTCGTCCACCACCTGGGGGAAAAAAGAAATCATCATGTATAGGAATAAAAGTATTAATATTAAACTTACGCAAAAGCTTTATATCATCAAGTTTATCAATTTTATCTCCCTCATTGGATACACCTTGGAGTTTTACATGATTAAGAAAATTTGGTTTTTCACTATTTAATATTTCCAATATATCTGAATTATGCCAAGCATCTCCCCCATGAGGTTTTATTGCCAAAAAGAATGCCTCATTATTATTAACAAATACTAAAGCAAGATCTTTGGTTCTTTTCACAAAACCATTTTCTATGGAGTCTCCTAGATGAAAATGCTTAACTCCATAATAATCTAGTAAGCCATCAAACTTTGATGCATTTAACGAGTCCTTACTTAAATAAGCATTGACATCTTTTCCCTCTTCAAAAGCTATCTTTAATTTATCAATGGCAATTTTATTACTATGTTGGTTAGCTTGTTGTTCAAATAATTTTGAAAAAGTAACTTTTCTTGGCTTAGGAAAAACAATCTTTGAACGATAATTCAAATACTGAATAAAAATAGGAATGCGACTATCCAAGGAATAACTAACATTCCTTGTATCCATGATATATTTTGCCCAGTTATTTAATGCAAATTTAATATCTTTAGAATTTATCTGCATATTATTCTTCAGATGGTTTTAGTTACATTTCATTAATCAAATTCAAAATCCGCTTATCCGATACCTGATACTTCGTGCCTAACTGCTGCGCAAATAAACTCACACGCAATTCCTCAATCATATAGCGAATTTCCGCGACTTCATCGGAAATTGGTTTAGATTTCGGCAGTTTAGCGAGCAATTGTTGGTAAGCCTGTTGCACTTGTTCCACGCGTAGCATAGCCGCACGGTCACGATTCACATCTTGAGCCAGTTTATCGATACGTTTATCAATGGCTTGTAAATAACGTTGTAAATCCGGTAGGCGATCATAACCGCTCTTTTGCACAAAGCCTGGATAAATCAACCCGCTTAACTGCGCCTTAATATCAGAAAATGCAAAGGCCATCGTGAAATCCATTTTACCTTTTAAACGTTGGTTTAAGGCATGGTTAAGGGAGAGAATTTGCTCCACTTTTTGTGCAATATCTACGGTCACTTCGTTAAGGTTTTCCCGCACGAAATCACGCAATTTTTCAAAGCCTGCCTCATCCCACACAAAACCGCCAAAATCGGCAATCAGTTTATCCACGGCACAAGCGATACAGTCATCGATCAAATCCAACACTCGACCGAACGGGGTAAAATACAGCCCCAATTTGGCTTTATTCGGCAATTTTTCATGCAGATATTTAATTGGTGACGGTACATTGAGCAGCAACAAGCGGCGCAGCCCTTGTTGCATTGCTACTGCTTGCTCGAACTCTGTTTCAAACAGTTTGATACCTACGGCATCTTTTTCATCTACAATAGCCGGGAACGCTTTGACGCTAAAACCACGTTGTTTTTGCTCATAACATTGTGGCAACTCTGCAAAGCTCCAAATATGTAGCCCACTTTGTTCAATACCATCATCGGCCACGGCAGAAATACTTTCTTGCACGCGATCTTTTAAGTTGAATTTCAGCTCATCCAAATTCATGGATTCGGCAATTTTCTTGCCGTTTTCATCCACCACACGGAACGTCATTTTCAAATGGCTTGGAATTTGTTCCCAATTCCAATGTTCAGCTTCTACGGTGACGCCCGTCATACGACGCAATTCATAAATCAGCGTATCTAATAACGGTTTTTCCAACGGTACTGTGCGACTTAAAAAAGCTTGGGCATAATTAGGTGCTGGCACGAAGTTACGACGATAAGATTTCGGCAACGATTTAATCAACGCAATCACCAGCTCTTCACGCAAGCCCGGAATTTGCCAATCAAAGCCCGTCATTTCCACTTGGTTGAGCAATGGCAACGGAATATGAACCGTCACGCCGTCCGCATCAGTACCTGGTTCAAATTGATAAGTTAATTTGAGTTTTAAATTGCCTTGATGCCAGAAATTCGGGAAATCCAATTTGCTCACTTGTTCCGCATCATCATTAATCAAGAATGAACGTTCAAAATGAAGCAATTCCGGATCTTTTTGCTGCGCCTTTTTCCACCAGGTATCAAAATGTTTTTGGGAAACCACTTCCGTACCAATACGCTGATCGTAAAATTCAAAAAGCGTGCGGTCATCCACCAAAATATCACGGCGGCGGCTTTTGTGTTCTAATTCCTCTACTTCTCGAACGAGTCGTTGATTTTCTTTGAAGAATTTATGTTTGGTATTCCAATCCCCTTCAACTAAAGCAGATTGAATAAAGATCTCACGGCTTACCGTCGGATCAATAGCACCGTAATTCACTGGTCGCGCCGCCACAATCGGCACACCGTAAAGCGTGACTTTTTCATCGGCAATTACCGCCCCACGGGATTTCGACCAACGCGGTTCTGAATAGGATTTTTTAATTAGGTGCTCTGCAAGTGGCTCAATCCATTCTGGCTCGATTTCCGCCACCATTCGCCCCCAAAGTTTGGAGGTTTCCACTAACTCTGCCGCCATCACCCATTTAGGCTGTTTTTTGAAAAGTACAGAATTAGGGAAAATCGCAAAATGGGCATTACGTGCACCAAGATATTGTTGTTTCTCCGCTTCTTTTAAACCGATATGAGAAAGCAAGCCGCTTAAAAGTGCGGTATGAATTTGCTGATATTCTGCTTTTTCCGAATTAATCGGCAAGCCCATTTCACGCACTGTTAGACGAATTTGATGATAAATATCCTGCCATTCGCGAATACGTAAATAATTTAAGAAATCCTTTTGGCATTGACGACGGAATTGGTTTTTACTTAATTCTTTTTGTTGTTCTTGTAGGTAACGCCAAAGATTGAGAAAAGCCAAGAAATCCGATTTTTTATCGGCAAAACGACGATGTTTTTCATCGGAAGCTTGTTGTTTTTCTTGTGGGCGCTCGCGAGGATCTTGAATGGATAAAGCGGCGACAATAATCATCACTTCATGCAATGCACCTTGTGAGACAGCAGTCAGCAACATCTTCGCCAAACGAGGGTCCACAGGGAGTTGAGCTAATTGACGACCTACTGCCGTTAATTGACGTTTCTCGCCCGCTTTGGTGCGAACCATTTCAAACGCACCCAATTCTTCCAACAGTTTTATACCATCTTGAATATGGCGTTTATCTGGCGCATCAACAAACGGGAAAGCTTCAATATCATCTAAGCCCAATGCCGTCATTTGTAAAATAACAGAGGCTAAATTGGTGCGAAGAATTTCAGGATCGGTAAACTCCGGACGAGAATTAAAATCCTCTTCCGAATACAAACGAATACAAATCCCCTCGCTCACACGACCACAACGACCTTTACGCTGATTAGCCGATGCCTGTGAAATAGGTTCAATCGGTAAACGTTGTACTTTGGTGCGATAGCTATAACGGGAAATCCGCGCGGTACCGGGGTCAATTACATATTTAATGCCCGGCACGGTCAATGAGGTTTCCGCGACGTTGGTCGCCAACACGATGCGATTTAAACCGCTTGGATGGAAAATTTTATTCTGTTCTTGCGCAGACAAGCGAGCAAAGAGCGGTAGAATTTCCGTATGTTTTAGATTTTGTTTTTGTAAGGCTTCGGCAGTATCGCGAATTTCACGCTCACCATTCATAAAGATCAAAATATCGCCACGACCTTCCGCCTGCAGTTCATCCACCGCATTGAGAATGCCTTGTAGCTGATCTTGGTCGTCTTCTTCCACTACGGGGCGATAACGCACTTCCACAGGATAGGTTCTGCCCGAGACTTCGATAATCGGGGCATTGTTGAAATGTTTGGAAAAACGTTCCACATCAATGGTCGCAGAAGTGATGATGAGTTTTAAATCACGACGACGTGGTAAAAGCTGTTTCAGATAACCGAGAATAAAATCGTTATTTAGGCTACGTTCGTGGGCTTCATCAATAATCAAACAAGAATATTGATTGAGGAAACGATCGTTTTGAATTTCTGCTAGCAGGATCCCGTCGGTCATCAACTTGATTTGCGTATCATCACCGATTTGATCGTTAAAACGAACCTTATAACCAACTAAACCGCCAAGCTCCGTATTCAACTCTTCAGCAATACGCGCTGCAACCGAACGAGCAGCAATACGGCGCGGCTGAGTATGGCCAATCATGCCCAAATTGCCGAAACCTAATTCCAAACACATTTTCGGCAACTGCGTGGTTTTACCTGAACCGGTTTCCCCTGCCACTACAATGACCTGATGTTCAGAAAGCAGTTTTTGAATTTCTGCTTTGCGTTGGCTAACGGGCAAACTCTCTGGAAAAACAATGGGATTTTTAACCGCTCTTTTACGATTTTCTACACGTAATTGGGCCTGTTCAATCTGCAGCTGGATTTCAGCGGCAACAGCTTGTTGAGCCTCTTGGCTTTTAATTTTTCCAATCCCATGAATGCGGGCGGATAAACGACGTTGATCCACCAGCATGATATCCTTGAGTTTCGAAAAGAGAGATTGTTGTATCGGGTTTAATTCACGTTTGACTGATTTGTTCTTCATACTGATTTACTTTTAAAACCACCGTAAGCCAAGCAAAGCCAACCAATTAAAAATAACGTTCCACCAATCGGCGTCACCCACACAAGGAACTTGCCTGCACCAAGCGCAAGTGCATAAAGGCTGCCACTAAAAAGAAGAATACCGTACGCCCAAGCGCCTGCAGCAAAATTAGCCATTTTATTTCTAACCAATGCTTCACGGCATAATTGCAAAATACCAATCGCTAAAATCGCAATGGTGTGGAACATTTGATATTTCACACCTGTTTCAATCCAGGCTAGCTCTTTAGGTTCTAAAACCTTGCTTAATCCATGTGCTGCAAAAGCACCAATCGCCACACACAAAAAACCGCTCAACCCAGCGATAAATAACCATTTGTTTTTCATCTAAAATTTTCCTACTAATATCGCTAAAATACCGGCGGCGATAAGTGGACCTACCGGAATCCCACCTAAGAAAGACACACCAATAATCGTACCAATTAATAATCCAGTCACTAAAACGGGTTGTTCTCCCATTAATGGCACGCCTTTGCCTGCAAGCCACGCCACTAATGCCCCGATTAAAATAGAGATGCCCATTTTCCAGTTTAAAAATGAGCTGAGATCAGGCAATTGGATTTTCCCCGACACTAACGGTGCAAGCACACCAATCGTTAAAATGATGATCCCAATTTTTATCCCGTATTGTTCAAGTATGGGAATGTATTTGGATAATAAGGTTTGCTGCATGATTAATAACACAGCCGCTGAGATGGTGATTGCGCTGTTTTGACTCATTAAACCTAAAATGATTAAGAAAACCAACAACAACGCTACCATATTGAATTGTAATGACATAATACCTCTAAAGTGCGGTCAGAAAAATGACCATTTTTGGCATGTAAAGTTTTTGTAAATTATACCAATTTCTTGCTTTTCTGTGTTTTTTATTTACCCAAAAAAAGCTAGAATACAAAAGAACTTACTTCTCATCCTCCCTGTTTTTACTAAGGTTCCTTTGCCCTATGTCGAATGTCGTCAGCCCTGAATTGATTAAAACTGTTGTTCTACTCGCCACCAGCGTAACCATCGTGCCGCTTTTTAAGCGTATTGGCTTAGGTAGCGTATTAGGTTATTTAGTGGCAGGCTGTTTAATTGGTCCTTCGGTATTTGGCATGATAGAAGATGCGGAATCAGTTCTCCATATGGCGGAACTGGGCGTGGTGATGTTCTTATTCATTATCGGTTTGGAAATGCATCCCGAACGCTTATGGGCAATGAGAAAAGCAATCTTTGGGCGAGGTTTTCTACAAGTAGGGCTATGTGGTGCACTGCTTACCTTTGCCGGTATCTATATATTAAATCTTCCTAAAGAAGTCGCGTTTATTGCAGGTATGGGCTTTACGCTCTCCTCTACTGCTATCGTAATGCAGGTATTAGAAGAACGCGGCATTACGAATACACCAAAAGGCCAACGGGTGATTTCAACCTTAATTTTTGAAGATTTATCCATTGTGCCATTATTGGCTTCTATTGCCTTTTTAACGCCTGAAACCAAACATATTGAACATCAAACCAACTGGACATCCATTGCTATTGCACTCGGTGCTGTTGTGGGTTTAGTGGTTGCGGGTAAATGGTTAATGAACCCTATTTTCCGCTTAATTTCAAAAGCTCACATTCGTGAAATGATGACAGCTGCCGCCTTGCTTGTGGTATTAGGAGCTGCATTAGCCATGGAAGCGAGCGGACTTTCAATGGCGATGGGCGCATTCGTCGCCGGTGTGATGCTTTCAGAATCGGCATTCCGTCACCAACTCGAAGCGGATATTGAACCGTTCCGTGGTCTATTGCTCGGTCTTTTCTTTATGGGCGTAGGGATGTCACTTGATTTAACCTTGGTGTTCGACAATGCACTTTGGTTATTAGGTATCGTGTGCCTTTATATCATCGGCAAAGCCTTAGCCGTTTACACTGTTGCACGTATTACGAAACTTGATCGAAAAGAATCCGCTGGACGAATGACCATTATGGCGCACGGTGGTGAATTTGCATTCGTACTTTTCTCTGCCGCGACTACGGCTGGTGTAATGACAAAAGATCAAAATGCAACTTTTACTGCAGCTGTCATTATTTCGATGCTATTCTCCCCATTGATTGGTTTATTGATGCGTAAAATCAACCAACGTAAATCAACAAATCAAGAGGAAAAAGTAGATACTAGCGATCTTGATCCAATTGTGGATTTAGAAGATAGCGTACTCGTGATTGGTTTTGGTCGTTTCAGTCAAATCGTCTGTCAATCGCTTCTTGTTCGTGGCATTAACGTATCGGTGATTGACCGTAACATCGAAAACATCCGTGCGGCAGCCAAATTTGGTTTTAAAGTTTATTACGGTGATGGTATTCGTCTTGATGTGTTACGTGCTGCCGGTATCGAAAAAGCGAAATGTGTCGTCATCGGGATTAACGATACAGATCGTATTGAAAGCATTGTTCAGAACTTGAAAGATGCTTATCCGAAACTCCCTATTTTGGCGCGAACTTATGACCGTAAAACAACAGTAAGCCTGATTAAACGAGACGTAGACTTTATTGTACGTGAAACCTTTGAGTCTGCACTTACGCTCAGCCATGCAACATTAATGCAATTAGGTATCAATAAAATTGAAGCGGATGAAGTGATTGCAGAAGTTCGTTACTTAGATCAAGAACGATTGAATGAAGAAGTTTTGCATGGTTTTTCTACGGACATCATCCGAAAATATTGGATGCCTAAACCTTTCATTAAACCACATTCTGATGCTGAAGCACTAAACGAAGAAACGGCTGAGATTTTAGAAAAAGAAGATGACACCAATGACGAAGCAGCGGTTGAAACCCTTCTTCATGATGATTCTGAAGCCGAAAAACAAAAAGAAGTCGAATAATAAAAAAGCCCGATAAATCATTATCGGGCTTTTTGTTAGGCTTTCATTGTTACAATCCAGCAATTGTGGATTTGTTTATTACGCTCAAAATCAAGTGGTAAGGTTTTCGCTGAAATTTCGACCGCACTTAATCCCAATTCATCTAACGCCTCAAAATCCATTTTAAAACCTCGTTTATTGTTCGAGAACACGATGGTGCCGTTAGGGCGTAAAATACGTTTGAGATTACGCATTAATTTGATGTGGTCACGTTGAACATCCCAACTGTCTTCCATACGTTTAGAATTCGAGAATGTTGGCGGATCCACGAAAATCAAATCAAACTGGCGATCACATTTCTCTAACCACTGCAAACAATCTGCCTGAATGAGCTTGTGCTGCTTGCCTTCAATATCATTTAAAATCAGGTTTTGCTCTGCCCAGTTTAAATAGGTGTTTGACATATCCACGGTTGTTGTCGATTTTGCCCAACCTAATGCAGCATGCACTGTTGCGGAACCGGTATAAGCGAAAAGATTGAGGAAATCTTTACCTTTTGCCATTTCACCAACCATTTTGCGGGTTAATCGATGATCTAAGAATAATCCTGTATCCAAGTAATCCGTTAAATTCACCCAAAGCTGTGCACCGTATTCATTTACATAGAAATATTCGCCTTTATTGGCCAATTTTTCATATTGATTCGTGCCTTTTTGTTTTTGACGTACTTTCAAAATCAGTTTATTGGTTTCAATACTAGTGACTTGTAAGGTTGCAGTCACTGCATCCAATAAACGTTGACGCGCTTTATTTTCATCAATATTTTTCGGTGCGGCATACTCTTGCACCACAATATGATCGCCATAGCGATCCACGGCCACATTGTATTCCGGTAAATCCGCATCATATAAACGATACGCATCAAGGCCTTGCTGTTTCGCCCATTTTTCAATTTTCTTGATATTCTTCTGTAAGCGATTCGCAAAATCCACCGCTACCGTTGAAGTGCGGTCAAATTCAAGCGGATTTTCAACCGCACTTTCTTTGCGTTCTGAAATTTGATAATTCTTCTGAACACAATCTAATGGACCATTTTTCGCTTTAAATTGACGATGAGAACGCATACGCAAGCAATCAAGCAAGGTAGATTCACTACTGAAAATTGACGCATTCCAACCACCAAATTCATTTTTAAGGCGTTGTCCGAATACGGAATACAACGCAATCAACGCAGGGGTTGTGCCTAAACGTTCACCGTAAGGCGGGTTACAAATCACCGTTCCCACTTCATCTGGACTTGGATTTTTTAATGCGGCGACATCACCTTGTTTCCACTGAATTAAATGTGCCACACCTGCATTTTGTGCATTCTTTTGCGCTTTTTTCAGTACGCGGTGATCGAGATCGAAACCATAAAAATACGGTTTTGGATTTTGATTAAAATAAGTTTCAGCTTGCTGTACCGCTTCTGCTTTTACCTTATCCCAAGCATCTTGATTATGCCCTTTCCAGCAATCAAAGCCCCAATGTAAACGATGTAATTGCGGTGCAATTTGTGCTTCCATCTGTGCCGCTTCGATTAACAAGGTACCTGAACCGCACATTGGATCCACTAAAGGCGTCCCTTTTTTCCAACCTGAACGCAGCACTATCGCAGCGGCTAAGGTTTCACGTAAAGGCGCTTGGCCTGTATCTTCGCGATAACCTCGTAAATGTAATGCTTCGCCACTTAAATCGAGTGAAACGACGAGCTCTTCTTTATTCAAATAAACATGAATTCGCACATCTGGATAGTCTTTATCCACATTTGGACGTGCTTTCCCTTGGCGTTCAAAATAATCCACAATGGCATCTTTCACACGCATCGCACCAAATTGGGTATGGCGAATCTCTTGGTTTGTCCCGTTAAAATCAACAAAAAATGTAGCTTTCTCATCGAAACAACTTAACCAATCCTGCCCTGTCACAATTGAATACAAGTCTAAATCACTATATACCTTACCATTTACAATAGGTAACAAAATACGTGAAGCTAAACGTGACCATAATAAGCTGCGATAAAGTATTTCATCATCAGCTTGAAAATGTACACCGCCTTGTGCAATTTTACATTCCGTTGCACCAAGCTCTGTCAGTTCGACTTTTAAGAGTTCTTCAAAACCACGGGCAGTTGTGGCAAATAATTGTTTCATGCGTTTTCTCGATAGGGAAAAATTGGGCGGATTATAGCATAGTTTTAATTAGGATTTCGCCTAAGGCGACCTACTTTTCTTTGCTTGTGCAAAGCAAAGTAGGCAAAAGAAAACACCCCCCAATTAAATCGCTAATCCTCATTCTCTTTCAATTTTCTTTACAGAAATTTTCGAACTCGCTTCGCTCAAACAAGCGAAAATTTCTTAAAAATTGAAAATCATTCGGGCGATTTAGATGGGGCAATAAAAAAACAGCCTTAACGGCTGTTTTTAAGATAAAAGTAAATAAGATTATTTACTTAAACATTGAGCATAGCTATCAGCGGTGGCTTGAAGGAAATTCGCATAAGAATTTGGACCAAGCTGTACATTATCGCCAATAGGATCTAAACGACCTACATTAACTTTTGTACTTTGCGCAAGCGAATCAATCACTTTTGGTGTGAATTGAGGTTCAGCAAAAAGACAATTTACATGGTGTTCTTCAATCTCTTCTTTGATGTGAGCAATGGTTTTTGCACCTGGTGCCACTAATGGATTAATGGTGAAATAACCGGTTTGATTTAAACCATAAGCATCATTGAAATAACTATAAGCATCATGGAACACAAAGAAGCCTTTATCTTTAAGTGGCGCTAATTGTGCTTTGATTTTCTCGCTTTGCTCAGTCAAAGTGCGGTTAAAATCGGCTAAGTTTTTCGCAATGAGCTCTTTTTTATCCGGATGTTGTTCCGTTAATTTATCCGCCACTTTTTGTGCCACAATTTGACTGATGGCTGGTGAATACCATAAATGCCAGTTCACGCTTAAACCATTTTCATCCACATCGTGGTCGTGATGGTCATGGTCATGATCATGACCATGTTCGTGCTTATGATCGTGTCCATGTTTATGATCATGACCGTGCTCGTGTTCATCGCCTTCATGATAATGTTCATGATGTACTTTGCTTAAAAGCGGTTTAATTTCTGGAATATCAGAAATATTGATGACTTTTTTGCTGTCAATTTGGCTAATCGGTTTTTCTAAGAAAGCGTCAATATCTTCACCAACCCAAAGCACTAAATCTGCCGATTTCACTTTTTGCACATCTGAAAGTTTTAAGCTGTAATCATGTGGAGAAGCACCTGCTGGTACTAAAACCTGTGTATCCGTCACACCGTTTGCAATAGACGATGTAATAAAACCGAGCGGTTTCACGGAGGCCAATACATCAGCATTTGCCATCATTGGAAGGGTTAAAAGTGCGGTAGAAATTGCACTCATTTTTAATACTTGTTTCATGTTTGTTTCCTTACTTTCATTGGGAATTATTCTCAAAGCCAACATAGACTACGCCTTTTTGATAAAATTGCAACGTTCCAAATAAAAAAATGAAGTGATATTTCTTCATCTTGTTAAATACTTTCATTCATAAAGAAAAAGCAACGTTTTCACGTTGCTTCATTTCTTTATTTTAATAACTTATCGATTACCCTAGAAACGGCAAAAAAGCCAAAGGTTGCGGTTATCATAGTTGCTGCACCAAAGCCATTTGCACAATTCATGGTGGCTGAGACTTCACAGCCTTCGCCCATTTTAGGGAAAATCAGAGGCTGGCTGGAAAACACTGCATCAACTACAAACTTACGTTGTGGATTTTGAGTAAAATTGAAATCCTTACGTAAAACTGACCGCACTTTTGCCAATAATGGATCTTGAATCGTTTTACTTAAATCAGCAATTTGAATTTTCGAAGGATCAGTCTGACCACCTGCGCCACCAATTGTAATAATCTTGATTTTATTACGTTTGCAATAGGCAATCATCGCGGCTTTGGTTTTCACGCTATCAATGGCATCAATCACATAATCATAACCACGATTTAAGTATTCCGCTTGATTATCCGGTGAGATGAAATCATCAATAATATTCACCACACATTCGGGATTAATCAGCTTAACGCGCTCGGCCATCACTTCCGTTTTAAGCTTGCCAATATTGCCGCTTAATGCAGGAAGTTGACGATTAATATTGGTGACACAAATATCATCCATATCAATCATAGTGATCTGCCCTACACCGCTTCGCGCCAATGCTTCCACCACCCACGAACCTACGCCGCCAATACCTATGACGCACACATGAACCTGACGCAAACGCGCCAAGCCTTCTGGTGTGTAAAGGCGGCCAATGCCGCCAAAACGTTGTTCGTAGTTATCGACTAGAGCCATTATTGTAGTACCCAAACTCGTCCATAGTGTTTTGATAACCCCGCAATATGACCCGCTTGATCGCCAATACCACGGTATAAGTCAAAGTGGTGACCATTAACTGCACCACCCACATCAAGCGCCACCATTAAGTGTAATTTGTGTGTGCCCATCCAGTTACCCTCATTATCAATATCAGGTACTTCAACCAATAATACAGTTCCAGAAGGAATCACATTGCGATCAGAAGCAACAGCAGCCATTGGCACTAAAGGCACACCAGCAGAACCCTTCACTTTACCTGTCGGATCGTTTTTAAAGAAAACATAAGATGGGTTACGTTCTAACAATTCTCGTACTCGAGATGGGTTTGCTTTCCCCCATTCACGAATCGCTTGAATAGACATTTTTTCTTTTGGAATTTCACCATCTTCTACTAATAAACGACCAACCGCTTGATATTTATAACCATTTTGACCCGCATAGGCTAAATAATTTAAATTGCCATCACCGTAATCAACATAGCCACTCCCCTGCACGCCTAGTAGGAAGTTATCCATCATTGAATCACTGTAAGCGAGCTCTAAGCCTTGTCCTGCCAATGCACCATTATAAATTTCTGCACGGCTATAACGTTTATAGCTTGGCATCGCATAAATTGGATGTTGATATTGACCTTGTGCAGTACGGCGTGCATGAATCACTGGCGAATAATAACCTGTCATCAACACGTTTTGATAACCATCGAAACCTTTCATAATCTGTGGGTTGATGCCGTATTGCGCTAATTCATTCACATTGGCCCCTGCAAGTACCCAGTTAGTGATTTTGCCATAATTCGCCGCAAAGCGATTTGTTAATGAATTTGAATAATCACGAACATTCGTCAGCTGTGTTAAAAAATCACCTTGGTTAACGACCGCCCCTTTGTTCTCCACGGAAGCTACGGGACTTAAAATAGCTTGTTGATAAGTACGTCCACTATACTTTGCCCCGAATTTTTGTGGATCGTCGCCTGTCGCAGTACGCGGCAAGCTAGAATTATTTTTTGAAGAGACTTTACTTGGTGCCGATCCACATGATGCAAGCACTGAAACAGCCGCCATCACAGAAAGAATTTTTACAGCGAGATTTTGACGAAATTTCATTCTTATTTTCCTAAATTAAACTAACTAATACAAAGTTGCATACGCTATCAAAAATTCCCTTTTAGGACTAGCACTATTTCATAAAATGATTAATTAATATTCACATCGTTTATTTTCTTAACAAACGGAAAGTCAAATTCAGTTTAAATCTTGCAATAATTTTTGAAACGAGTATATTACTCGCCATCAGACGCGGGGTGGAGCAGCTTGGTAGCTCGTCGGGCTCATAACCCGAAGGCCGTCGGTTCAAATCCGGCCCCCGCAACCAAATTACAAAGCACCGAAATTTCGGTGCTTTTTTCATTTTTAGATGAAAGTAAATTTAATCGAAATAAAAAGGCACAATGTCTTGAAACATTATGCCTTTATCTATTAATCTTATTAGATTTGATACTTTGTTTTATCGCCAATATCAAAATGCAATGGCATTCGCCATTTTTGAACTGCAAGAATTAATAATAATCCGCCTACAAGCAACGATAAAATTCGAGCAATCCAACCACCTTCAAATACCCAAGCAAACCAAAGTGCGGCGACAAATGCAGGTTGCAAATTTAATAGCGGTACTCTAAAACAGAAGTATTCTTTAAAACATAAACCGCCCAGTGTGACCAATGCACCACCTAACGCTAATTCATGCCAACCTAACAGCGCACATAAGAGTGCAAGCCACGTGGCAAATTGGAATGTTAAGCGGAAATGTTTTAAATAAATATGAAGGGATGATGCACAGCAAGTTGCTGCAATCAACACGGCCATCTGAGCCTGTTGAGGATACCAAGTTAAAGCCAAGATGCTAAACGCCGCAATGACAAAGCCTGTGCGATAAATAATGACGGTGAGTTTATCCCAAACATCCATTGGAGATTGAATATGTGGATCGGCCATGTGATTTCCTTATTTTTGATGATAAAAAGTGCGGTCAAAAACACTTTCATTTTTGACCGCACTTAACATTGAGATTATTTTAATCGATCTAAAATCTTTTGATGAATGCCACCAAAGCTACCGTTTGACATCACAAGAATGTGATCCGTTGGTTTTGCTTCTGCCACAATCATATCGACTAATTTATCAACATTTCCTGTGTAATGTGCCGGTTGCACACATTGTCCTGCAATTTCAGCCACATCCCATGGAATATTATCTGGTTGTAGCATAAACACGGCATCGGCACGTCCTAGTGCTGGGGCAATTTCATCTTTATGCACACCCATTTTCATGGTGTTTGAACGAGGCTCTAATACCGCAAGAATACGTACGCCACCGCCAACTTTGTCACGCAACGCAGTAAGTGTCGCAAGAATGGCTTCTGGATGGTGAGCGAAGTCATCATAAACCGTAATACCGTTGACTTCCCCCTTCACTTCTAAACGACGTTTTGCATTGATAAAGCTGCCCAATGCCTGGCATGCATCTTCAATTTTGACACCCGCATGGTAAGCCGCTGCAATCGCCATTAAAGCATTGTGCATATTGTGCTGTCCGACAATATTCCATTTCACTTCACCAACTCTTTGGCCATGATGGAATACGGCAAATTCAGAACAATCATTAGTAATACGTTCCGCAAACCATTCCTTATCTTTACCGATAAATTGCTGTTCTGACCAACAACCCATATTGAGCGTTTCTTTTACACTCTGCTCATCAGCAAAAGAAAGAACACGTCCTGTAGAAGGAATGGTGCGGATCATATGATGGAATTGACGCTGGATCGCATGAAGATCATCGAAGATGTCAGCATGATCGAAGCTGATATTGTTAATAATTAAGGTTTTCGGATTGTAATGGACAAATTTAGAACGTTTATCAAAGAATGCTGTATCGTACTCATCCGCTTCAATCACGAAGAACTCACTTTCCCCTAAACGAGCTGACGTACCAAAATTTCCCGCAATACCACCGATTAGGAAACCTGGTTTTAGCCCATTTTGTTCTAAAATCCAAGTCAACATGCCCGTTGTAGTAGTTTTACCATGTGTACCTGAAACCGCTAACACCCAACGGTTACGCAATAAATGGTCGTGTAACCATTGCGGGCCTGATGTATAAGGCAAGGCATTATCCAAAACATATTCTACGCAAGGATTACCGCGTTTCATGGCATTTCCGACAATCACCATATCGGGTGCAGGCTGAAGTTGAGCCACATCATAATTAGGAATAATTTCAATACCCTGCTCTTGTAAAAAAGTGCTCATTGGCGGGTAAACATTGGTATCAGAGCCTGTGACTTTATAACCCATTTGTTTGGCAATCATCGCGACACCGCCCATAAAGGTCCCACAGATGCCTAAAATATGAATATGTTTCATTGTTCTTCTCTAGTTGCTAAAAATGCTGACTATGATAAATCAACTCAAAGATTGAGTAAATAAGGGCTGTTTACATAAACAGCCCTCTTTCTTATTTGATTCGGTCAAAGCCCGCTTGAAGATCGGTGATTAATTCATCCGTGTCTTCAAATCCAATATGCAGACGAATTAATGAGCCCGTTAATTTACGTTCAATACCCGGGCGAATTTTCGCAATTTCTTCTGGTTGATTACATAAAATGAGCGATTCAAACCCGCCCCAAGAATAAGCCATCGTGAAAAGCTCAAAATGATCCATAAAGGCGGAAAGTTCTTCATCATTTAAACGCTTATGTAATTCAAAAGAGAATAAACCGCTTGCACCAGTAAAATCACGTTTAAAGTTTTCATGACCTGGACAGCTTGGTAACGCAGGATGATACACTGCTTTCACTTGTGGTTGTTCACTTAACCATTTGGCCACTTTTAAACTACTTTCATGATGTTGTTTTAATCGCACTCCTAAGGTACGAATACCGCGTGCTGTCGTATAAGCGGAATCAGCGTCAACCATTTGTCCCATTAAATAAGAATGTTCACGCAATTTATCCCAAGTACGTGCATTAGCTACTGCGGTACCGATCATAATATCAGAATGCCCTACTAAATATTTGGTCCCAGCTTGAATGGAGATATCAATACCATGTTCTAACGCTTTGAATAGTACGCCCCCCGCCCATGTATTATCGATCATAATGACGATTTCAGGGCTCACGGCTCGAACCGCTTTAACAATCGCAGGAATATCGGGTACTTCCATTGTTAAAGAACTTGGTGACTCTAAAAATAAGACTTTCGTGTTTGGCTGCACAAGTTTCGCAATATCAGTACCTATCATTGGATCATAATAGGTCGTATCAATATGCATTTTTTTCAAAATCACATTGCAAAAATCTTGTGTTGGCTCATAGGCAGCCCCTATCATTAAAACGTGATCGCCCGTTTCAACAAATGATAAAATGGCATTAGTTACTGCTGCGGCGCCACAAGGATAAAGATAACAGCCAGCGCCCCCTTCCATTTCACACATTAAATCTTGAAGCGCAAAATGCGTTAACGTGCCACGGCGTCCGTAGAAAAGCTCTCCCTTATAACGATTTTTTGTGCAATGTTTTTTATCTGCAATAGTGTCAAATACTAAAGAAGAGGCACGTTGGACCACAGGGTTTACCGCCCCTTGGGTAAAACGTTTTTTACGTCCGGCATGAACCAGTGTGGTTGATAAAGTATGATGTTCTGACATATATTTCACCTGTAACTTAGACAATATTAATTAATTCAATAGATAAAAACAGCTGTTAAAGTGCGGTCAATTTTTTTAGAATACTACCGAGTTTTTGCGTTAGCAAAATTTTTATTAACATTTATATAGGAATTATGACTATGGTATTAGTAACTCGTCAAGCTCCAGATTTTACTTCTTCTGCAGTTTTAGGCAATGGTGAAATCGTTAACAACTTCAATTTCAAAAAACACGTTAATGGTAAAGCTGCGGTATTATTCTTCTACCCATTAGACTTTACTTTCGTTTGTCCATCTGAATTAATCGCATTTGACCACCGTTATGAAGAATTCCAAAAACGTGGTGTTGAAGTGGTTGGTGTATCTATCGACTCAGAATTCACTCACAATGCATGGCGTAATACCCCAACTGAAAATGGTGGTATCGGTGCAGTTAAATATGCATTAGCAGCTGACGTTAAACACGAAATCGCTAAAGCATACGGTATCGAACACCCAGAAGAAGGTGTGGCATTACGTGCTTCATTCTTAATCGACAAAAACGGTGTTGTTCGTCACCAAATCGTAAACGACTTACCATTAGGTCGTAACATCGATGAAATGTTACGTATGGTAGATGCGTTACAATTCCACGAAGAACACGGTGAAGTTTGCCCAGCTCAATGGGAAAAAGGCAAAGAAGGTATGAAAGACAGCCCTGAAGGTGTTGCTAAATACTTGAAACAAAACGCTGACAAACTTTAATTTTTAAGAAAAAGCCACATTAAGTGGCTTTTTTTATTTTTGTAGATCCTTTAAAATGAACGTATCTTTAACCAGAGTACGGTTATTTTTATGAAATATAATATTCCCATTTTCCTGACGATTCTCCGAGTGATTTTAATCCCATTCTTCGTCTTGGCGTTTTATTTGCCTATCCCTTCTGCGCCTTTTATTACCACTCTTATTTTCTTTATCGCGGGTGTTACCGACTGGTTTGATGGCTATCTTGCTCGAAAATTAAAACAAACAACTCGCTTCGGTGCTTTCCTTGATCCTGTAGCCGATAAAGTAATGGTTATTACTGCACTTGTATTAATTGTGGAATATCAACATTCTTTCTGGATTACCATCCCTGCGATTATTATGATTTCACGTGAAATCATTATCTCTGCTTTACGTGAATGGATGGCTGAGTTGGGTGAACGTAATAAAGTGGCTGTTTCATGGCTGGGAAAAGTAAAAACCACCTCTCAAATGCTAGCTTTAGGTGGATTACTCTGGCGATATAACGTTTATATGGAAACATTGGCGATCATACTACTCTACTTGGCGGCAATTTTAACAGTGTGGTCAATGCTCCAATACTTGAAAGCAGCTAAAGGCAGCTTGTTAGATAACATTGAATTATAGAATTGGCTAAATTTTAAATAAAAGGTGCGGTTATTTTAATCGCACCTTTTGTTTTTGAATTATTTTTAACCAATCAAAAAAATTTTTTACGAATTTTATTTGACACAATAAGATAAATCCGTAAAATACGCCCCGTTGTTTGGCAACAAGCAAACGCGGGAATAGCTCAGTTGGTAGAGCACGACCTTGCCAAGGTCGGGGTCGCGAGTTCGAGCCTCGTTTCCCGCTCCAATTTGCCCGAGTGGTGGAATCGGTAGACACAAGGGATTTAAAATCCCTCGCCTTTCGAGGCGTGCCAGTTCAAGTCTGGCTTCGGGCACCATTTCAAAACCATACCAGTGGGTCGTTAGCTCAGTCGGTAGAGCAGCGGACTTTTAATCCGTTGGTCGAAGGTTCGAATCCTTCACGACCCACCACTTTAAATCAGCACCTTAACGGGTGTTTTTTTATACCTAAAATTTAGGATAAAGACTTTCCTACTCTCTTTTCTAAAAAACACATAAAAAAATAACCGCACTTTCGTACGGTTACTTATCCATATTCACTTTAAATGATTAGCCGTGATAACGTCCTACGCCTAATTCATCTTCTTTACGAGTACGGTTCATCACTTCTTGTGGTGATTGTGCAATACGTAATCCCATTTGATCTTCAGTACGCACCACTTCACCACGTAGAGAGTTAGTATAAACATCGGTAATCTTGATATCGACAAACTTACCAATCATATCTGGTGAGCCTTGGAAATTCACAATACGGTTGTTTTCAGTACGTCCTGTTAATTCCATAATATCTTTCTTAGACGGCCCTTCCACCAATACGCGTTGCTCTGTGCCAAGCATCCGACGACTATATTGTGCCGCTTGTTGGTTGATACGCTCTTGTAAAAGATAGAGACGTTGTTTTTTCTCTTCTTCAGTGACATCATCTGGCATATCTGCTGCTGGTGTACCTGGACGTGCGGAATAGATAAAGCTAAAGCTCATATCAAAATTCACTTGTGCGATGAGATTCATGGTTTGTTCAAACTCTTCATTGGTTTCACCAGGGAAGCCAACAATGAAATCTGAGCTAATTTGAATATTTGGACGCACCGCACGTAATTTACGAATGATCGATTTATATTCTAACGCGGTATGGCCACGTTTCATCATGGTTAAAATACGGTCAGAACCAGCTTGTACCGGTAAGTGTACGAAGTCCACCAATTCAGGCGTATCGCGATACACATCAATAATATCGTCAGTAAATTCGATTGGGTGGCTCGTGGTAAAACGTAAACGGTCGATACCGTCAATAGATGCTACTAAACGCAATAATTCCGCAAATGTACAGATACCGCCATCAAATGTCGGGCCACGATACGCATTTACGTTTTGGCCTAATAAATTGATTTCACGCACACCTTGATCGGCTAACTGCGCAATTTCAAATAATACATCATCAACAGGACGGCTTACTTCCTCACCACGGGTATAAGGCACAACGCAGTAAGTACAATATTTATTACAGCCTTCCATAATGGACACAAACGCAGTTGGACCTTCTGCGCGAGGTTCCGGTAAACGGTCAAATTTCTCAATTTCTGGGAAACTTACATCCACCACCGAACTTTTACCGCCACGAATTTGGTTAATCATTTCAGGCAAACGATGTAAAGTTTGCGGACCAAATACGATATCCACGTAAGGCGCACGATGACGAATATGTTCACCTTCTTGTGAAGCCACACAACCGCCCACACCGATGACTAGGTTTGGATTTTGTTTTTTTAATTCTTTCCAACGACCTAACTGATGGAACACTTTTTCTTGTGCTTTTTCACGGATAGAACAGGTGTTAAGAAGTAACACATCTGCTTCTTCTGGAATATCAGTTAATTCCAAACCATGTGTATTTAAGAGAAGATCGGCCATTTTTGATGAATCATACTCATTCATCTGACAGCCCCATGTTTTAATATGTAATTTTTGCGTCATATTGCTTAAAAATAAAGATTAGTAAAAAGATAAAATCGGTCGGCTATTGTACAGATTTGTGGCAATTCTGGCTAGTGTAAAATGGACTTTTACCCATTTCGGTATAGAAAAAGTGCGGTTAAAATCATCTAAATTTTAACCGCACTTTGTTTAGTATCCTTCTTCTTCCATATTGGGTAGGAATGTTTTTTGTTTGATTCGTTTTACTCTCGTTTCAATTCGTCCATCTGGGTGTAGTTCAATTTCACGCCAACCTGGTTGTAAGGTATCTAACGCAAAATGATTGCTATCTGGCTTAAATTGAATACAAGTCGCTGGCGTTGCCATGGTTTGATAACCCTGCCAATAGCCATCAACCTGCTGATGAATATGCCCGTATAAAATCCCTTTTACATTGTTGAATTGAGCAAGAACGGCTGAGAAGCCATGTGCATTACGCAAGTTATGCTGATCAAGCCATGCTGAATTCGTTGGTAATAAATGATGATGCAATACGACTAAGCTATGACGCGCTGGATTTTCTGCTAATTTTGTTTTTAACCAATCTAATTGATAAGCACTTAATTCACCATGAGGCACACCGGATACTTGGCTATCTAACAAAATCACTTGCCAATGTTTACCTAGAAGTAAATGTTTTGACGCGTTAATCGGCGGTTGGCTTAAATGTTCGACCATTTTAGGTTGGAAATCATGGTTACCCGGAAGCCAAAATACCCATTTATTTAACGGTTTAACCATTTCAACAAATCGTAAATAGCCTTCGTCGCTACTATCTTGTACCAAATCCCCCGTTGCAAGCACGACATCATAGTCAAAAGACTCAGACTGAATTTCTTTTAACACCTGAGAAAAGCTTTCGTGTGTATTGATGCCTAATAAATCTTTGCTTGTATCCTTAAATAAATGAGGATCGGTAATTTGTAATAATTTAACAATTTCACTCGCGGGTTCGTATTCAAATCTATTGTTCATGGGACTCCTATTGCCAGCGTTGCTGCAATTGGGCGTAATTTAATTGAAGCCATTGCAAGCCCATTACTGCAATGCCATTATCAATTTTGCCTTCACACATCCATTGATAGGCTTGCTCACGTTTCACCACATGAACACGAATGTCTTCATTCTCTTCAGCTAAACCATGAAGCCCTTTGGCTTGCGAACTCTCTACTCGACCGACAAACAAATGAATACGTTCAACGACACCGCCCGGGCTATCCCACACGCTTAAACAATGTGTGAGATCTTGAACGGATACACCGGCTTCCTCTTCACTTTCACGCAAAGCCACTTCTTCAGGTTGTTCGCCTTCTTCGACCATCCCGGCGATCAATTCTAATAACCAAGGGGAACGAGCTGATTCAGGTTGATATGCACCAATACGTACCTGCTCAACTAAAACCACTGCATCTTCTTCCGGATCGTAAGCAATCACTGCAGAAGCGGCACCTTTGACTAATAATTCACGTGTCACAACGCCACTTTCGCCACCGGCAAAAAGCTTATGTTTAAACTGTACTTTCTTAAGTGTAAAAAAACCTTTATAAACAGTTTCTTCATTAAGAACTTCTATATCATGCTGACTAAACTGTTGAATTTCTGACATCATTACTCTCCTAGTATCGAGGTCGCATAATACTCCCATAAAAAAATAAAAAAAACTGAACCCGCTGTTTTTTTGTCGAAACTTTGAAGCCGGTCACAAAAAAAGAAAACCTATGATGATTTCTTATTCATCATAGGTTTACATTAAGAATCTATTGAATTAACAAACGCGGCTGGTAATTTTCCCATCGGCCACTTTCGTTTTAATGGTGTCGCCTGTTTTGACTTGCTTCACACTCACAATGGCATGTCCTTTGGCATCTTCTGCGATGGAATATCCTCGCGCTAATACTTTTAATGGACTTAATCCATCTAACTTACCACACAATGTTGCCAACTTATTTTGACGTTCCGTGACTTGACGATTCGCCCCTAAATTTAACCACACTTTTAACTGGGCTAAATATTGAGATTGTTTTTGTAAGCGATAAGGCAACGGATTTTGTTTTAAGCGCGCTGAAAGTGCGGTCAATTTTTGTTGCGTTTTATCCACTTGGCGCTGCATTGCCAAAACTAAACGATGATGTAATTGCGCCGTTCTGGCTTTCTGCATCAATAATTGATTTTGCGGATGTTGATTTTGCAGGCGTAAACGTAACTGTTGTAAACGTTGTTGTTGATGACTAAAAATACGATCTAACGCCATCTCCAAACGCTGTTGTTTATAGGCTAACTGTTGAAGTAATTCCTGCTGATTGCGACTCACTAACTCCGCCGCAGCAGAGGGTGTCGGCGCACGTAAATCAGCCACGAAATCGGCAATGGTGATATCCGTTTCGTGACCTATCGCACTGATAATCGGTAAATTAGAACGGAAAATCGCACGCGCGACTTCTTCTTCGTTAAAGCACCAAAGATCTTCTAAGGAACCACCTCCTCGGCCGACGATCAACACATCCACTTCTTGACGCGCATTAGCGAGTTCAATCATTTGGACAATTTCAGCCGTTGCTTCTTTGCCTTGCACTGTCGTTGGATAAATCACCACTTTCAAACTGGGATCTCGGCGAGCCAAAATATGCAGAATATCCTGCAACGCTGCGCCAGTCGAAGAGGTCACAATACCTACCGCTTTAGCAAAGTCTGGCAAGCTTTTCTTCAGGTTTTGTGCAAACAACCCTTCAGCCGCCAATTTCATTTTTAGCGCTTCAAATTGCTGTTGCAATAATCCTTCGCCAGCAGGGTGCATAGATTCAATAATCAGCTGATAATCACCACGAGGTTCATATAAACTGACATTCGCCCGCACCAAGACCTGCATACCGTTTTGCGGACGAAATCCCACGCGCAAATTTTTCATTCGGAACATCGCACCGCGAACTTGGGCATTTTCATCTTTCAGCGTTAAATACCAATGCCCTGACACAGGTTGAGTGAAATTAGAAATCTCCCCTGTAAGCCAAATCTGTGAAAAATTCCCTTCCAGCATTTGCCGGGCTGCGCTGTTTAATTGGGAAACGGAGTAAATGTTTTCAGACATTATTCAATCAACACCCAACCGTCATCTAGCCAGTTACAAATCGAATCAAGTAATAATTCCATTGTACTTGCAGGATCTTCTGTATCATTCACTAAATTATTTAAGAATGCCCAATCTAGCGCTTCACCATCAGAAAGGCGTTTCAACACTTCCGCTTCAATAACATTCACTTCATCCAACCATTCGCCATTCGCATAGATGCGGAGCGGATTTTCGGTGTAAAGTAATTTGCAGTTATTGTCCTGCATTAACACACCTTGTTCCTCTTCTAAAATTGACCGCACTTCGTCAGGATCGGATATTTCATCGGATACTAACATTTCATAGCGACGTGAACTCACTGTGCCTGCCACCGCTTGTTTGAACAAGGCATCAAAGGCTTCTGACTCTGCCAATTTCACTAAGAATTGCTTTTTCATTGCTTGAATATTTTCATCCGCCAATTTGCCCGTACGCTGCTCTGACTGTGTTAAGCGTAACGGTAATTGGAATTCGCTTAAATTCAATTCAGGATCCTGATGACAAAACGCTTTGTTCACGTTATCGAAAATGTCTGCTAAATTCGGGTAACGCAAACCAAAAGAAAAAGTCAAACAATCATCTTCTGCCACACCGTAATGCGACATACGAGCCGGAATATAAAGAATATCGCCAGGATTCATCACTTCATCAATCACCAATTCGCCCATATCATCGAAAATACGAATCGGCTGATTCGGTTTAAATTCTGTGGAAGAATCACACCATTTACCTAACTGCCAACGACGGTAACCATAGCCTTGCACCAAGAACACATCATATTCGTCATAATGCTTACCAACGGAACCGCCTTTAGGTGCATAGGACACCATAATATCATCACGTTGCCATTGTGGGATAAAGCCAAACTTATTCCAAAGCTGACCGAGTTCTGTACTCCATTGCTCTAAATTTTGGACAAGCACTGACCATTTCTCTGGTACATCTGCAAAATCCTCTTCGGATAAGGGACTGAAAAACACTTTCCAATTATCATCTGAAAAGGTTTTCACTAAACGTGCGGTCACCTCTTCGCCTTGTGCTAATTCGATAATATCGTCAGGCTCGAATTGACCAACAATTTCAGGTAAACCATTACGAATAATCAATGGTTTTTTCTGCCAATAATCACGCAGGAAAATTTCAGGGGTAATGCCATCAGGCAGACAATATTGATTGGAAAGTGCGGTCATTTTTTACTCCTTTTCCTGTTTTTCTTGTTGGGCTTTTTCTTGTGCAGCTTTGGCTTGTTCTGCTGCACGTTTACGACGAATTTCTTTAGGATCGGCTAATAATGGACGGTAAATCTCAATACGATCGCCATCTTTTAATTGATCCGTTAATTTGGCTGGTCGGGAATAAATCCCGACTTTATTCTCGCGCAAATCAATCTCGGTAAACTGTTGTAAAATGCCCGATTGCAAAATAGCCGTTTGGATCATCGTGCCTTCATCCACTTTGAAGGACTTCAAATAATAACGATCCGGTAAGGCATAGGCGATTTCAATATTAATTTGGTTCATGTCTTATTCTGTCTTGATGAGTTTTCCGTTATTATAGCGGAAAAGTGCGGTCAATATTAACGATAAAATCAGGAGTTCATCATGAATTGGGTATTTTTTGCCATTGGTTCAGCCTTTTTCGCTGGGCTTACCGCTATTTTAGGAAAATTAGGGGTTGAAGGCATTAACAGCAATCTCGCGACCTTTATCCGCACAATTGTGGTGTTACTCGTTACAGCAGGCATCATTAGCGCACGTAACGAATGGCAACTACCACAACATATTGCGGCAAAACCTCTCACCTTTTTAATTCTTTCCGGTGTTGCTACAGGTCTATCTTGGCTTTGTTATTATCGCGCGTTGCAAATGGCCCCCGCCTCTTGGGTTGCGCCCATTGATAAACTCAGTGTGGTGATTGCTATTATTTTAGGCGTGGTATTGTTAGGCGAACCTTTAAGTATGAAATTAGTTATAGGAAGTCTATTAATTCTCTCAGGTGTTTTAGTCTTAGCCTTATAGATTGAGAAATTAGCCCTTTTTCGCTACAATACGCCACTATTTTTACTCAAGCAGAAAACTATGTCTGAAATTAAACTCATCGTGGGGCTGGGAAACCCTGGCGATAAATATGCGGAAACCCGCCACAATGCAGGTGAATGGCTGATTGAGCGTTTGGCTCGTCGCTTTAATGTTTCGCTTAATGCAGAAAATAAATTCTTCGGTTATGTAGGAAAAACACTGATTAACGGCAAAGAAGTTCGTTTTTTAGTGCCAACGACGTTTATGAATTTAAGTGGAAAAGCGGTAGGGGCACTTGCTAATTTTTATCGCATCAAACCAGAAGAAATTTTAGTGCTACACGATGAATTAGACTTACCGCCGGGCACCGTAAAATTAAAACAAGGTGGCGGACATGGCGGACACAATGGTTTAAAAGATATCGTAGCTCAGCTTGGTAACAGCAATAATTTCTATCGTTTACGCATTGGTATTGGCCATCCTGGACACCGTGATTTAGTTTCAGGTTTTGTGCTTAACAAACCTGCGCCTGCAGAAAGAGAAGCTCTCGATAAAGCGTTAGACGAAGCCACCGATTGCATTGAATTGCTTTTCAAAGAAGGCATGGTGAAAGCCACCAATCGCTTAAACAGTTTTAAAATTTAACTCAAAAGTGCGGTGAAAAAACACCATAAATTTTAACCGCACTTACGCTTACAATAAGGAAAACATCATGGGATTTAAATGTGGTATCGTTGGTTTGCCAAACGTCGGCAAATCTACCCTTTTTAATGCATTAACCAAAGCCGGTATCGAAGCGGCAAACTATCCGTTCTGTACCATCGAACCCAATACTGGCGTGGTACCAATGCCGGATCCGCGTTTAGATGCGTTAGCGGAAATTGTTAAACCTGAACGTGTGTTGCCCACCACCATGGAGTTTGTGGATATCGCTGGTTTGGTTGCGGGTGCAAGTAAAGGTGAAGGCTTAGGGAATAAATTCCTAGCTAACATCCGTGAAACTGATGCAATTGGTCATGTTGTTCGTTGTTTTGAAAATGATGACATCGTGCACGTTGCAGGTAAAATCGATCCATTAAGCGATATCGAAACCATTAATACCGAATTAGCCCTTGCTGACTTAGACAGCTGCGAACGTGCTATCCAACGTTTACAAAAACGTGCTAAAGGTGGCGATAAAGACGCAAAATTTGAGCTGTCTGTAATGGAAAAAATCCTTCCTGTACTTTCTGAAGCAGGCATGATTCGTTCTGTTGCGTTAGATAAAGATGAGTTATTAGCAATTAAAAGCTATAACTTCCTCACATTAAAACCAACCATGTACATTGCAAACGTAAATGAAGACGGTTTTGAAAATAACCCGTATTTAGACAAAGTACGTGAGTTTGCTGAAAAAGAAGGCTCTGTTGTGGTGCCTGTATGTGCGGCGATTGAAGCAGAAATTGCTGAGCTTGATGACGACGAAAAAATCGAATTCTTACAAGATCTTGGCATTGAAGAACCTGGCTTAAACCGTGTAATTCGTGCAGGTTATGCTTTATTAAATCTTCAAACCTACTTTACTGCGGGCGTGAAAGAAGTGCGCGCCTGGACGGTTTCAGTTGGTGCAACCGCCCCTAAAGCAGCAGCTGTCATCCACACAGACTTTGAAAAAGGCTTCATCCGTGCAGAAGTAATTGCTTACGATGACTTCATCCAATTCAAAGGTGAAAACGGAGCAAAAGAAGCGGGTAAATGGCGCTTAGAAGGTAAGGACTACATCGTCCAAGATGGTGATGTTATGCACTTCCGCTTTAACGTATAAAAACACTTCAGACCGCATAACTATGCGGTCTTTTTGTATTCATAAAAGGAAAAAACAATGTCGGATAAATTAAATCAACTCATCGAATTGTTAAAACTAGAAAAAATTGATGATCTTATCTTTCGCGGTGCGAGTGAAGACTTAGGTTTTCGTCAAGTGTTTGGCGGTCAAGTAGTCGCTCAATCTCTGTCTGCTGCAATGCAGGTTGCCCCACCAGAGCGCGTACTCCATTCTTGTCATGCTTACTTTTTAGCACCTGGCGACAGTCAATACCCGATTATTTATGACGTGGAAACTTTACGTGAAGGACGTAACTTTTCTGCATTACGCGTAAAAGCCATTCAGCATAAAAATGTGATTTGCCACGTCACCGCCTCATTTCAAGTACCTGAAGAAGGTTTCGATCATCAATCCGCTATGCCACAAGTACCAGGCCCTGAGCAATGTATTGATGAACACGAAATCATGTTAAAAGTAGCGCAGACTTTGCCTGAAAGCTTGAGTGAAAAATTTGCTCAAGAACGACCATTTCAGATTCATAGCCGATATTTGAACAATCCATTTGATGGTCGTGAACTGCCGCCTGAACAATATGCTTGGTTTAAAACCAATGGAGAGGCACCATTAGATTTGCAAACTCAACAATGTCTCTTGGCCTATTTTTCTGATTTCCACTGTATTTTGACCGCACTTCACCCACATGGGAAAGGCTTTTTACAGAAAGGGATGAAAGTGGCTACAATCGACCACAGTATTTGGTTCCACCGCCCTTTCAATTTAAATAATTGGCACTTACATGCTATTGAAAGTAACAATGCTTTTGCGGGACGAGGTTTAGCAAGAGGACAAATTTTTGCTGTAGACGGCACATTAATAGCCACCACACAGCAAGAAGGATTAATTCGTTATCAAGAATAACCTCACTTTAAAACAAGGTGCAGACTAGCCTTCGTAACCAATATCTTCGAAGGTTGGATTTTCTGCCCCTTGTTTGGCTAATTCATCACAAATTTCATTTTCACGATGGCCTGAATGGCCTTTTACCCACTGCCAATCAATGTTATGGATTTGAATCGCCTGATCTAACGCAATCCATAAATCCTGATTTTTTACCGTTTTGCCCGTGCTGGCTTTCCAATTGTTTTTCTTCCAATTGTAAATCCATTGTGTGATGCCATTTTTCATATATTGGCTATCGCTATAAAGCGTCACATGGCAAGGTTCTTTTAAGCTATTTAAAGCCTCAATCACTGCTCGTAATTCCATGCGATTATTGGTGGTTTTGAAATACCCTTTTGAAATATGTTTTTCGTGCTGTTTATAGCGCAGGACAATCCCTATGCCACCGGCTCCTGGATTGCCTAGGCAAGATCCATCCGTAAAAATTTCAATCTGTTTTTGCATAACTAATTCGAGCTTGTGTAAAATAGGCAGTATTTTAAAGGAAACAGATAGGTAGAACAATGATAAATCCGGATCGCCAGATTGTACTGGATACTGAAACCACCGGTATGAACCAAATTGGTGCGCATTACGAAGGACATTGCATTATTGAAATTGGCGCGGTGGAAATGATCAACCGTAAATATACGGGCAACAATTTTCACATTTATATTAAGCCGGATCGTTTGGTTGATCCCGATGCCATTAAAGTTCACGGTATTACGGATGAAATGCTGGCGGATAAACCGGATTTCAAAACAATTGCACAAGACTTTATTGAATACATTCGTGGTGCTGAACTACTGATTCACAACGCCCCCTTCGACGTGGGCTTTATGGACTATGAATTCCGTAAACTTGGGTTAGATATCAAAACAACCGACATTTGCCTGGTTACCGATACGTTGCAAATGGCTCGCCAAATGTACCCGGGAAAACGTAATAGCTTAGATGCGTTGTGTGATCGTTTAGGTATTGATAACAGCAAACGAACACTCCACGGTGCGTTACTGGATGCGGAGATTTTGGCTGACGTTTATTTATCCATGACGGGCGGTCAAACCAGTCTATTTGATGAAGAGCATGCGGATAGTTCAATTATCCAAGCTGGTGCTAATATGCAAGATCTTCAAAGTGTAGTCAATTTTTCGCAAAATTTAAAAGTGTTACAACCCACTGATGATGAACTCCAAGCCCATTTGGATTTCATTAAATTGGTCAATAAAAAAAGCGATGGCAAATGTTTTTGGTCTATTCGTGCGGGTGACGAAACCTCACATTAATCGGTTATCTATTAATCAGATAAACATAAAAAAGAAAAAAAAGATTGACGGTTTTAACGTTCATCATTATTATACCCAGCACTTAGCGGAGTGGTAGTTCAGCTGGTTAGAATACCTGCCTGTCACGCAGGGGGTCGCGGGTTCGAGTCCCGTCCATTCCGCCAATTTAAAACTTGTCTTAATATACTCACGGAGTGGTAGTTCAGCTGGTTAGAATACCTGCCTGTCACGCAGGGGGTCGCGGGTTCGAGTCCCGTCCATTCCGCCAATTAAGCCGAGATAATGAAGCACCAAAAGGTGCTTTTTTTATGCCCGAATTTTACCTGCCAGCCAACATTCGCTATAATTAACCAAATTTACACTTTACAGAGATATTTTTATGACAACTCCTGTCGTTGCCTTAGTGGGTCGCCCAAACGTAGGTAAATCCACCCTATTCAACCGTTTAACCCGTACTCGCGATGCGCTTGTCGCTGACTTCCCTGGTTTAACCCGAGATCGTAAATACGGTCATGCCAATATTTCTGGCTATGATTTCATTGTGATCGATACCGGCGGTATTGATGGCACTGAAGAAGGCGTTGAAGAAAAAATGGCGGAACAATCCTTATTAGCGATTGAAGAAGCCGATGTAGTGCTTTTCTTAGTGGATGCGCGTGCAGGTTTAACAGCTGCAGACATTGGCATTGCCAACTACTTACGCCAACGCACTAATAAAACAACCGTCGTGGTGGCAAACAAAACTGATGGTATCGATGCTGATTCACACTGTGCGGAATTCTATCAATTAGGCTTAGGTGAAATTGAACAAATTGCTGCATCACAAGGCCGTGGCGTGACTCAATTAATGGAGCAAGTACTTGCACCTTTAGCGGAAAAATTACAAGAAAACGAAGCAGAAAATGACCGCACTTCTGATGAAGAAGAAAAAGATGAATGGGATCACGAATTTGACTTCGATTCAGAAGAAGATACTTCATTGATTGATGAAGCATTAGACGAAGAGCTTGAAGAAGAACAAGATAAAAATATCAAAATTGCGATTGTAGGCCGTCCAAACGTTGGTAAATCGACATTAACCAATCGTATTTTAGGTGAAGATCGCGTGGTGGTTTACGACATGCCAGGCACAACACGTGACAGTATCTACATTCCAATGGAACGCGATGGGCAACAATACACCTTGATTGATACAGCGGGTGTGCGTAAACGTGGTAAAGTGCATTTAGCCGTTGAGAAATTCTCTGTTATTAAAACCTTGCAAGCAATTCAAGATGCAAACGTGGTATTACTCACAATTGATGCGCGTGAAAATATTTCAGACCAAGATCTCTCTCTACTTGGCTTTATCTTAAATGCAGGACGCTCACTCGTGATCGTCGTGAATAAATGGGACGGCTTAGATCAAGATGTGAAAGATCGCGTCAAATCTGAATTAGATCGCCGTCTTGATTTCATCGACTTTGCCCGTGTGCATTTTATTTCTGCTTTACACGGCAGTGGCGTGGGGAATCTTTTTGATTCGATTAAAGAAGCTTATGCTTGTGCGACACAAAAAATGACGACGTCCCTTCTCACCCGAATCTTACAAATGGCAACGGATGAGCACCAACCACCAATGATTGGCGGTCGTCGTATTAAATTAAAATATGCTCACCCAGGTGGTTATAACCCACCAATTATCGTGGTGCATGGTAACCAAATGGATAAATTACCGGATTCATACAAACGTTATTTATCTAATTATTATCGTAAGAGTTTGAAAATTATTGGTTCGCCAATTCGCTTGCTATTCCAAGAAGGTTCAAACCCATTCGCGGGTAGAAAAAATAAACTCACACCAAACCAATTACGTAAACGTAAACGCTTAATGAAGTTTATCAAAAAAGCGAAACGCTAATCTTAACAAACAAAGAGCGGTCAAAAATCACTGTGAATTTTGACCGCTCTTTTTATTGAAAAATAAATTATTCGTCTATAACCACTTTGCCAATATAGCCTAGATTACGATAACGTTGAGCATAATCAATACCATAGCCGACAACAAATTCATCCGGAATAGAAAAACCAATCCATTCAACCGGTACTTCCACTTCTCGGCGAGAAGGTTTATCTAATAAGGTACAAATCGCCAAGCTTGCAGGATCGCGTAAATTTAAAATGCCACGTACTTTTTCAAGGGTATAGCCCGTATCAATAATGTCCTCAACAATCAGCACGTGTTCATTGCGAATATCGCCCTCGAGATCTTTCGTAATTTTCACATCGTGATTGCTTGTCATCCCAGCGCCATAACTTGATGTGGTCATAAACTCCACTTCTACCGGTAATTTTAATTCACGCACGAGATCGGCCATGAACATAAATGAACCACGTAAAAGCCCAACAACAATCAGTTTATCAATGGCTTTTTGTTGATAAAAATGCGTAATTTCCGCGCCAAGTTCAGCTATGCGACTACGGACATCCGCTTCTGAAATCATAATATCGACGTGGTGTTTTTTCATAGTCTTTCCTTTTTTATTTAATCGTTTGCGTATTCTACAATAAAAAAGGCTGAAGTTTAAACCTTCAGCCTTTTTAACCCTAACGAATTTACTTTCTACTCTACCTGTTGGAGCAATCTGCAATCGCTACTAAACAGATGTGCGTATAGTAGCAGAAAGAAATTACATGTCAATAAGAATTATTATCATTTTTAAAAAAATTATTAATTTCCTGAAATTTTCATCTTATCTAACAAGATTGAACCGGTTTGAATATTGGAACGATGTTCAACATCATCTGCTACTGCCACAATATTTTTTAACATATCCTGCAATTGACCCGCAATCGTAATTTCAGCAACTGGATATTGGATCTCGCCATTCTCCACCCAGAAGCCTGCTGCGCCACGGGAATAATCCCCCGTCACAATATTTACGCCTTGCCCCATGACATCTGTCACCAATAAACCGGTGCCCATTTGACGTAAAAGTGCGGTCAATCCGCCCGTTAAATTTGGTTTCACAAGCCAGTTATGAATACCGCCTGCATGACCGGTACTTTGCATGCCCATTTTTCTACCGCTGTAACTGGTGAGCAAATAGGTTTGCAATACGCCATCTTGAATAATTTCAAGATCCTGTGTTCGCACCCCTTCGCTATCAAAAGGCGTGGAGGCTAAACGTTTTAACAAATGCGGACGCTCACTAATTTGGAACCAATCTGGCAATACTTGTTTTCCAAGATGATCGAGCAAGAAACTGGATTTACGATATAAGCTGCCGCCACTAATCGCGCCCGTTAAATGAGAGATTAATCCTGTTGCTACATCATTTAAGAAAATCACCGGCACTTCACGTGTCGTTAATTTTTGTGGATTTAAACGCGCAATCACTTTTTTTGCACAATTCTGTCCTACCCAATCCGCTGGAGAAAGCGCATCAAACTCACGTGAAACTGTATATTCGTAGTCATTTTCAAGTTGATCTAGCTCGCCACCAATCACCGAACAGGATAAAGAATAGCGGCTAGATAAGTAACTTTGTAGCATGCCATGTGTATTACCATAAACACGCACACCAGTATGCGAATTAAAGCTTGCGCCATTACTATTCACAATTTTAGCATCGTATTCCAACGCTGATTTTTCAGCTTCTAAAGCTAATTTTGTAGCCTGTTCGACATCAACATTTGCACTATGATAAAGCGCTAAATCGGGTGCTTCAAAAGCCATTAATTCTTTGTCCGCTAGCCCTGTACAATCATCTGGCGAGGTATATTTTGCAATAGCAAGCGCTGCTTCAACGGTGTTTTTAATGGCTTCTTCGCTTAAATCTGAGGTCGAGGCATTGCCTTTTTGTTGGCCTAAATAAACAGAAATGCCTAATGCCCCATCATTAGTAAATTCAACATTTTCAATCTCTTGCAGACGGGTTGAAACCGATAAACCACTGACTTTTGTCACGCCAACTTCAGCGGTGGCACCCGCTTTCTGTGCGGTTTCAATCGCAAAACTGACTGCATCACGCAATGTTTGCTCTTGAGATTTTAAAAGTGCGGTTAAATTTTCTGCTGTTTTCATAATGATAATCCTATTAAAAATTTGCGCCATTTTATCTTATTTTGAAAGTTTATGCTAAAATGCACCAAATTTTTCATAAGGTAATAGAATGGCAAAACGTAAGAAAAAAGAAGCCTTTGATTGGGAAGATGAAGACCAAGAAGAGATTATTTGGGTAAGTAAAAGTGAAATCAAACGCGACGCTGAGGATTTAAAACAGCTCGGCGAGAAATTGGTGAACTTAACCAAAGCAAATCTGACTAAGGTTCCACTAGACGATAGCTTGAAAGATGCCATTGAATTAGCGCAACGTCTACAAAAAGAGGCACGTCGTCGCCAATTGCAATACATCGGCAAGCTCTTACGCTCAATTGATGCAGAGCCTATTCGTGAAGCTTTAGAAAAAATTGAAAACAAACATAATCAGCAACAAGCTATGCTGCATAAGTTAGAAATCTTACGTGATGAATTGATTGCAAAAGGTGATGCGGCTCTGACTGATTTGTTAAATGAACATCCTTCTGCAGACCGCCAACACTTACGTAATTTGATTCGTGCAGCACAAAAAGAGAAGGAACAAAATAAGCCATCAAAAGCTTATCGCGAGATTTATCAGATCTTAAAAACACTCATTTTAGAAGACTAAAATACAGCTATTTTTGACCGCACATTGTGTCAAAAAAGTGCTATGATTGGTTACCCTTTAAAGAAGGAAAGAACGTTATTTATGAATATTCGTTGGAATATTATTTTAGGTGTCATCGCCCTGGCTTTATTAGGCTGGTATTATTCGCTTAATCAAGATCATGGTGATTTACAAAGCCTAATTAAAAAGCCTGATAGCCCGGAATACGTCGGTAATAAAATGGAAACCACTGTATTCTCACCTGAAGGTAAAAAACAGTATCTCGCGATTTCCGACAAAGTGGAATATTACACACAAGACGGTCATACGGATTTTATTTCGCCGTTAGTCTATCTTTTTGATGTCTCTTTGGACAATAAAGATAAAGAAGCGAAAACCGATAAAATTCAATTAGAAAAACAAAATTGGAAACTTAGCGCGCAAAAGGCAAAATTAACAAAAGATCAAATGCTCTATCTTGAAGGTGGTGTGGTTGCCGAGAGTCTTGATCCTTTATCTCGCCTACAACGTGTTGAGACTGAAGCCGCAATAATTAATTTAAAAACACAAGACATTACTTCCGATACACAAGTAAAAATTAACGGATTAAACTTTAATTCTAGCGGATTGAAGCTCGTCGGAAATTTACGTCAGCAAGTTGCAACTCTAAAGGAACAGGTAAAAACATATTATGAAATCAACAAACAATAAAATTCTGCTTTTAACAGCGTTAATGATGACTTCTTTATCTGCTTTTGCGTTAAAAGATGATACTAATAAACCGATCAATATCGTCTCAGATAATCAATCTTTAGATATGGAAAACAGCGTGGTAACGTTTACGGATAACGTTGTGATTACACAAGGTTCCATTTTAATTAAAGCCAATAAAGTGGTTATTACTCGTCCGCCAGAAAATTCAGGCAAAAAAGAGACCGTCGAAGCATTTGGTAGCCCTGTTACTTTCCACCAGCAACTTGATGATGGTAAACCGGTTGACGGTAAAGCGAATAAAGTTCACTACGATTTAGGTACTGAATTTTTAACATTGACCGGTAATGCTGAATTAAAACAATTGGATAGCAAAATTAACGGTGAACGCATCACTTATGATGTGAAAAAACAACAGTTAAAAGCCAATGGTAATGGAAAATCACGTGTGCAAACCGTCTTAATTCCTACCCAATTACAACAAAAAGGTAAAAAATAACCGATGTCTGTATTACAAGCTGAATTCCTCGCAAAAAGCTATAAAAGCCGAAAAGTGGTTTCTGATGTGAGTTTAACCGTAAACTCCAATGAAATTGTTGGCCTACTTGGTCCAAATGGTGCGGGTAAAACCACTACTTTCTACATGGTCGTCGGTTTAGTGCGTCACGATCAGGGAAAAATCACCATTGATGGCGATGATATTAGCGTATTACCTATGCATGAACGTGCACGTCGAGGAATTGGCTATTTACCACAAGAAGCCTCTATTTTCCGTCGTTTAACAGTCTATGAAAACCTCATGGCGGTATTAGAAATTCGTAAAGATCTCACTGCAGAACAACGCCGAGAGAGAGCGGATGAGTTAATTGATGAGTTCAATATTAGCCATATTCGTGATAGCCTGGGGCAATCTCTTTCAGGTGGTGAACGTCGTCGAGTGGAGATTGCACGCGCCTTAGCGGCAAATCCAAAATTTATTTTATTAGATGAACCTTTTGCCGGTGTCGACCCTATTTCGGTTACGGATATTAAGAAAATCATCACGGATCTCCGCAATCGTGGTTTAGGCGTGTTAATTACCGACCATAACGTACGCGAAACCCTTGATGTTTGTGAACGCGCTTACATTGTTGGCGAAGGGAAAATTATCGCAACCGGCACACCGGAAGAAGTCATGAATGATGAGCACGTTAAACGTGTCTATTTAGGCGAACAATTTAAACTATAACCTATGAAATTTACGACATTGCTCTCCCCTGATGATATTCGTCAGGGGGTTGCTTTTTCTAGCAAGAAACGATTATTTGAATCTATTGCCGCTTTCGTTGTGGAAAAACTTCACTGCGAAAATGGTGAACAGGCTTGTTTTGAATGTTTATTTGAGCGGGAAAAATTAGGTAATTCAGGATTAGGCAATGGCGTCGCTATGCCTAAAGCTAAGTTACCTACTACTGTCTCAGATAAGATCCTAACAGTATTTATGCAATTAGAAACGCCTGTCGAATATGATGCTGCCGATAATAAGCCGGTAGATATCGTTTTTGCTGTGCTCGTACCCGAAAATCACTGTCAAGAATATATTCCTGTTCTGGCAGAACTCAATGAAAAATTAACTGATAAAAACTTAATTAAACAACTTCGTTCAGCACAAAGTACGGATGAAATTTGGCAAATTTTTGAATGTGCCGATCATTCAGAGGAATCTGAAGACGACACAAATTTAGATAATATTGAACCTCAAGAGGTATAACCTAACCAACTAACCATAAGGAATCACGCAGATGGAAATTATTATTATCAGCGGTCGCTCCGGCGCGGGGAAATCTGTCGCATTACGAGCTTTGGAAGATATGGGCTATTATTGCGTGGATAATCTCCCTCTCGATTTACTTCCTCAACTCACCAATATTCTCGCCAAAACTCAAACGGCTGTTGCCATCAGCCTCGATATTCGAAATCTTCCCCATTCAAGTGCTGATTTAGACAAGATTCTGACAGATATTCAAGCCACTTATTCCGTCAAAATCATCTTTCTAGATAGCGATCGCAGTACACTTATTCGCCGTTACAGCGATTCACGTCGTCTTCATCCACTTTCAGCACAAGATCTCCCACTTGAATCAGCGATTGATCTAGAATATCAACAGCTTGAGCCTTTAATTCAACATGCTAATTTTATTATTGATACCGCACCACTTTCTACTCATTCATTATCTGAACGGTTAAGAGAAGTTTTACGCGGTAATACAGATAAAGAACTTAAAATCGTGGTTGAATCGTTTGGCTTTAAATATGGTATTCCGCTTGATGCCGATTACGTCTTTGATGTGCGTTTTCTACCTAACCCGCACTGGAACCCAGAACTGCGCCCAATGACGGGGCTTGATGAACCTGTTGCACAATTTTTACTTGCGCATGATGAAGTGAATAATTTTATCTACCAAACACGCAATTACATTGAAGCATGGTTACCGATGTTAGAGCAAAATAACCGAAGCTATCTCACTATTGCCATCGGCTGTACAGGAGGTAAACATCGTTCTGTTTACATTGCTCAACAAATTGGTGAATATTTCCAAGCCAAAGGCAAGAATGTGAAAATTCAACATAAATCCTTGGAAAAGAATAAAAAGAATTAATCAAACCATAAAAAAACGCAGCGACTTGCTGCGTTTTTTGTTAAACCACATATTGCTCAAAAATCTCTGGTAAATGCGTAATTAACGTTTCTTTTCCTGCCACATTTTCATTCTGCCAAACCTGCAATAGCACATCTGGCGTAAATAATCGTGATGCCTGTTCTGCTAAAGGTAAATAGCTAATATGCCAAGGCTCTCGACCAACTTTTTTACCTTCAGGTTGGCTTATAAATGGCAAAGTAAAATCAAAGTGCGGTAGATTTTCAGTGAGAAATTCACTTAATTCAAAGAAATAGCCACCGCTTTCATATTCCCAAGGTTCAAGTTGTAATGATTGACCTTGAGGTAAAAGATCAGGATCAAAAATATCGATTTCTGTTCCCCAATGATGACGACTTCCCCCTGGAAGCGCTGACCAGCGTAAAATGGCTTGTGCTTTTTGCAAATCATCTAACGACGCTAAATTTAATGGGTTTCCCTCATCATCATGAACCTTGCGTTCACCGTTAAATTTACCGTTCCAAATGAGTTGTTGACGTTCAAAATCACGAAAGCTACTCGCAGGTTGCAAATTAAAGCCATTTTTGGCCGCGCTTTGCTGCAATCCTTGAAACGCTTTCATTGCCCCTGCTTGCAAAAAATGATTCGGAGAATGAGGTGTAGGCAAATTGATCAAATGTTCACGAGATTTGCCGGTTAACATTTCAGGCGTTAATTTCATCTTACTTGTCCAATAAATTCACTAACATTTGATGATAAATCTGACCGCACTTGGCTAGATCATCTACACTCACACATTCATTTACTTTATGAATCGTCGCATTAAGTGGCCCAAATTCCACCACTTCAGCCCCCATTAAAGCAATAAAACGCCCATCAGAGGTGCCACCGCCTGTTTCTGCTTGTGGTGTAATACCGGTTGTTTGCTTAATAGCCGTCGTTAATGCATCTAATAATTTACCCGGTTTCGTTAAAAATGGTTTACCTGATAAATTCCAATCAATACGGTATTTCAAACCATGCTTTTCGAGCATTTCTGCCACTTTCTGCTTAATGCTTTCATCAGTCACTTCCGTACAATAACGTAAATTGAATTGCACATAAAGCTCACCAGGAATGACATTATTACTCCCTGTGCCTGCATGAATATTCGCAATTTGCAAACTGGTCGGCGGGAAAAATTCGTTGCCATTATCCCATTGATAGGCGGTTAATTCCTGCAAGAAAGGCGCAGCTTTGTGAATTGGATTTTCCGCTAAATGGGGATAAGCTACATGACCTTGAATACCTTGAATATAGAGGTTACCTGTAATCGAACCTCGACGACCATTTTTAACTACATCGCCTAATATTTTCGAACTAGACGGCTCACCTACCATACAATAAGTGATTTTCTCACCGCGCGCCATTAAGGTTTCAACAACACGCATGGTGCCATCTTTCGCGGCAGCCTCTTCGTCAGAAGTAATCAACAAAGCAATCATACCCTTATGATTCGGATTGGCTTTCACATATTCTTCCGCCGCCACAATCATTGCTGCTAATGAGCCTTTCATATCTGCCGCACCACGACCATAAAGCACATCATCTACAATTTCGGCAGAAAACGGCGGATAAGTCCATTGCGTTTCATCGCCCGTTGGCACCACATCGGTATGCCCTGCAAAGGCGATAACGGGCTCACCACTACCATACTTCGCCCATAAATTTAAGGTATCGTTGAAAGGCATCCATTCAATGTGAAAGCCGAGTTTTTCTAAACGCTCAGCAATCAATTGCTGACAGCCCTCATCATTTGGGCTAATAGAGGGGCGACGAATGAGGTCTTGTGCTAAAGAAATCACTTTTTCTTTCATAAAAACTCCTAAGAAATACTGTTCTTTTAAGCAAATGCTGCAATATATTCTTTTTCGTCGAAGCCAATCAATGCCTTACCATCTTGCAAAATAATCGGGCGTTTGATTAACGTTGGATTTTCAGCTAATACGGAAAGTGCGGTAGATTTCGAGAGTGTATTTTTCACATTTTCATCAAGATTACGCCAAGTCGTACTACGTTTATTGACTAAATTTTCCCAACCAAATTGGGCTTCTGCTTGTTGTAAGAATTGAGTATCTAATCCATCTACACGGTAATCATGCAATTTATGTTCAATATTATGTTCAGCTAGCCACTTCAATGCTTTTTTCACCGTATCGCAGTTTTTAATGCCATAAACGATAATCATATTCTCACCTCTAAAAATAAAAAATCCTCGATTTCATTTAGAACGAGGATTTTAACTGCTACATGAATTAATCACAAATAGATTAACCTATACAAACTTATACATCCAAAAGAAAAAGTGCGGTGAAAATCAACCGCACTTTTCAAAAGGGAAATTAGAATTCGTAACCTACGCCCACTTTAGCGCCATAGTTATTCACTTTAGTATCGTCAAAGCTACCTAAACGGTTATATTCTAAACCACCGTTTGCATACACTTTGTCTGCTAATTTATATTTAGCACCCGCAACTACACCATAACCCACTTTGGTTTCAGAAGAACTTTTATAGCGTTGTTCTGCACGGTCTTCAAATTTGAAACGGTTAGCCGCAAGACGAGCACCAACATAAGGTTCAATTTGAGAGTTGGTATCGAAGTCATAGAATACTGTCGCACCTAAACCTTGAACCTGAGTACCTTGGAATTTACCGTGATGAGTATAATCACCTGCTACACGCACATTACCTAATTTGTAACCCACTGCAACACGAGGTTCAATTTTAGTTTTGCTTGAACCACCATTGCTTAATTTAGTTCTTGAAAGGCCAAGATCACCTTCCGCATATAAACCTGCATTTGCAGTTGAAGCAACCGCTAATGCACCGACAACGATAGCTAATAATGATTTTTTCATTGGATAACCCCTGTTATTTGATTGAAAACACTAGAAATATACCACACTGCTTATGAATTTTCACTATGAAAAACCAATTTTCCCTGACATTTTCGACATAAATAGGCAATTTTATCTCGTTGAATACGATTATGCCGACGAATAGTTAAGTAATGGGTCTGACATTCACATTGATAAGCAAACATTTTGCCTTGCACATTCTCTACATCAAATTGATGACAAGTATCAGCTGGAAGATTAAATAACTGAGTCATCACCGCTTGCCATTCCTGTCCATGCGGTTTCACTCGACCAAATACTTGATACACAATAAGATGGGCTAATTCATGGGGAACAACCTGACGAATAAATTCATCTGAGTTCTCAAGTAGCAAAGTGCGGTTAAATTTAATCTCATTTTTCTGCAAGTATGCGACGCCTGCCTTTACACCTCGCAAGTCATAACTGATTGTCGGGACTGGAAACTTCCTTTGAAAGTGATTTTCAGCGAGTTGTAATGTTTCTGCAAGCTTGCGTTGCACCTGCATTTTTAAATGCCGAAACTGAGTTTGAGATGACATCATCATACTAAGTAAACAAAAACCGCTAAATTAGCGGTTTTTATCATATACACTTAATTTACTTATTTAAGACCTGCTGCTGCACGTAATTCTTCAGCGCGATCTACTTTTTCCCATGGGAACTGTTCACGACCGAAGTGTCCATACGCAGCAGTTTGGCGATAAATTGGTTGAATTAAATTTAACATTTTAATTAAACCATAAGGACGCAAATCAAAGAATTCACGCACTAACTTAACTAATACTTCGTTTGATACTTTTCCTGTACCAAAGGTTTCTACCATGATAGAAGTTGGCTCTGCCACACCAATTGCATAAGAAAGTTGAATTTCACAACGATCTGCAAGGCCTGCCGCAACGATATTTTTTGCCACATAACGTGCTGCATAAGCCGCTGAACGGTCTACTTTTGATGGATCTTTACCAGAAAATGCACCACCACCATGACGAGCTGCGCCACCATATGTATCGACAATGATTTTACGACCTGTTAAGCCACAATCGCCCATAGGCCCGCCAATCACAAAACGGCCGGTTGGGTTGATGAAATATTTTGTTTGTTGAGATAACCATTCACTTGGCAAAATTGGCTTGATGATTTCTTCCATCACACCTTCGTAAATTTCTTTTTGTGACACTTCTTCACTGTGTTGTGTAGAAAGGACGACTGCATCCACACCCACGATTTTGTTATCTTCGTATTTTAAAGTAACTTGGCTTTTCGCATCAGGGCGTAACCAGGCTAATTTGCCACTTTTACGCACTTCTGCTTGTTTTTCCATTAAACGATGCGCATAAGTGATTGCCGCAGGCATCAAGACTTCCGTTTCATTTGTCGCATAACCAAACATAATCCCTTGGTCACCCGCGCCTTGGTCTAATGGATTCTCACGATCTACACCTTGGTTAATATCAGATGATTGCTTACCAATCGCATTTAATACCGCACAAGAATTGCCATCAAAACCCATCTCTGAGTGCTTGTAACCAATATCACAAATGACCTGGCGAGTGAGATTTTCAATATCAACCCATGCTGATGTCGTAATTTCCCCACCGACTAACGCCATCCCTGTTTTTACATAGGTTTCGCAAGCCACACGAGCTTTAGGATCTTGTTTTAAAATTTCATCAAGTACCGCATCAGAAATTTGATCGGCAATCTTATCTGGATGTCCTTCTGAAACCGATTCAGAAGTAAATAAATAGCTAGACATAAGTTCTCTTCTTTTGGATGTATTGACGTATAGACGGCTATAATACGCTTTTTTGACTAATAAGCAAGCATTCCTATCAAGTATTTTTGAAATGTGACAAGAAGAACCTAAGCTTTAACGACAGAATTCAGCTCATTAATGCATTAAATGGGCGACAAGCGCCCATTTATTTACCTGATTTTACTTCACTAAATCCAACATTTCTTGCGCATTCGCCAAGGCAAGCTCAGTAATTTCACTGCCACCGAGTAATCTTGCAAGAGCAGGAACGCGTTCTTCTTGAGAAAGTGCGGTCATTTTGGTTTCTGTTTTATCATCAACGGTAAATTTCTCAACATTAAATTGATGATGCCCATGACACGCCACTTGTGGTAAATGGGTCACACACAGTACTTGGCACTTATCGCCTAATTGACGCAACAATTTACCCACTACACTCGCCGTTTTACCGCTAATGCCAACATCAACTTCATCAAAAATTAACGTCGGAATCGCCGATTGATCGGACGTTAAGACTTGGATCACTAATGAAATGCGAGAAAGCTCACCACCAGATGCCACTTTTGCTAATGGTTGTGCTTGTTGTCCTAAATTACTACGTAAAGTAAAGACGATATTATCTGCCCCATTTGACGCAACTTTAGTTAAATCCGAATTCACTTCAATGAAAAACTCGGCATTCTCCATTGCAAGCCCTTTGATAGAATGTGTAACCTGCTGTGCTAATTTTCCTGCAGCTTGGCAACGACTTTCATGTAATTGTTTTGCCGTATGTTGCATTTTCTCAAAGGCAGCTTTTTCTTCTAAAATCAGGCGTTCTTCACTTTCTGAAAAATCTAAAAGTGCGGTCAATTCTGCTTTTAATTTTTGATGCCAATCCACCAATTCTTCTGGTTTCACATTGTGCTTACGTGCAAGTTGTAAAGCTTGCCCTAAACGTTGCTCAATCTCTTGTAATAACATCGGATCTTGCTCAATATGAGAAGCAAGATGCTGCACTTCACTTGTCGCCTCTTGCACTTGAATAAGTGCATCATTCAACATTGTTTGAACGGAAGCATAGCGAGGATCTAATTCGCTTAATTCATCAATGTACTGTGTCGCACGATAAAGCATCGAATCGATACTCACCGTCTCATTTTCACTGAGTAGCTGTAAGGCTGATTGTGATAACTGTGTCAGCTGTTCGCTATTTGATAGACGACGTTGATCCTCTTCCAATTCCAAATATTCATTTGGCCGAAGGGCAAACTCATCCAACTCCTCTACCTGATATTGTAAAAGCTGTTTCTTCGCTTCATTTTCAGCAACTTTTTGTTGAAAGGTTTTAACTTGCGTTTGAAGATTTTTCCACGCGCGATAATCTTCTCGCATTTGTGCGAGCAAATCATGGTGATGTGCAAATGTATCCACCAACTGAAGTTGGTAGTCATTTTTCAATAATAATTGTGAAGCGTGCTGTCCATTAATATGAATAAGATATTGTCCAATTTCTTTTAATTGGGAAGCCGATACTGGCGTGCTATTAATAAAGGCTTTAGAACGCCCATCTGCATTAATGACACGGCGTAAAATACAATCAGAGGGATTATCAGGATCTTGCAATTCTTGCTCTTGCAACCATTGATAAGCGGGGTTCGTTGGTTCAATAAAAAAGGTGGCGCAGATTTCGGCTCTTTCCTGCCCTTCTCGAACCATAGACGTTTCAATACGTTGCCCTAAGCATAACCCCAACGCATCAATAGCAATGGATTTTCCTGCGCCAGTTTCCCCCGTGATCACAGACATTCCTTTCGCTAATTCAATCTCTAATTGACGAACAATCGCAAAATTATTGATGGTAAGTTGGGTTAACATAAAAAAATCTCCTTAACTGTATATCCATATATTATAACTGTTGCAATATACAGTAAAGAGATTTTTAACTTTTTAGATTAGAAATTTTTAAGCCACCCTAATTTTGTACTTAATACATTGTAATAATTATAATTTTTCAGGTGTAATAGGCGCAGTTTATGCGGGCTTTTTTCAATATGAACGATATCATCAGGAGAAAAATCTAGCGCAATTTGACTATCACAGCCTAATTCCAACTGTGAAGTATTATGTTCCGCAAAACGAATTGAAATTTTACTGTCTCCATCAATCACTAATGGTCGAGAAGAAAGTGTGTGTGGGAACATCGGCACAAGGGCAATCGCATTTAAATTTGGCGTTAAAATCGGGCCGCCAGCGGAAAGCGAATAAGCGGTTGAACCCGTGGGAGTGGAAACAATCAAACCATCTGAACGTTGAGAAAAGGCGAATTTATCATTGATGTAAACATGGAAATCAATCATGTGCGCAATTTTAGCCGGATGAATCACCGCCTCATTTACGGCATTGCTACTGGAGATAATTTCGCCGTTTCGTTCAATTTTAGCTTCCAATAAAAAACGCTCTTCCACAAAAAACTCACCATGTTCTAAACACGCTTCGAGCTGTGCATAAGCATTTTTCGGGTCAATATCGGTCAAAAAGCCTAAGTTGCCTCGGTTAATACCAATCATTGGAATATTATATTTAGCCAAAATGCGAGCACGCCCTAGCATATTGCCATCACCACCGATTACAATCACGAGTTGAGCTTGCTCTCCAATTTCTTCAACCGTTGCTAACACCTCTTCCGGTAAACCGAATTTTTCACCCACCTCTTTTTCGACTAAAACTTGATATCCTCGCTCTTTCAGCCATTGATACAAGTTTTTATGCATTTGCAAATTAATGTCGCGACGTGGTTTTCCCATCAAGGCGATGGTTTTAAATGACTTGACTAATTCATCCATAACTATGATTGCTCCCAAGTGCAAACTCATCGATTTCTGACCGCACTTGAATTTAAAATTTTAGCCATTATATTACATAGCAATTCAGTTTTGCTAAAATAGCACTAATTTTTGATAAATGGAGAAAAAGATGTCAGAACAAGCACAAAACTTAAATGAAAATGAAGAACTTGTTGAAGAAGTTCAGCAAGAAACCACCGCAACGGAAGATCCGTTAGAAGAAGCGATCGCTCGCGTACAAGAACTTGAAGAACAATTAAAAGCACAAGTAGAAGAAACCTCTAAAAAAGAGCAAGATTTATTGCTCCGTACGCGTGCTGAAATTGATAATATGCGTCGTCGTAGTGAACAAGACATCGAAAAAGCACATAAATTTGCGCTCGAAAAATTCTCAAAAGACATTTTAAATACCATTGATAACTTAGAGCGTGCGCTTGCAACGCCTGCCAATAAGGAAGATGAAAACATCAAAGCCTTATTCGATGGCGTCGAGCTGACTTTAAAAGAGTTACTCTCAACAGTTTCTCGCTTTGGTGTCGAGCCTGTTGGTGCAGTAGGTGATACCTTTAATCCGGATCTTCACCAAGCTATCTCTATGCAACCAGCAGAAGGCTTTACAACTAATCAAATCACCACCGTTTTACAAAAAGGTTATACCTTAAATGGTCGAGTGATTCGCCCAGCCATGGTAATGGTTGCAGCTTAATTTCTTTTCTATGACTTAAAGAGCGGACGATTTTTCGTCCGTTTTTTTATTGCCAAAAATCTTGACATAGATCAAATTTATTAAAAAATAATTTGAGAATAATTCTCAATAAAAACTCTCTTGATTTCCAGATTTAGCAAGGTCACTCCACAATTTTAAGCATCAAAAAACATAAAATAACACTACATATTGTGTATTGATCTATTAAATAAAACTATATATAGTGCTTTCGTTTTTTTTAAAGTTAGCCTATATAGGAGTCATAAAATGAATGCTTTCTTCGTGATTAAGCGTGATGGTTCACGAATTGGGTTTGACCTACAACGTATTACTAATGCAATCAGAAAAGCGGCAAGTGCGGTCAATATTGTTGATGAAATTTATATCCATGAGCTGAGTCAGCGAACTAATACCGAGATTTTTAGTCACTATCAGCATGAAATTGATATCAACCAGATTCAAAAAATCGTTGAAGATCACTTAATGACAAGCAAGTATCCACAAATTGCACGTGCTTATATTGAATATCGTCACGATCGCGACCTTGCTCGTGAAAAACGCAGCCAATTAACCAAAGAAATTGAAGGTCTGATTGAACAAAGCAACGTGGAATTACTCAATGAAAACGCGAATAAAGATGCAAAAGTGATCCCGACCCAGCGTGATTTACTGGCAGGTATTGTGGCCAAACATTATGCCAAACGTCACATTCTGCCAAGAGATGTTGTTGAAGCCCATGAAAAAGGTGAAATCCACTATCACGACTTAGATTACGCGCCATTTTTCCCGATGTTTAACTGTATGCTGGTTGATCTAAAAGGCATGCTTTCGCATGGCTTTAAAATGGGTAATGCTGAAATTGAACCGCCTAAATCTATCGGCACAGCAACAGCGGTTACTGCACAAATTATTGCTCAAGTAGCCAGCCATATTTATGGCGGTACAACCATTAATCGCATTGATGAAGTGCTTGCGCCTTATGTTCAACTCAGTTTTGAAAAACATTTGAAAAACGCTGCACAATGGCAAATTCCGGATGCGGAAGGTTATGCCAAAGCGCTAATCGAAAAAGAATGTTTTGATGCGTTTCAATCCCTTGAATATGAAGTTAACACGCTCCATACGTCCAATGGTCAAACGCCGTTTGTTACCTTTGGTTTTGGCCTAGGCACAAGTTGGCAAGAACGTTTAATTCAGCAATCAATTTTAAAAAATCGTATTCGTGGTTTGGGTAAAAATCATAAAACACCGGTCTTCCCTAAGCTGGTCTTTACCATTAAAAAAGGCGTGAACCAAAACGAACAAGATTCAAACTATGATATTAAAAAACTGGCATTAGAATGTGCTTCAAAACGCATGTATCCAGATATTTTAAACTATGATCAAGTGGTTAAAGTCACTGGCTCATTCAAAGCCCCAATGGGTTGTCGTAGCTTCTTGGGTGCTTATGAAGAAAACGGTCATGAAGTGCATGATGGTCGCAATAATTTAGGTGTGGTGAGTTTGAACCTTCCTCGCATTGCTCTTGAAGCACAAGGAAATGAAGAAAAATTCTACCGCACTTTAGATGAACGCTTAGCCCTAGCCAAGAAAGCCTTGCTTACCCGTATTGCTCGCTTAGAAAATACCAAAGCCCGTGTCGCGCCAATTCTTTATATGGAAGGTGCTTGCGGTGTTCGATTAAAAGCTGATGATAACGTTGCCGATATTTTCAAAAATGGCCGAGCATCAATTTCTTTAGGCTATATTGGCATTCACGAAACCATCAATGCGCTGTATAAAAAAGGACATATTTTTGACGATGAACAACTACGTGAAAAAGGCATCGCGATTGTGCGTCGTTTAAGCGAAGCGGTAAAACAATGGCAGAAAGAAACCGGCTATGCATTTAGTCTTTATTCCACACCAAGTGAAAACTTGTGCGATCGCTTCTGTCGTTTAGATACCAAACAATTTGGTGTCATTGAAGGTGTTACCGATAAAGGTTACTACACTAACAGCTATCACTTAGATGTAGAGAAAAAAGTAAATCCATACGATAAATTAGACTTTGAAATGCCTTATCCTGAATTAGCAAGTGGTGGCTTCATTTGTTATGGCGAATACCCTAACATTCAACATAACCTGAAAGCACTCGAAGATGTATGGGATTATAGCTATGATCGCGTGCCTTATTACGGCACCAACACGCCAATTGATGAATGTTACGAATGTGGTTTCACAGGAGAATTTAATTGTACAAGTAAAGGTTTTGTTTGTCCGAAATGTGGCAACCATGACAGTGCAAAAGTCTCCGTAACCCGACGGGTTTGTGGTTATCTCGGCAGTCCTGATGCTCGTCCATTCAATGCGGGCAAACAGGAAGAAGTAAAACGTCGAGTGAAACACCTATAACGTCACAACATTGATTATGATAAAATAGCTCATCAAAAGTGAGCTATTTTTATTTCAATAAATAAGGAAGTACCATGCCAACACTTACACAAATTACGCAATCCATTATGCAAGATCCCGACAATCAATCTTTTACTTCACAAGGCATTGAACCGCTTTTTGCCGCACCAACCACGGCTCGTATTAATATTGTCGGACAAGCCCCCGGAATTAAAGCGCAAGAAAGTCGTTTATATTGGAATGATAAAAGCGGTGATCGCCTACGTGAATGGCTAGGTGTGGATCGCGATACCTTTTATCATTCTGGTATGTTTGCTGTCATCCCGATGGATTTTTATTACCCTGGCAAAGGAAAATCCGGTGATTTACCACCGCGCAAAGGTTTTGCGGAAAAATGGCATCCAGCAATTCTCGCTAATCTACCCAATATTGAGTTGACGATTCTCATTGGACAATATGCACAAAAATATTATTTACCAGAAAACGAGCTTAATGTGACTGAAACGGTTCACCATTTCCGTGATTTTCTCCCTCACTTTCTCCCGCTCGTTCATCCTTCTCCACGCAACCAAATTTGGCTCAAGAAAAATCCGTGGTTTGAACAAGAAATAGTACCAACATTACAAAAGCAAGTGAAAGTGATTTTATCCCGTTAAACAAATATTCCACGAATAAAGAGCGGTCAAAAATATCTGATTTTGACCGCTCTTTGCTTTAATACTAATCAATTTTTAGTACCTCCCTATTTTCTGATTAAACGCACTTATGCTAGAATCGCCAACTTCTTAAAATATATAGAAAAAATATATAGGAAAAAAATATATGCAACAAACCCCTATTACGGACTCGCAATCTAAAGCTTTGAATAAAAATGCAGTAGTATTCCTTGCTGATGTGATTCTCTTTTTTGTTTTATTAAACGTCCTTCCTTTTGAGCCTGCTGCCAATAAAGGCTTGGCATTATTGGCATTCGTGGCTATTTTGTGGTTAACAGAAGCGGTAAACGTGACTATCACGGCGCTATTTGTTCCTATTTTGTCTGTGTTACTCGGATTGGTAAATAGTCGAGAGGCGCTTGTTGCCTTTGCTGATCCTACCATTTTCTTATTCTTTGGTGGTTTTGCGATTGCTACCGCATTAAATGTGCAAAAGATCGACAAAATGATTTCTAATAAAATCATGCAATTAGCAAAAGGTCGTCTCTTTGTTGCTGTGCTTTACCTTTTCTTAGCAACCGCATTTTTATCTATGTGGATGAGTAATACAGCGACTGCAGCGATGATGATTCCGCTTTCAATGACCATTCTGAGTCAATTAGATCAAAAAGAAGAACATAATACTTATGTATTTGTGCTTTTAGGGATCGCTTATAGTGCGACCATCGGTGGAATGGGAACACTTGTGGGAAGCCCGCCTAATGCCATTGCTGCTTCACAGCTCCATTTAGACTTTGCTGACTGGTTAATGTATGGCACACCAGTGATGTTAATTTTATTCCCGCTTATTATTGGTTGGTTATATATTGTATTTAAACCAAAATTAGGCCTTCATTTTGCTGCTGAATTTGAAAAAATTCACATGACTAAACAACGTGTTTTAACGTTGGTCATTTTTATCACTGTAGCAATTCTGTGGATTTTTGGTGGGTACCTTAACCCAATTATTTCTCAATCATTAGGTTTGCCAAAATCTATTGGCAGCTTTGACAGTATGGTTGCACTCTCCGCAGCAATTGTCATTTGTGTAACGGGTATCGCAAGTTGGAAACAAGTGCAAGAAAATACAGAATGGGGGGTGCTGTTCCTCTTCGGTGGCGGTTTAACCTTAAGCTCGGTATTAACTCAGTCTGGCGCAAGTAAAATCATGGCAGATGGTATTGTCTTCATTATTGAAGGCGGTCACTACTATGTGATGGCATTAATTGTTGCAGCCTTTATTGTCTGCTTAACTGAGTTTACGTCAAATACAGCCAGTGCAGCTTTACTGGTTCCAATCTTTATTTCGATTGCACAAGCACTGAATATGCCACCGCTTGGTTTTGCGATGATTATCGGCTTAGGGGCATCTTGTGCTTTTATGATGCCGGTTGGTACCCCACCGAATGCGATTGTGTACTCAACAGGTTTTGTTAAACAATCCGAAATGATCCGCGTGGGTAAATTTATTGATTTAACCTGTATGCTAATTATCGGGACAATCGCTTATATCTTCTGGATGTAACCTTTAAAACCTAATAAGTGCGGTTAAAAACAAGATGATTTTTAACCGCACTTTTTTATTTTATCTACGCAAACGTTTGCCTAAAATAAAAATTAACGTATAATTCGCACAATTTTTTTACTTAGGGAAACCAAATGAATAACAACCTGCTTTATACAGTGGAAGACAAACCACCTTTCGGATTGAGTTTACTCCTTGCCGCACAGCATTTACTCGCCGCACTAGGGGGAATTATTGCTGTACCATTGGTCATTGGTAACGTCTTAAAATTACCGACTGAAGATACCATTACATTAGTTAATGCAGCACTTTTAATTTCTGGTGTAGTAACCGTTATCCAATGTAAAGGCTTGGGGCCTATTGGTATTCGTTTACCAAGTGTGATGGGGACCAGTTTTACTTTCGTTGCTGCTGCACTTGCCATCGGTTTCAGTGAATATGGCATCGCTGGTATTTTAGGTTCTTCTCTCATTGGTTCCTTAGTGATGATTATCGGCAGTTTCTTCATGCCATATATTCGTAAATTGTTCCCACCACTTGTGACAGGGACTGTTGTCATGATGATCGGCTTAAGCCTTATTCCAGTTGCGGTTGACTGGTTTGCAGGTGGTCAACGTGGTGATGCGAATTATGCGACGCCAGAAAATTTAATGATGGCGAGCTTTGTCTTAGTGATCGTGGTCGCTCTCGTGCAATGGGGTAAAGGGATTTTCTCTGCAGCCGCCATCGTTATTGGGATGATGACTGGTTATATCGTTTGTTTAGCCATGGGCTGGGTAAGCTTTGAAGGCGTAAAACAAGCACAAACTTTCGCGATTCCACAACCTCTACACTTTGGTTTAGCCTTCCCTATTTCAGGCATTATCGGTATGTCTATTGCCTATTTAGTGACGATCGTTGAATCAAGCGGTAACTTCTTAGCCCTAGGTAATGCCACCAAAACCGAAATCACTGGCAGACATTTACGCGGCGGAGTTTTAGCTGATGGTTTAGGATCAGCCTTAGCCGCCATTATGTCCACCACGCCATTCTCGTCATTCTCACAAAATATCGGCGTGATTTCCTTAACTGGCGTAGCAAGTCGTCACGTGGTTGCACTAACCGGTGTGCTTCTCGCTTTAGCCGGTTTATTCCCTGTATTCGGTGCATTAATTGTATCAATTCCATTACCAGTATTAGGCGGTGCAGGCTTAATGATGTTCGCGATGATTATCGCTGCGGGTATTCAAATGTTGGATAAAGTCGCACGTAGTAAACGCAATGGTTTAATCATCGCCATTTCTATTGGCTGTGGCTTAGCGGTGACAACTCGTCCTGAATTGCTTGATAAATTACCGCACTTTTTCAAAGAAGTGCTCGGTTCAGGCATTACCGTAGGCTCATTACTTGCCTTAATTCTTAACCTTATGCTTCCAGAAGATAAAGCGGAAGAAACAAAAGAATAAAAATAGATTGCGAATAAGGGCGGATTAACACTGCCCTTTTCTTTTCCTGTAAAACATTTCTAAAACTGACCGCACTTTGTTAAAATCAGGCATCATTTTCCATTTATCAAGGAATAAAAATGGCAGATTTACCTTTCTTCGTTGAGCTCAACGAACAAAACCTTACTGAAACGTTGCAACGTTCTGTTGAAACACCACTTGTCATTAACTTTTATGCGCCAAGCCATAAAGAATCAGCTGATTTTGCAACAGTCCTACAACGTGTTGCAGAACAACATCAAGGACAATTTATCCTCGGCTTAGTCAATTGTGAAACAGAGCAAATGATTGCTGCTCAATTTCGTATTCAAGCGTTACCAACAACCTATCTTTTCAAAGAGGCTCAAGCAATAGATGCATTCCCTGGTGCATTAGATGAAGCCAGCTTATTGCAACGTTTGAGTGCGATTTTGCCAAAAGAAGAAGATTTAAAATTCCAAAAAGCCTTGGATTTTTTACAAGTAGAAGATTACAACTCGGCCCTTCCATTACTGAAAGATGCCTGGGAGCTTTCTGATAAGAAAAACAGCGATGTGGCATTACTTTATGCGGAAACCTATATCGCCATGAAAAAAACAGAGCCTGCGGCAGATATTTTAGCGCAAATCCCTATTCAGGATCGCGATAGCCGTTGGCATGGATTACAAGCGCAGATCGAACTTTTAATTAAAGCCGCTGATACGCCAGAAATTCAGCAATTACAAGCAGATTATGCAAAAAATCCAACGCCTGAAATTGCGTTGAAATTAGCAGTACAGCTACATCAGGCTAATCGAAACGAAGAAGCATTGGATTTATTATTTAGCATTCTTAAACAAGATCTTTCTGCGGAAAATGGTGAAGTAAAACAACAGTTTTTATCTATTTTATCAGCCATTGGCAATGCGGATCCTATCACCAATAAATATCGCCGATTGCTGTATTCATTGCTTTACTAATACGATCAACTATTTTTTTATGCATGAAGGCTTTATAATGAACGAATTCCAAAAGCCTCATGCTTTATTTTATAAACAAAGGATTCTTTATGTCAGACGTTAAACACAGCAAATTATTAATTTTAGGTTCAGGCCCTGCAGGTTATACCGCCGCTATTTATGCCGCACGTGCAAACTTAAAACCTGTTTTAGTGACCGGTCTTCAACAAGGCGGGCAACTTACTACCACGGATGAAATTGAAAACTGGCCAGGTGATTTTGAAATGACCACGGGTCCAGGTTTAATGCAACGTATGTTGCAACATGCTGAAAAATTTGAAACAGAAATCGTGTTTGATCATATCAATAAAGTCGATTTATCTTCTCGCCCATTCAAACTTTATGGCGATATGCAAACCTTTACTTGTGATGCATTAATCATCGCAACAGGCGCATCAGCACGTTATATCGGATTAGAATCTGAAACCGCTTATAAAGGCCGTGGTGTTTCTGCTTGTGCAACCTGTGATGGTTTCTTCTATCGCAATAAACCGGTTGCTGTTGTGGGTGGCGGAAATACCGCGGTTGAAGAAGCGCTTTATTTAGCTAATATTGCTTCTGAAGTGCACTTAATCCACCGTCGCGATAGCTTCCGTGCGGAAAAAATCTTAATCGATCGCTTATACAAAAAAGTCGAAGAAGGCAAAATCGTGCTTCATACTGACCGCACTTTGAATGAAGTGTTAGGCGATAACATGGGCGTAACTGGTGTACGTTTAGAAAACGTGAAAACTGGCGAAAAAGAAGACGTGAAATTAGACGGTTTATTTATTGCTATCGGTCATGCACCAAACACTGAAATCTTCCAAGGTCAGCTTGAACTTAATAATGGTTATATTGTGGTTAAATCAGGTCTTGAAGGCAATGCTACAGCGACCTCTGTAGAAGGCGTATTTGCTGCAGGTGATGTGATGGATCATAACTATCGTCAAGCCATTACTTCAGCAGGTACAGGCTGTATGGCTGCATTAGATGCTGAACGTTATTTAGATGCACAAGAATAAGTGCGCTAAATTCTCATGTAAGGTGCGTAAAACAAGGTTTCACGCACCTATTATTTTTCAAAGGTAGATTTTTTAATCCTCCATCCAACTGATCCTATCCTAGGATAAATAAAAACAATGGATAAACTTCGCCAAAAATATTTACAAAAATGGCTTCGTGCGCAGCAACAACCTGTTAAAAAATTAATGCGCACCAATATTGCCCTTGCCACACTGTCATCCTTAATTCTGGTGGCTCAAACCTATTTTCTTGCGACATTGCTCGACAAGCTCATTATGCAACATGTCGATCGCGCTGAACTGGTTCCCTATTTTATTGCATTAATCATTACTTTTGCTTTGCGTGCGGTCATTTTATGGCTACGCGAAAAAATTGGCTTTAAAGCAGGTCGATTACTACGCAACCATATGCGCCAAAAGATCTTAGACAAAATCCATCAAGTTGGTCCTGCAACTATCAATAATAAACCAGCCGGTAGTTGGGCAAGCATTATGCTTGAACAAGTGGAAAATCTGCATAACTTCTATGCGCGTTTCTTACCACAACAAAGTTTGTCTGCCATTGTACCAATGGTGATTTTAATTGCTGTATTCCCACTCAACTGGGCGGCTGGATTGATTTTGATGGTCACTGCACCGCTTGTGCCTATTTTTATGATTCTGGTAGGGATTGCGGCAGCAGATAGCAGCCAAAAAAATATGGCTACCCTTTCTCGCTTAAGTGCTCAATTTTTGGATCGCTTACGTGGTTTAGAAACCTTGCGTCTTTTCAACCGCACTTCAGAACAAACTCAACATATTGAAAATACAACAGAAGACTTCCGTGAAACGACCATGACTGTACTTAAAATGGCGTTTCTCTCTTCTGCCGTGTTAGAGTTTTTCACCTCCATTTCCATTGCTTTAATGGCGGTGTATTTTGGTTTTAGCTATTTAGGTCAAGTCGAATTTGGTACTTATGGCACCACGCTGACCTTATTTACCGGCTTTTTCTGCTTAATTCTGGCACCAGAGTTTTATCAACCATTGCGTGATCTTGGGACTTACTACCACGATCGTGCAGCAGGTATTGGTGCTGCTGATGCTATTGTCGATTTCTTAGAAACAGATTATTTAATTGCACATCAAGGCAATGAACAAATTCCAGCACAAAGTGCGGTCGAAATTCAGGCTGAAAATTTAGTGGCGCTTTCTCCACAAGGTCAACCATTAACGAAGCCTCTTTCATTCCATATTCCGAAAGAAAGCCATATTGCCCTTGTGGGCCAAAGTGGTGCAGGAAAAACCTCTTTAATCAATGTATTACTCGGTTTCTTACCTTATGAAGGCAGATTAAAAATTAACGGTGTGGAACTTAATCAAAGCCGTTTAAGCGACTGGCGTAAACAAATTGCGTGGGTAGGTCAAAACCCATTACTGCTACAAGGTAGCATCAAAGAAAACCTGCTTTTAGGCGATATTCAAGCAACTGAAGAGCAAATTGAGCAAGCCTTGATTTCTGCGCAAGCGAAAGAGTTTACCGAGAAATTAGGCTTGGAGAGCGAAATTAAAGATGGTGGGATTGGAGTATCCGTAGGTCAAGCTCAACGCTTAGCTATCGCACGCGCTTTACTACGCAAAGGCAATTTATTATTACTCGATGAGCCAACGGCTAGCCTTGATGCTCAGTCTGAAAATCTGGTACTTGCTGCCCTTGCAGAAATGAGCCATAACCAAACCACCTTAATGATCACACACCGTATTGAAGATCTAAAACAATGCGACAACATTTTAGTGATGCAAGAAGGTGAAATTGTTCAACAAGGCCATTTCAACCAATTAAAAGATCAAGGCTTCTTTGCCGAATTATTGGCTCAACGAAAAGAGGATATTCAATAATGCGTGCCTTACTTCCCTTTTTACGTTTATTTAAATTCGCCAAGTTGCCTTTATTTTTAGGCTTGGTTTTAATGATCACTGGCCTCGCATCCAGTATTGGCTTGCTAACTACTTCAGGTTGGTTTTTAGCGGCAACAGCAATTGCAGGTCTTGGCACGTTATTTAATTTCTTCTATCCATCTGCTTCTGTACGTGGACTTGCCATCAGTCGCACCCTTTTCCGCTATTTCGAAAAGTTGGTCACTCACGATGCGACTTTCCGCATCTTGGCTAAATTACGGGTACAAGTTTTTGAGAAGATTATCCCCTTAAGCCCTGCGGTGTTAAATCGTTATCGTAACAGCGATTTATTAAACCGCTTAGTGTCTGATGTAGATACCCTGGATAGTCTCTATCTTCGCTTAATTGCGCCTTTTATTACGGCTATTTTTGTGATTCTAGCTATGTGCATTGGTCTAAGTTTCGTCAATGTACCTTTAGCCTTAGGTCTAGGTGTGAGCCTACTTTTATTGGTATTGGTTATTCCAACCATTTTCTACCAACTTGGTAAAAGATTTGGTGACAAACTCGTGCATTCACGTGCACTTTATCGCACGCAATTCTTAGAGTTTATTCAAGCTCAAGCGGAATTATTGCTCTTTAATGCCGAAGATAAATTGAAAGATACCATGGCTAAAACTGAGGCTAACTGGCAAGCAGACCAGCAAAAAGAAGCCAATTTAAGTGGATTTTCAACCGCTCTTTCACTCTTCTTAAATGGTTTGATTATTGCCGCAATGTTGTGGTTTAGCTCACAAGCTGAGTTTGGTAACGATGAATACCGTATGGCGTTTATTGCGCTTTTCACTTTTGCTGCTTTAGCTTCATTTGAAATCTTAATGCCATTAGGCTCGGCATTCTTACATATCGGGCAAGTAATTGCTTCAGCTGAACGTGTAACTGACATTATCGAACAGCAACCATTAGTGACCTTTAATGGCAAAGCAGAGTTCGATCAAAACGCCACAACATTAATTGAAGCGAAAGATCTTTCTTTCACTTATCCTGAACGTCAAAATCGTGCTTTAGAAAATTTGAATTTAACCATTCAAAAAGGTAAAAAAGTCGCAATTTTAGGTAAAACAGGTAGCGGAAAATCTACGCTATTACAGCTTTTAGTGCGTAATTATGATGCCAATCAAGGAGAATTATTCCTTGCTGGCAAGCCAATTGCTGATTATGCAGAAAATACATTACGCAGCCAATTCTGCTTTTTAACGCAACGTGTTCATGTATTTAGCGATACACTTCGTCAAAATCTGCAATTCGCAAGTGCGGTCAATATTCCTGATGAAAAAATGATCGAGGTGTTAAATCAAGTTGGTTTAGGCAAATTGTTGGAACAAGAACAAGGCTTAGATATTTGGTTAGGTGATGGCGGTCGTCCACTATCTGGTGGAGAACAGCGTCGTTTAGGCTTAGCGCGTATTTTGCTTAATGATGCGCCAATTTTATTATTAGATGAGCCAACTGAAGGTTTAGACCGCGAAACTGAACGCCAAATTCTGCGTTTAATTCTTGCCCATGCTGAAAATAAAACCTTAATTATGGTGACTCACCGCTTAACGGCGATTGAGCAATTTGATGAACTTTGTGTGATTGATGAAGCGAAGCTAATTGAAAAAGGCACTTATGCAGAATTATTGCAATTAGAAAAAGGTTTCTTCAAACAATTAGTAGAGCGAGTGTAAAATAAGAAAGGATAAGTTGGGTGGAAATCTTCCCAGCTTATTCTCGGCACACAGAAATTCCGACTTTGGCTGCTTTCTTCCGAACCTGACCGAGTAAACCGGACACCGTTGCGAGAGACCGAGAAGATTTCCATTGATATCGCAATGCGATTAGGTGGGCTATTATGCAAGAATTGGCTCGGTATTGCAAAGGTTAATTTATCAATTCGGTGAATTTGACGAGAAAATCAACCGCACTTTTAAGGCAAAAACCATGAACTATCTCCAATACTACCCTACTGATGTTGTAAATGGCGAAGGCACCCGTTGTACCCTTTTCGTTAGCGGTTGTACGCATGGTTGCCGTGGTTGCTACAATCAAAAGAGCTGGTCTTTTGATAATGGCGTATTATTTGATGAAGCGATGGAACAACAGATTATCAATGATTTAAAAGATACGCGCATTAAACGTCAAGGGCTCACGCTTTCAGGTGGGGATCCGATGCATCCTCGTAATGTTGAAGCTTTACTTCCTTTTGTAAAACGGGTAAAAAAAGAATGCCCCGATAAGGACATTTGGGTGTGGACGGGATATAAACTCGACGAACTTGATGATTATCAACGTCAAATGTTGCCTTATATTGACGTGCTCATTGATGGAAAATTTATACAAGAACAGGCTGACCCAAGCTTAGTTTGGCGTGGTTCAGCCAATCAAGTGATTTATCGTTTTAAGGTTTAACCGAATAAGGTTAAGCTATTCTGCCAAGCCGTTTCTTTAATCACTTCAGCATTTTCGCTTCTTAAACGACATAACGCCTCAAAGGTGTGAACAATCCGTTCTGGTCGATTAGGTTGTCCTTGAAAACCAAACACCGGCATATCTGGTGTATCCGTTTCTAACACCAACGCCTCTAATGGCAACTTCGCAATCGCTTGGCGCGTTTTATTCGCGCGTTCATAAGTAATAGTGCCGCCTACGCCAATTTTATAGCCTAAATCCACAAATCGTTTTGCTTGATCGTAACTTCCTGAAAAACCATGCACCACACCACATTTTGTCAAATTAGCCTGTTTCAAAAAGCGGAATAATTGCTCGTGGGATTTACGACTATGTAAATTGATCGACAGATTGTATTTCTTCGCTAAATAAAGCTGACTTTCCAAAAAGTGCTGCTGCTTTTGCCATAATTCATCCGTTAATAAATCTGGAATCGCACATTCTAAGCCTATTTCTGCTACGGCTGTACAATTTTGATTACGAACGGATAATGCCGCATCCAATATCTCTAAATCATGCTCTTGATGCTCTTTGATATAAAGAGGATGTAATCCAAGTCCACAATAAAGATGCTCAGGAAAAAGTACGGTCATATTTTGGATCGTTTTAAAATCCGACTCTTTTACCGCCACAATCAAGATTTTCTGCACATCAGCTTGCTTAGCGTTATCCACCAGCTGAGCTAATGGCTCACCAGTATCATGATGAAGATAATCAAGATGGGTATGTGTATCGAAGAAAGGCATCGTGTTATTTCACTTAAGAAAAAAAGGTGTGTAGATTACGCATCCACACACCGAATTAATTATTCTACAGAAACTGATGTAATCACGACATCTTCTGTTGGAACGTCTTGGTGGAAACCTTTATTGCCGGTTTTTACTTTCTTGATTTTATCAACCACATCCATGCCTTCAACCACTTCACCGAATACGGCATAGCCCCATTCTTGCACGACTTCACGGCCAAACATCTCTTTTGAACGGTAGTTTAAGAAGTCATTATCTGCCACGTTAATAAAGAATTGTGCCGTTGCAGAATGTGGATCAGAGGTACGCGCCATGGCGATTGTGCCACGTTTATTGCTTAAACGATTGTTAGCTTCATTTTGGATCGGTGCGTTTGTTGCTTTTTCACGCATTCCGCTTTCCATACCACCACCTTGGATCATAAATCCATCAATAACACGGTGGAAAATTGTGTTATTATAGAAACCGTTTTTACAATAATTTAAAAAGTTTTCTGCGGTGATTGGCGCTTTATCAAAATCAAGTTTAATTTTAATATCGCCAAAATTTGTGTGTAATGTAACCATGTTGTTTTCCTCTTGAAAATTAAGGTATTCATTATTCCACAAATGGCGAGAAAGTGCCACCATGAGCAGAAAAAGTGCGGTCGGATTCCAATCAGAAGAGAAAAAATATGTTAAAGATCTTTAATACCCTCACTCGAGAAAAAGAAGTGTTCAAACCTATCCATGAAGGAAAAGTGGGTATGTATGTGTGCGGCGTGACCGTTTACGATTTATGCCATATTGGCCACGGCCGTACCTTTGTATGTTTTGATGTGATTGCTCGCTATTTACGCTCTTTAGGCTACGATTTGACTTATGTGCGTAATATCACGGATGTAGACGATAAAATCATTAAACGTGCATTAGAAAACAAAGAAACCTGCGATCAACTTGTGGATCGTATGGTGCAAGAAATGTATAAAGATTTTGATGCATTAAACGTATTACGCCCTGATTTTGAGCCTCGTGCAACACACCATATCCCTGAAATTATTGAAATTGTGGAAAAATTGATTGCTCGTGGCCATGCTTATGTTGCAGACAATGGCGACGTGATGTTTGATGTGGAAAGCTTTAAAGAATACGGCAAATTATCGCGCCAAGATCTCGACCAATTACAAGCCGGTGCACGTATTGAAATTAATGAAATCAAGAAAAACCCAATGGATTTCGTGCTTTGGAAAATGTCGAAAGAAAACGAACCAAGCTGGCCATCACCATGGGGTGCGGGCCGTCCAGGTTGGCACATTGAATGTTCAGCAATGAACTGCAAACAACTTGGCGAACATTTTGATATTCACGGTGGCGGTTCTGACCTAATGTTCCCGCATCACGAAAATGAAATCGCCCAATCTTGCTGTGCTCATGGGGGCCAATATGTGAATTATTGGATCCATTCTGGCATGATTATGGTAGATAAAGAAAAAATGTCGAAATCCCTCGGCAACTTCTTCACTATTCGTGATGTATTAAACCACTACAATGCAGAAGCGGTGCGTTATTTCTTATTAACAGCACACTATCGCAGCCAACTCAATTATAGTGAAGAAAACCTGAATTTAGCACAAAGTGCATTAGAACGTTTGTACACCGCTTTACGTGGCACCGATCAAAGTGCGGTTGCTTTTGGTGGTGAAAATTTTGTGGAAGCCTTCCGTGAGGCAATGGATGATGATTTCAATACACCGAATGCCCTTTCTGTCTTATTTGAAATGGCTCGTGAAATCAATAAATTGAAAACTGAAGATACAGAAAAAGCCAATGGTCTTGCTGCTCGTTTACGTGAATTAGCGGGTATCTTAGGTTTACTTCAACAAGATCCAGAAAAATTCTTACAAGCGGGCTCTGACGATGATGAAGTCGCAAAAATTGAAGCGCTCATCAAACAACGCAACGAAGCGCGTGCTGCTAAAGATTGGGCTGCTGCAGATGCGGCTCGTAATGAACTCACTGCAATGGGAATTGTGTTAGAAGACGGCCCTAACGGCACGACGTGGCGTAAACAATAATCTCACTTTGATACAAAAACTGCGGTCAAATTGACCGCAGTTTTTCTTTTAAGAAGAAAGCATTACATTTTCGGTTTTTCCATTGTTTTTGCTTTTTTCTTCATTTCTTTTGCTTTCATTTCTTTTGTTTTCATATCATCAGATTTCATTCCTTCTGATTTCATATTATCCATTTTCATGTCGTGAGATTTCATATCATGAGATTTCATCATCCCATCAGATGCCATTTTGTCATTTTGCATTGGCATAGCGTCTTTTGTCATCGGCATGGAATCTTTTGTCATCGGCATGGAATCTTTTGCCATCGACATTTCATTAGATTTCATATCGGTCGCATAAAGACTGGTTGCGAAGAAAAGTGCAGCAATAGCAGTAAAGGTTGTTTTTGAAGTAATATTTTTCATTTTGAATCTTCCTTAATTTGTGAATAATTAGCATTGGATGGAAAGGTTTCCCCTTTCATTATCATTAGACGAATGAGAAATCTATTTCTTACACTTTTTTCAAGGAAAAAATATGAAAACTGGAATTTCCAATAAAGACTTGGCTCAAATTAGAGAGCAAATGCTGAAATTTGCCACATTACAGGTGGGCGATTCTGTATTAGCTGAAGATTTGGTGCAAGAGAGTTTTTTAAGTGCATTTAACCATCTTGAGCAATTTAAACGACAAGCGGCATTTAAGACCTGGGTCTTTGCTATCTTAAAAAATAAAATCATTGATTTTCTTCGTCAGAAAGGCAAATTAGTGCTAGAAACCGAAATTGAAGATGAAGAACAAACTAATCATTTCTTTGATGAAGGGGGCCACTGGAAAGCTGAACATTCTCCACTCGATCTCGAACTGAGCGAAAGTGCGGTCTATTCTGAAGAATTCTGGCTGATTTTTGAAACTTGCTTAACTTGCCTGCCAGCCAAACAAGCCAAGATTTTTATGATGAGAGAGTTTTTGGAATTATCTTCCGAAGAAATTTGCCAAGAAAATCAACTAAGCATAAGTAACTTGCACACGACACTCTATCGTGCTCGCTTACAACTTCAAAACTGCTTATCTCATAAACTTTAAGGAGTGATTTTATGAAATGTCGCCAAGCGACTCGACTCATTTCAGATGCGCAAGAACGCTCATTAATGACTAAAGAAAAAATTGGGCTCAATTTGCATCTTGCCATCTGTACACATTGCCGTAAATTTCAACGAAATTGTGGCACATTGAGAAAATTAATGAAGGATTTCAAAGGATAAAAAAGCGGAAGAGAACTTCCGCTTATTACTCTATTACTTCGCCATTAATGCTGTTGCACGTGAAATCACTTCTTTGACTTCATCATCCGTCAATTTACCTTCTTTCACAAATTGCACCTTGCCGGTTTTATCAAGCAAAATAATCACGCTGTCTTTTTCACGTAATCCCCACGCATTTTTGACCGCACTTTTATCATCTAAAATCACTTGGCTATGGGCATTTTCTTTTTTGCCTTTTTCTGCGCTACTTTTCACAAACATACCCGTGCCCACAACGGCATCATCAGCATTAATAATGGTCGTGGTTTGATATTTGGCTTGGTTAAAATGAGCAGCTTTGATGGCTTCGATCATCGCTTGATTTTTCTCTTTTGCCGCACTTCTACCTGCAATATGCTGAATCACACGGACTTTGCCAGGTAATGCCGTTGAGCTCCACGATTTATACGCTACATCATTGCCATTTAAAGTGATTTCGCCTTTATCCGAAACCGTTACATTGGCTAAAAGTTGATTTGGTTGGATATTGTGCGCGAATGCATTGATTGAGATTAAACTGCCCATCACTGTACTCAAAAGCATAATTTTTTTCATAAATACCTCATAAATTCCGTGAAATTGCCCATTTTTTGGCGAATAGTCACTTTTTTGTTATACTCCGTGCGCATTATACTTGGCTTAAATCAGATAAAGAAGGAAAAAGAAATGGATCAAATGCCAGCTTGCCCAAAATGTAAAGGCAAATATGTTTATCATGATTCTGTAAATTTTGTTTGCCCTGATTGTGGTAATGAGTGGAATGGTAATGAAACAGTTGAAGTCGATGAAGATCAACTAATTGTTAAAGACAGCAACGGTAACTTGTTAGCCGATGGTGATGATGTGCTTTTAATTAAAGATTTAAAATTAAAAGGTTCATCTGAAGTGTTGAAGAAAGGCACAAAATTCAAAAATATCCGTTTAGTTAATGGAGATCACAACGTCGATTGTGGCAAAATCATGTTGAAATCAGAGTTCTTGAAAAAAGCTTAAGATTTCCCAATAAAAAGAGCGGTCGATTTTAACGTTGTTTTAAATCGACCGCTCTTTTTTTATTTTCGTTATACCTTCGCAGGCTTCACTATTTCACTTGGGTAACAACCAAGTACTTTCAGATAATTACTGAATTGTTTAAGCTCTTCCAAGGCAATTTGGGTATCAGGATGATGAATATTTCCTTCAATTTCTAAATAGAACATTTCTTCCCAAGGCTTGCCATAAATAGGACGAGATTCAAGCTTGGTCATATTAATACCGTGCTTTTTAAACACAAGTAAAGCATCCACTAGAGAACCCGCTTGTTGCGATGTTGTCATTAACAATAAAGTTTTCGTATGAATTTGCGGTGAAACTTCTCGAGCTTGTTTAGCTACCACAATAAAACGAGTGATATTGTTCTCTTGGTTAGCAATATTATGTTTTAACACATGTAAGCCGTAAAGCTTGCCACCATCTTCATTACCTAATGCCGCAATATTAGGTTTATTCAAGCTTGCCACAAGCTGCATTGCATGAGAGCTACTTTCGCAGTACTCAATATGCACACGCTCAAGACTTTGAATAAATTGACTACACTGCTGGATTACCTGTGGATGGCTATAAAGTGTATCAATTTTGCTTAAATCATCCTGCTCATTCACTAAAACACAGTGCTTGATAGGATAAGCCAACTCCCCTACCAATGATAAGCTAGTATGTTGAAGCAAATCATAAACTTCATTAATTGCACCTGATGTGGTGTTTTCTAAAGGAAGTACACCATAATCAGCTTCCCCACTTTCAACTTTTTCAAAAATTTGAGCAAAGGAATCGCAACTGATTTCAGCAAATTGTTGATGGTAACGAGCCGCATAGTTACGCGCAGCCAAATTAGAGTAAGAACCACGTTTGCCTAAGAAAGCGATATGTAACGTTTCTTCTCGTTGCTCATTGAGTTTTTTCTGTAAATACACTTGTTGTGTTAACACAGAATCTTCAATAATCTTTTGGAAGACTGACGTAATATACTGTGATTCAAGCTGATAATTTTGGCTTTCAGAAAATTGCACAAGCTCTTGCAAGAGCTGTTGCTCACGCTCCAAATCGCGTAACGCTTTTTGCGTCACTTCTTTGCTTCTTACTACATCATATGCCAGGCGATGACGCTCTGACAGCAGCTTTAACAAGCTGCGATCAATTTGCGTAATTTGCTGACGAATTTCTGATAAATCTAATGCCATTTCATTCCTTACTTAAAGGTTACTTCATTATGAGGGATGTATTTTTCAGCATTAATAGGTGAATTTTTCTCAAAAAATTCTTTTAAAACATCCGCATCAATAAAACCTGTGTTAACAAAAGTTGGATTTTTTGTCATGACTGGATAACCATCTCCACCTGCTGCATTATAGCTTGGTACAGAAATACGGTAAGTTTTATTTAAATCCAATGGTTTGCCTTGAATTTTCACATTTTCAACTTTCTTCTCCGCACGATTCACTGTCATGCTGATACCTGAATATTGTGCATAAGCACCAGAATCCACTTCTTTCAATGCCACCACATTTAAATAATCCAGTAATTCTTTACCGGTTAATTCAAAATAGCTCACAATATTACCAAATGGATGAATTTTTAAAATGTCTTTATAAGTCACATCACCTTCTTGGATAGAATCACGAATACCACCTGAGTTCATGATACCAATGTCTGCTTTCGCTTTTTGGCGTTGTGCTTCTGCAATTAAGTGACCAAGGTTAGTTTGTTCAAAACGAATAATGGTACGATCACCTTCTAACTTACCGTTTAATTTCCCCACTTTTTGGCTTAATAAAGCATCTCCTTTATCTTGGTAAGATTTTAAAAGTTTTTCCATTTCTGGATCTTGTGGAATCTCTTCGGCATAATTCACATATTCTGTTTTGCCATCTTCTTTTTTCACTTTTTTCTTCAAGTTCACTGGAATTAATTGATAATTCACTAATTTTAATTCACCATTTTTGAACTCAAAGTCTGCACGACCAACATATTTACCCCATTCAAAGGCTTGCATAATCCAAGTACCATTTTGGAAATCGGGTTTACATGGTTGAGTAGGTTGATAATCTTTAATCCATACACCTTTATCATCCATGCAAATCGGATCATGGCTGTGACCACCAATAATCATATCGAATGCGCCTTTATCTAAATTACGTGCAAGACTCACATCACCCGGCGCATTTGAACCATGTTTCGCATCATAGTAATAGCCCATATGTGTTAAAGCGATTTTTACATCTGGCTTAACTTTTTCATTTAGCTCTTTTAATGTGGCTTTTGCTACTGTTGTTGGGTCTTCAAACTTCACATTGTGAAGATATTCTGGGTTACCTAATTTTGCAGTATCCTCTGTGGTTAAACCCACCACGGCAATTTTAAGATCTTGTTTATTTAAAATGGTATAAGGCTTAACTAAGGTTTTACCTGTTTTAGTATTAATCACGTTTGCAGATAAGAATGGGAAGTTTGCCCATTTTTCTTGCATATCAAGAATTTGTAATGGATTATCAAACTCGTGATTACCTAATACGGTTGCTTCATAACCCATTGCATTCATTGCTTTAATATCAGGTTCTGCTGTTTGCATATCTGACTCAGGTACACCAGTATTAAAATCACCTGCATTTAATAAAACGAGTGAGCCACCTTTTTGCTCCACTTCAGCTTTTACGCGATTAACAATTGTTTTGTGTGCTGGAAAGCCATATTCGCCTCTTGCATTCGGCCAAAAATGTCCGTGCGTATCATTTGTGTGCAATATGGTAAATTGATAGGTTTTATCTTGTTCATATGCCATTGCAGCAGAAGTTGCTAGCACAAGAGGAAGCACGGTAAATAATTTTTTCATAATAAAAATATCTCTATTTTTGACCGCTCTTTACCTTCGCCGAAAACAAAAATAACAGAGCAAGATGGGAAATAAAAAAGCTATACTCCCGAAAGAAGTATAGCTTTTCACCAAAACATTGTTAGATGAGTACCTGGGCAGGTGCAACATAACCTTGTGGAACTTGTTTCTTATCTTCAAAGGTAACAAATTCCCACGCTTCCTGATCGGCAAGTACAGCACGGAGTAACTTATTATTTAAGCCATGACCAGATTTATAAGCTTTGAAATCACCGATAATGTTATAGCCACACATATAAAGATCGCCAATCGCATCAAGCATTTTATGACGTACTAATTCATCTCTGAAGCGTAATCCGTCTTCATTTAAGATACGGTAATCATCTAATACGATGGCATTATCTAGGCTACCACCTAATGCAAGACCTTGAGATTGAAGATACTCAATATCTTTCATGAAACCAAAGGTTCTTGCACGACTAATTTGATGTACGAATGCCTGTGCTGAGAAATCCATCACGTAATTGCGTACATTTTTACTAATCGCAGGATGATCAAAGTCGATTGTGAAATCTAAACGGAAACCATTATAAGGTTTGAATTCTGCCCATTTGTCACCGTCTTCTACTCGTACCTTTTTCTTAATACGAATAAATTTCTTCGGTGCATTTTGTTCTTCAATACCTGCATCTAAAAGCAAGTAAATGAATGGGCTTGCACTACCGTCCATGATTGGAATTTCAGGTGCATCAACTTCAATAATAATATTATCGATACCTAAACCTGCTAATGCTGCGTTTAAGTGTTCTACGGTTGAAACACGCACACCTTGTTCATTCACAAGTGCAGTACAAAGCATTGTATCGCGCACTGAATCCGCATTCGCAGGGAAGGTTACTGGCGGATTAAGATCGGTACGGCAGTAAATCACACCAGTATTTGGCATAGCCGGACGCAACGTTAACGTTACTTTTTTACCGCTATGTAAGCCTACACCTGTGACTTTAATGCTTTGTTTTAATGTTCTTTGTTTAATCATCTCTTTTACCTTATTGCTTCACAACAAGATTACTTCTACTCTTATTTCTCATCACGACCAAATGATGCCGGATTAAAGAAATTAGGATTATTTCTTAACTGTTCTAAACGGCTTGGATCAAGCGGTTTATTTAAGTTACCGTATTGTAGATTTTGTTCCTGTACTGGTTCTGGCTGTGGATTATGTCTTAATGCATCTAAACCATGTAAACCAACTGGCGGTTGTGGCTGAATTGTTTCTTGCGCTACAGGTTGTTGAACTGGCGCTTGTTGTACAGCTGCTTGAGGACGAGCAATCACTACTGGCTCAGCCGCAACAACATCACCTAAACCTGTTGCAACGATCGTTACACGAATTTCATTGCTCATTTCAGGAACTAAACTGGTACCCACTACGATAGTTGCGTCTTCAGATGCAAAACTACCTACTGTGTCACCTACCACGTTAAATTCGTCAAAGCCGAGATCCATACCTGAGGTAATATTAACAAGGATACCCTTAGCGTTAGAAAGATCGACTTTCTCTAATAAATCATTTTTAATTGCAAGACGTGCTGCTTCTTCTGCACGGCCTGCGCCTGGTTCACTTTGAGCTGAACCGAAACCAATCATTGCTTGGCCCATTTCCGACATAACTGTTCTTACGTCTGCGAAGTCCACGTTGATTAAACCTGGAGATGTAATCATATCGGAGATGCCCATAACAGAGTTACGTAATACGTCATTTGCAGCAGCAAAAGCATCAATTAACGTTGCATTTTTCGGGAGAACTTTTTGGATTTGTTGGTTAGGAATAATGATCATTGAATCCACATATTGTGAAAGATCTTTAATCCCTAATTCAGCAAATTGCATACGTTTTTTGCCTTCAAAGCTAAATGGCTTAGTAACAACAGCAACGGTTAAAATACCTAATTCTTTCGCAACTTTAGCGACGATTGGTGCGGCACCAGTACCTGTACCACCGCCCATACCAGCAGCGATAAAGACCATGTCTGCACCTTCAAGCATTTTACGGATTTCTTCTTGGTCATCTTCAGCCGCTTTACGACCTACATTTGGGTTTGCCCCCGCTCCAAGACCTTTCGTTGTTGCCCCACCGATTTGTACAGTTTGTTGAACTTGGCTTTTGCGTAATGCTTGCGCATCGGTATTCACCGCATAGAATACGATTTTACCGTGTTCTTCGCTATCAATTGCACTTTCGCCCAAGAAATTACCATTAAATTCCTGTTGCACCATGTTAGCAACCATGTGGTTAACTGCGTTACCGCCGCCTCCACCGACACCGACAACCTTAATCAGTGCACCTGTTTGCTCTTCAAAATCACCATACTCTGGGTATAACATTTGCTGTTCTCCGTTACTGCTAATACTCTGCTAGCACATTAATAAAAGTTAAATTTTTTCTATTGTAAATGAAAAAGCCAAAATGATCAAAATTCTGATTTCACTTTATTGAAAATATTTTTAAGACCTTTCCAGAATTTTTTGCCTAATGCTTCATCGCCATAGTTACTATCCACAGGATCATTATCACTATTTTGATGATGGTATTGTAATAATCCCACCACAGTTGAATATTGTGGGCGATTTACATAATCTGTTAAACCCGTAATATTTAATGGACTACCAATACGTACCTGACAACCAAATACACTTGATGCACAATCTTTTAAGTCTTCAATCTGTGCACCACCACCGGTGATAACAACACCCGCAATTAATTCAAATTTAATATGTTTGGTTTCTAAATCTGCTTTGAGCTTATCTAATTCGTCCTTAACAACGCCTAATAGTTCAATATATCTTGCTGAAGTGATTAAAGATAAATCACTTTTTGTTAACGCACGTGGTGCTCGACCACCAATACTTGCCACTTCAATTTTCTTATCACCATGTAAACGTGCCGGATATAATGCACTCGCATAATTCACTTTAATGCGCTCTGCCTCTGCACGAGAAACGGTACATGCATGAGCAATATCGTTCGTTACAATATTTCCTGCGTAAGGAATAACCTTGCTGAAACGCAATGAGCCATTGGTATAAACCATCATATTCATGGTGCCTGCACCGAAATCAACTAAGCAAACACCAAGATCTTTTTCATCTTCAGTTAAAACAGAATGTGTTGCTGCAAAGCCGGAGAACACCACTTTATCAACTTGTAATCCGCAACGCTCAACTGCTTTCTTTAAGTTATTTTGCCAGTCTTGGTGACACGCAATTAAGTGTACGTTTGCTTTTAAACGAACACCTTGTAAACCTAATGGATTTTTAATATTAACTTGCTTATCTACGGCATATTCTTGTGGAATGATGTGTAATAAAGAAAGACCCTCAGGTAATTTCACTGAACTCGCTGTATGTAAAGCATCATCAATTTCATCTTGAGTTACTTCATTTTCAGAAATAGCAACAAAGCCGCTCTCATTCAGACTTTGAATATGTTCACCTGTAATCGCAAGAGTTACGCTCATAATTTGACAATCGGCCATTGATTCAGCTGCTTCAATGGCACGTTGGATAGAATTAACAACGGCATCTAAATCAGTAATACTGCCACGATCAATCCCTTTTGATGGACAACTGCCCACGCCAAGTACATTTACTACGCCATCAGGAAGGACTTCCCCAACGACAGCAACAACTTTTGATGTACCAACTTCAAGACCTACAATTACTTTCGGTTCCAACTCTTTTGCCATTTTCTTATTACACCCAATGAATTATTTTTTATTTCTCTGTCAATCCAACCGCTGCTGATGCAGATGCATAGCGCAAATCTACATAATCAATTCGTTTACCTTCAGGCACTTCAATTTGTGGATAAATCGTTACAAATCGATCTAATTTTGGTTTCCAATCTCCGCGCCCAAGTTTTAATACTATATCATTATCTAACGTAACTTGCCACGCACCACGATCATCAATTGTCACACCTTTAACTAGCAAATTTTTCGCTTTAAAATCAGCAAAAATTTGATTCCAAGCTTCTAATACTTTTAAGCTTTGATAATCTGGGCCACCTAAATAAGGTAAAGCTTTTTCTTTTAACTTATCCATCGGCAATTGGAAAACCGTTCCCTCTTTTGTGACGAACTCTGTTTTGTTCCAAATGGCGACTGGCTGATATTCTGATAACCAGATACTTAAACGATTTGGCCAAATTTTACGAACTACCGCACCTTTTACCCAAGGAATTGTTTCAAGCTGCTCTTGAATTTGCTTAACGTCCTGTCCCCAGAAGCCCTTAAGTGAACCCATTTTGAGTAATACATCTTGCACATCCGGATAAGTAGTAAATTCATTTTGGCCCACTAATGCATAGGCAGTGATTTTTCTATCACCGTCTAAGCTTTCCAGCCAATTTTGCCAGTTTGAATAAACGAAATACCCTAACCCCGCACAAAGTAACACCAAAGCAAGTTTAATCTGCAGCATAAAACGGAATTTACCTTCTCCATTAGATGAGCGACCAAATTGCGTTGGCGGTGTATTTTTGCGCTTAATTACATTCATTACGCACTCAACTCCAAAATTTTCACGACGAGTTGTTCAAATGAAATACCGACTGTTGACGCTGATTTAGGGAACAAACTGTGACTTGTCATGCCAGGATTTGTGTTTACTTCGACTAAACGGAAATTACCTTGTGCATCAGTCATCACATCAATGCGGCTCCAGCCACGACATCCTACAACGTCATAAGCACGTTTAACTAATTTCGCTAATTCTTGCTCACGCTCAGCTGAAAGACCGGCAGGGCAAAAATATTGAGTGTTATCTGAAATATATTTCGCATCGTAATCATAAAACTCACCTTCAGGCACAATGCGAACAGCAGGCAATACTTCGCCACCTAAAACAGGCACTGTTAATTCATCGCCAGCCAACCATTCTTCAATCAAAATGGTGTTATCAAATTTAAGTGCATAATCGACCGCACTTTTTAATTCTTCGACTGCTTTTACTTTCGTTAAACCGACACTTGACCCCTCAAGAGATGGCTTAACCATCAAAGGTAAACCTAATTTTTCGACCACAGCTTGTGGGTTTAGTTCGTGAGCGTTTTCTTTGGTCACGATCTCCATATCAGCGACAGGTAAACCAAAGGCTTTCCATAACATTTTAGTGCGCATTTTATCCATGGTTAACGCGGAAGCCATCACACCACAACCAGTGTAAGGCAAACCAATTTGTTCTAATAAACCTTGCATGGTACCATCTTCACCACCGCGACCATGTAAAATGTTAAAGACACGATCAAAACCATCTGCTTTTAAATTCGCGACATTATATTCTTTAGGATCGATACCGTTCGCATTATAACCTTGACTCACTAATGCATTTAACACAGCTGCACCAGAATTAAGAGATACTTCACGTTCAGCTGATGTGCCGCCTAACAACACGGCAATTTTTTCTTGTTTTAAATTCATTGTTTTATCCTGTTTTCCTTTTATTCTTCATTGAAAAGTGCGGTTATTTTTTCGATGTATTTATGCTTTCCAACGCTCTGCTAAACCACGAGAAATTTTGCTTACACTTCCCGCACCTTGGGCAAGAATTAAATCACCATCTTGAATAATTTGATCTAATACATCACCAAGTTGTTCCGTATCAGAAACTAAAATTGGATCGACTTTTCCTAGGTTACGAATAGAACGACAAAGTGCTTTGCTATCTGCACCTACGATTGGCGTTTCGCCTGCCGCATATACATCTAACATAATCAATGCATCCACTTGGGATAATACCTGCACGAAATCATCAAATAAATCGCGAGTACGTGAATAACGGTGAGGTTGGAAAATCATCACAATACGTTTATCTCCCCAGCCTTCACGTGCTGCTTTGATTGTCACGCCAACTTCTGTTGGGTGATGGCCATAATCATCCACTAAGCGTACTTTACCATTTGGACGAATAAACTCGCCTAATTGGTCAAAACGTCTGCCCGCACCTTGGAAATCAGCAAGCGCTTCTAAAATCGCTTCATTGCCAATGCCTTCTTCTTTTGCGACTGCAAGTGCTGCGGTTGCATTTAACGCATTGTGTTTACCCGGTACATTTAATAATACATTAATACGCTCACCACTTGGACAAACTACGGTGTAATGACCTTGGAAACCCGTTTGTTCATAATCTTCGATACGATAATCAGCATGTTCACTGAAACCATAGGTTAATACTTGACGTCCAACTTGAGGAGCTAGTTCCATTAACACAGCATCATCAGCACACATCACCGCTAAGCCATAGAACGGCAAGTTATGTAAGAATTTTACATAGGTGGCTTTCATTTTCTCAAAGTCACCTTCATAGGTATCCATATGATCCGGTTCAATATTGGTCACCACAGAAACCATTGGTTGTAAGTGTAAGAAAGAGGCATCACTTTCATCTGCTTCAGCGATTAAATAACGGCTTGCACCTAAATGTGCATTTTTACCGGCTGATTTAACTAAACCACCATTAACAAAAGTTGGATCCAGTTTCGCTTGAGTATAAATCATCGAAATCATAGCTGTAGTAGTGGTTTTACCATGGGTACCTGCTACCGCAATACCATGACGGAAACGCATAATTTCAGCCAACATTTGTGCTCGCTGAATCACTGGAATACGATTTTGTTTTGCGGCGATTAATTCAGGGTTATCTTCATGGATCGCACTTGATACAACTACTACACTTGCCCCTTGCACATTTTCAGCTTGGTGATCGATGAAAATTTTTGCGCCCGCTTGAGCTAGACGCTGAGTTACAACACCATCTGCAATATCCGAACCAGAGATATCATAACCTTCATTTAATAAAATTTCGGCAATTCCACTCATACCGGCACCACCGATACCAATGAAATGAATTTGTTGAACTCGACGCATCTCAGGGATAATCTTTCTAATTTCGTCCGAAATATGTTTCATATTATTTCACCTTTATTTTGAACCGCACTTTTAGATTAAGGGTTTATTTACTCCCCTTAACTTCTCTGTTCTTATTTCGCATTCTCTACGATGACGTCAGCTACACGTTTAGCCGCTAATGGTGCTGACATTTCTTTTGCTTTAATCGCCATCGCTAACAAAGTTTCACGATCTGTTTTTTCTAAGAAATCAACTAACACATCCGCATTTAATTCATTTTGCTGAACGATTTTTGCTGCACCTACATCGGCAAGATATTTCGCGTTTAAATATTGCTGTTGATCTTTATGCTGAAATGGCACGAAAATCGCTGGCGCACCTACTGCAGCCAATTCACATACCGTTAAAGCACCAGAGCGACAAATTACCACATCTGCCCATGCGTAGGCTTCCGCCATATCATCGATAAACTCTGTAATTTTAACAGAGTCTGCGTGTTCACCATAAAGTGCGGTCACACTTTCAACTGAACCTTTACCCACTTGATGACGCACTTCTAATTTATCTGCCAAACGCGCAACCACTTGTGGAATCGTTTGATTGAGCACTCGAGCCCCTTGACTTCCCCCCACGACAAGCACTCTCAGTTTTCCACTTCTCTCTGAAAAACGCGCTTGTGGTGATGGCATTTCAAATAAATCTTGGCGAACCGGGTTTCCTACAACTTCGGCATCTTTAAATGCCGTTGGGAAAGCTTGTAATACACGTGTCGCAATTTTTGCTAACCATTCATTAGTTAAGCCCGCTACGGCATTTTGTTCATGTAAAATAACCGGCACGCCACAAAGTTTTGCCGCGATGCCACCCGGGCCAGATACATAACCGCCCATACCCAATACCGCATTAGGTTGATATTCTTGAATAATTTTACGAGCTTGCAATACTGCTCTTAAAATAGCAAAAGGGGCACCAAGTAATGCTTTAATGCCTTTACCACGCAACCCTGAAATTTGAATGAAACGAATCGGAATACCATGTTTTGGTACAAGCTGTGCTTCCATGCGATCTTTGGTGCCTAACCAACAAATTTCCCAACCTTCTTTTTGTAAGGTTTGAGCAACCGCGATGGCGGGAAAAACATGTCCACCAGTACCACCCGCCATAACTAATAATTTTTTACTCATAAATATTCCTAATCATCTCTCAAACGCGCTTGACCGCCACGTTGTAATCTATTTTCATGGTCAATACGCAATAAAATCCCTACGGTTGCCGACATAATAATGATACTTGAACCACCGTAACTCACTAATGGAAAGGTTAAACCTTTTGTTGGTAACATCCCTAAGGCCATGCCTAGATTGACAAAACCTTGGAAGAAAATCCAGAAACTAATACCTAAAGCAAAAAAGCCACGGAAACGTTGTTCTAACATGAGTGATTCTCGTCCGATTTTCATCGCTCGGAAAATCAGTAACCCTAAGAGAATCACAACTACTAAAATACCAATAAAACCGAACTCTTCACCAATAATCGCCATGATAAAGTCAGTATGAGCCTCAGGAAGATAATCGAGTTTTTGAATGGAGTTACCGAGCCCTTCTCCGCTAATTTCACCACGACCAAAGGCCATCAAAGAGTTAGTCAGCTGGAATCCTGTTCCGTATGGATCTTTAAATGGCTCTAAGAAACCGGTAAAACGTTTTAAACGATAAGAGGCAGAGAGAACCAGCCATACAAAGAGAAGTATGCCTGTACCAATTAGCAAAATAAATTGCCAAAAATTTGCACCGACAATAAAAAGCATGCCAAAGGTAATAACGAAAAGTACAACGGTACTCCCTAAGTCAGGCTGAGCTAGTAAGAATATCCCTAATACGCCCATCACAATGAAAGGCTTAGCCGCACTGAATTTTTTACCACGTACTTCATCATAACGACGCGTAAAATAGCTCGCCAGGAAACAAGTTAAAGCTAACTTCGCAAATTCCGCAGGCTGGAAATTTAAAATTCCTAAAGAAATCCAACGTTTAGCCCCATTAACAGAAGTCCCGATGCCAAGAACCAGTATTAGTAAAACAATAGCTAATAAGAAAACTTTTGCGTGCCACTTTTCCCATTGAGAGGAAGAAATTTGGAGAGTTAAATAACAAGTTGCTAAAGAAAGTAAGACATACACGGCATCACGTTTAGCAAAATAGAATGTATCATTAAATACGCGTGCACTGTAAGGCATCGAAGCAGAAGTTACCGCCACCAAACCAATCAGCAATAGCACGACAAAAAGCCAAAACAATGCGCGATCATAGAGCAACCCTTGCGGCGTCACTCTCGCCCATTGTTCATAATTTTGTTTAATTTTATTGATAAATTCCATTACTACCCTAATTCTTTAAGCTAATTTTGCTAAACGAGTAAACTCTTCGCCACGTTTTTCAAAAGAGGCAAATTGATCCAAACTTGCACAAGCAGGAGATAATAACACCATATCGCCTGATTTTAAATGTGGACGTAAAAATGAAATGGCTTGTTCCATAGTTTCAAACAAATGGCTTTGACTTGAAAGTGCGGCTAGTTGTTTGCCATCACGACCAAAGCAATAGGTTGAAATATGAGGCTGATTGATTAAATCCTTTAACTCAGAAAAATCTGCACCTTTACCATCACCACCTAATAAAAGGTGTAACGTTCCCTCAACATATAAACCCGCTAATGCTGCAACGGTGCTGCCTACATTAGTGGCTTTGGAATCATTAATCCAACGAACACCATTCGCTTGATGCGCTAATTGGAAACGATGATCTAAGCCTTTAAATTGACGAAGTGCGGTACGAATTGCCTCTAAATTTATGCCTACTGCTTGCGCTAATGCCGTTGCTGCTAAAATATTCATGTAATTATGACGACCAACCAAGGTTGCTTCATCACAAGGTAAAATGACTTCCTCTTTTGCCATTAAGTACTGTTTACCATTTTCGGTTTTCAACCAGTAATCCGCTTGATTTTCAGCAAAAGACACCACCTTCTTAGCCTGATTTTCACCTTCGCCAAAAGTGAGTTTATCTTCTAAATTCACTACTGCTGTTTCTGCATTGTGGTAAATGCGTAATTTTGCTTGTCGATAATCTTCTAAATCCACATAGCGATCCATGTGATCTTCAGTCACATTAAGCACAGTCGCTGCAGCCGCTTTCAAACTATAAGTGGTTTCAAGTTGGAAACTGGAAAGTTCTAATACATAAAGATCGCAATCTTCATTTAATAATGACAACGCAGGGATGCCAATGTTTCCACCCATGCCCACTTTTATTCCCGCAGCTTTCGCCATTTCATAGACTAATGTTGTTACAGTGCTTTTACCGTTAGAGCCTGTAATCCCGACAATTGGCTTGGTGGCAGCTCGACAGAATAATTCGATATCCCCAATCACTTCCACACCCGCTGAAAGTGCGGTCTGAATTTCAGGTGTTTTTACTGCTAGCCCTGGGCTAATGACAATAATATCGCTTTCAAGTAACCATTGTTGATTTAGGCTACCTGTATGTAAGGGAACATTTTTAGGTAATTTATCCGCACCTGCTGGATGTTGACGTGTATCAATCACTCGGATGTTAGCTTGTTGAGATTGAAGATATTCAACGCAAGAAAGACCTGTTTTTCCGAGGCCTATGATGGTGATAGTTTTATTTTGATATAGAGTTGTCATGTTGTTTTTCTTCTCTCGTATTCTGGGAGCACGCAGGGTGCAACAAGTGCACCCTACAAAAATTATCTTAGTTTGAGCGTTACAAGCCCCATCAATACCAACATCAAGGAAATAATCCAAAACCGAATAATCACTCGAGGTTCTGGCCAACCTTTTAATTCAAAGTGGTGATGAATTGGTGCCATTCTAAAAATACGTTGTTTTCTTAATTTGTAAGAACCCACTTGTAAAATTACAGACAAGGCTTCAACAACAAATACACCGCCCATAATCACTAATAAGAATTCTTGACGAACAAGGATGGCAACAACACCAAGTGCACCACCAAGTGCTAGAGAGCCAACATCACCCATAAAGACTTGAGCTGGATAAGTGTTAAACCATAAGAAACCTAAGCCTGCGCCTACGATTGCAGTACAGAATACCACCACTTCAGAACTATATTTGATATAAGGAATATGTAAGTATTCTGCAAAATTAACGTTACCGGTCGCCCATGCAATCAAAGCAAATGCACCAGCTACTAAAGCCGTTGGCATAATTGCAAGACCATCTAAGCCATCGGTTAAATTTACTGCATTACCTGTACCCACAATCACAAAGTAAGACAACACAATATAGAATAGACCTAATTGCGGCATGATATCTTTGAAGAATGGAATCACTAAACGAGTTGCATCGGTATCATGACCTAACCAATACAACCAAATGATCGCTACTAATGCCACCACTGACATCCAGAAATATTTCCAACGCGCAATTAAACCATCTGTATTTTTACGCGTGATTTTACGGAAATCATCCACAAAGCCAATTGCACCATAGCCAAATAACACAAATAAACAAATCCAAACATAAGGATTCGTTAAGTTAGCCCATAATAACGTACTCACACCGATGGAGAATAAAATCATCACACCGCCCATGGTTGGCGTACCTTTTTTCGCAAAGTGACTTTCAGGACCGTCATTACGCACTTCTTGACCAAATTTTAAAATTTGAAGGCGTTTGATCACTTTCGGACCAATCCATAAAGAAATGAAAAGTGCGGTTAATAATGCCAAAATCGCACGGACGGTAATATAGGAAATGGCATTAAATGCCGTTTCATAGCGAACTAAGTATTCAGCAAGCCAAACTAACATAAGCTATCCTTTAATGAATAAATCGTCTCTTCCATTTTCATTGAGCGAGAGCCTTTCGCTAACACGACGACTTTTTGGTTTTCTTGTAATTTCTGTTTAATAATATCTAACGCATAAGCTGTCAATTCAGCTTTATCTTTAAAATGTTTTCCCAAAACAGCTTCAGAAATGACCGCACTTTCTGTTCCGTAAGAAAGCACCAAATCTAATTGAGCTTGTTTTGCATGCTCACCCACTGCTTGATGACATTTTAGGCTATCCTCGCCTAATTCTTTCATATCCCCCACAAGTAGAATACGGAAAGCATCGTAACCTTTTAAAACATCAATCGCCGCTTGTAAAGAATCCACATTTGCATTGTAAGTATCATCTAATAGCAACAGATTTTCATTCACTTGAATCGGGAATAAACGCCCTTTTACTTGAGAACGGTGTTCAAGACCCGCTTTAACATCAGCAAGACTCGCGCCCACATTCATAGCAAGAGCCGTTGCTGCCAACGCATTTTTTACATTATGCTCACCTAAATAAGGCAAATTAATCTCAATGCTACCTTTTGGGGAAACTAACATAAACGTTGAGCCATTAGGTGAATGTTCTACGTTTTCAGCGTTGTAATCGCCACCATTAAAATATTGAATGGCATGAGAGCCAATTTCTTTTTGCCACAATTCAATATAATTATGTTCGCTGTTAATAATGGCCATACCATTTGGGGTTAAACCGCGATAGATTTCACCTTTAGCTCGAGCTACACCTTCAATGGAGCCAAATCCCTCTAAATGTGCAGCCGCTACATTATTCACTAATGCGGCCTCAGGCTGAGCAAGATGCGTGGTGTAATCAATTTCACCTTGATGATTGGCACCTAATTCAATAACGGCAAATTTATGTTGTTCGGTTAAGCGTAATAACGTTAATGGTACGCCAATATCATTGTTGAAATTACCATTTGTGAATAACACAGCTTCAGGATTGCCAGCTGTTTGTTGCAGAATGGATGCGGTCATCTCTTTCACCGTAGTTTTACCCGATGAACCTGTCATCGCTACGGTACGAGGATTAATTTTTTCACGTAACCATTTTGCTAATTGACCAAGGGCTAAGCGCGTATCTGCAACAACTAATTGTGGCGTGGCTATTTCGGTGTTAGCTTGTTGCACTACTAAGGCTGTCGCACCTTGCTCAACGGCTTTATCTAAGTATTGATGTGCATCAAAATGCTCACCTTTTAATGCAAAGAAAAGCGAGTTATATACAGCTTTACGCGTATCCGTATTAATATTTTCAACAACGACCTGCTCATCGCCAATAAGATCAGCATTTAAAATTTGAACAAGCTGTTGGGTAGTTAGTTTAATCATTCTGTTTTTTATTTTTTTGTTAAATAGGCTTTAGCTACTTCTTGATCGGAGAAATGAAGTGTTTTATCCCCAATGATCTGATAGTTTTCATGCCCTTTACCGGCAATAATAATCACATCATTTTCAACTGCATTCTCAATGGTAAATTTGATAGCTTCTTCACGATCCGGAATCACACCAACGTCTTCCAGGCGACTAAAACCAGTAAGTATATCTGCTTCAATTTTATTTGGGTCTTCTGTACGCGGATTATCTTGGGTTACGATCACTAAATCTGCAAACTGCTCAGCCGCTTTTGCCATTAGAGGACGCTTGCCTGCATCACGATCACCGCCACATCCAAAGATACACCAAAGTTTACCTTTACAATGTTCACGCGCGGCATTTAATGCTTTTTCCAATGCATCTGGAGTATGGGCATAATCAACGATAACTGTTGGTTTGCCTGCTTTCTTAATCAATTCCATTCTTCCATTTACTCCTTTTAGCTGTGAAACAGTACGTATAAGATCATCGAAAGAATAACCTAAAGCCAATAAAACAGCTGTGGCTAACAGCAGATTACTCACGTTAAAAGCGCCAATTAATGGGCTATGTAATGTGCCATTCCCCCAACTTGATGCAACATCAATTACCGCACCTTCATGAGTAAAACGAATTTGCGTAGCATAAAGCCATTGTTTAGATGTTGGATGGAAATCTGGGTGACAGCTGACTGCAATACCATTTGGTAATTCACCTAACCATGCAGCCCCAATTGGATCGTCAGCATTGAGAATTTGTAATTCGGGGGCTAAATCAATGAAAAAGCGTTTTTTAGCTTCTGCATACTTTTCCATTGTCTCGTGATAATCCAAATGATCACGACTTAAATTGGTAAAAATGGCGGCTTTAAATTTAAGGGCTTCAACACGGTGTTGAACTAAACCATGTGAAGACACTTCAATAGAAGCAAAATCTGCCCCATTCTCTACAAAATCAGCGAGGTTTTCTTGAACTTCAACGGCTGAACCTGTGGTGTTTTTTGCTTCTTTGACTTGACCTAATAAACCATTGCCAATGGTGCCCATGACAGCGGCTTTGTGGCCTAATAGCGTAGCCCATTGCGCTAATAATTGAGAAACCGTAGTTTTACCGTTTGTTCCAGTCACACCAACTAAAGTCAATTTTTCGGAAGGATTGTCATAAAATTGACCTGCCAATGCTGAAAGATGAACAGATAAATGATAGTAATGAATCACTGGCACATTATTTTGCCATTGGATGTTCAAATGCTCGTTTTCTAAATCTGTCTCTAAAACGACCACACTTGCACCAGAAGAAATAGCTTGAGGAACAAATTGACTCGCATCAAAACGATGCCCTTTGACTGCCACAAATAGATCTCCTTGAGTCACTTTGCGGCTATCTAACACCATCGCCTTCACATTAATGTCTGAAAGCACCGGAAGATCAAAAAGTGCGGTCAATTTTTTCATTGTTTTGCCTTTTTTTAATTCATTTTTTCAAGTTTTTGATCGCTTAAGCGAACGGTACGTCTTGCTGTTTTTTCTGTTGGTTCTGCATCTGGCGCAATACCATTCGCACGTAATGCATAGCCCATTATGCTTGAGAATACTGGCGCAGATACCGCACCACCATAGTACTGTCCAGCTTTCGGATCGTTAATCAAAATAACTAATGCATAACGTGGATCGCTAATTGGTGCAATACCCGCTGTAAATGCCACATATTTCTTAACATAGTGACCATTTTCAATTTTACGCGCTGTACCGGTTTTCGCGCCTACACGATACCCTTCAACCATCGCTCGTTTATTTTTGATCGCGACTTTTTCTAACATGCCCACTACGTCTTTCGTGATTTTCTCTGAGAATACACGTTGACCAATGACTGGTGGATCAACTTTCGTGATAGAAAGCGGACGATAAATCCCGAAGCTACCTAAAGTTGCATAAGCGCGTGCAATTTGTAATGGTGTTGAAGTGATACCATAACCATAAGCCACAGTAGCACGTTCGATATCTGCCCAACGTTTACGGTTTGCATTTAATACACCACGTTGTTCACCAATTAAGCCTAACTCTGTATCTTTACCTAAGCCCGCATTCTGGTAAGTTTCCATTAATGCAGAAGGTGGCATACGTAACGCAAGACGGCTTACACCACGGTTACTGGAGTTAATCAAAATTTCATCTAAGGTTTGTTGTGGGCGAGGTGCCACGTCCACAATTTCTTTACCACTTACGGTAAATGAACCTGTATTAATCACTTCATCACGTCTCGCTGCGCCACGTTGAAGTGCGGTCAAAACAACGAAAGGTTTTACTGTTGAACCTGGTTCGAAAGTATCCGTAATCGCACGGTTACGTTTTAATTCATCTTTCACATTAGCCAAGTTATTCGGGTTGTAAGAAGGCGCCGTCGCCATTGCTAATACTTCACCCGTACGCACATCAACCAACACCGCAGTACCAGATTCAGCTTTGTTCTCAGTTACCGCTTTTTTGATTTCACGATACACCATGGATTGCAATTTTTCATCGATACTTAAGGTTACATCTTGTGCATCGTATTTTTTCTCATCTGCAATATGCTCAACCACGTTACCACGTTTGTCTTTACGTACAACACGCGCACCGTCTTTCCCCACTAACATTGAGTTGAAACTTGCCTCAACCCCTTCAATCCCTTTACCATCGATGTTGGTAAAACCGATTAATTGAGCTGCTTCTTCTACACGAGGATAAAAACGACGAGGTTCTGTCTCTAATGAGATACCTTTAATTTTGAGTTCACGGATATAATTTGCCTTGCTCGCTTCTACTTGACGCGCTAAATACAAGAAACCTGATTTTGCATTTTTCTCAATTTTTTTCACCAACTCTGCTGGCGTCATATTTAATTCGTTTGCAAGGGCTTTAATGCGTTCTTTATCATCTAATGCATTTTCTTTTAACATTAAACGTGGTTCAGCCACAATGGCACTCATCGGTACACTCACCGATAACAATTGACCATTACGATCTAAAATTGAACCGCGAACAGAAAGGACGTCATCTTTACGTAATGAACGTTTGTCAGCTTCGCCAGAAAGGGTTTCAGAATTAACAGATTGCACATAAGCAGCACGAGCCACTAATGCGCCTAAGCCTAAGAAAATAAAACTTGTCGCAATAAGATAACGACCACGAAGGAAGCATTTCTCAAATACCATCTTCGGTTTATTTGGTTTTACTGACGCAGGTTGAGCCAATTTTCTAATTGTTTTCTTTGGCTTTCCTGGTTTCTTAGAGGAATTAAATCTAACCATTTTATTCAAAATCCCTATTCAAAAATAACCACTTCTTGTTCACTTTGAACACGTTGCATTTTTAATGTACCGATTGCAATGGATTCAACTCTTGTATTATCACTTTCGGTTGCTTCTTGTAATTGCAAATTGCGATATTCGTTTTCAAGGGCTTGGTGTTGTAATACCAACTGCCCGTTTTCAGAAATTAAGCCTCGTGTTTGGTGGGTCATCCAAATCGTGCCCATTGCAGAAGCTAAAATTAATAAAAGTAAGACGACAACTAATTTATTAGAAGAAAAAATATCTTCAACGAGAATATGTTGTAAAGGATAACGTTCGCTATTTTCTAACATCTTATTTCACCCTTTCCGCAATACGTAAAACCGCACTTCTTGAACGTGGATTTGCCGAAATTTCTGCCTCACTCGGCTGAATAGCTTTACCAATGATTTTTAATTTTTGATTGCGTTGAATTTGATCTTCACGTAATGGTAAGCCTCTCGGGATATCCTCGCCTTTACTTTGTTTACGCATAAAATGTTTTACCATTCTGTCTTCAAGTGAATGGAAACTGATAATCGATAAACGCCCTTCTGGTGCCAACATATCTAATGCAGAATTTAATACACTTTCTAATTCATCTAATTCCGCATTAATATAAATTCGAATGGCTTGGAAACTACGCGTCGCTGGATGCTTATGTTTATCTTTAAACGGTACGGCTTGAGCAATTAATTCAGCGAGTTGAGAAGTACGACTTAAACATTTTGTGCCATTTTTGACCGCACTTTTGTTGAACTCTACGATGGCAGTCGCAATTCGTTTTGCAAAACGCTCTTCACCGAAGGTTTTTAACACCCAAGTTAAATCATCAACAGATACCTGTTTTAGCCACTCTGCCGCTGATAAACCTTGTGTGGTATCCATGCGCATATCTAACGGGCCATCTTTCATAAAACTGAAACCACGTTCTGCTTCATCAAGCTGTGGAGATGATACGCCTAAATCCAGCAAAATACCGTCAATTTTACCAACTAAATCGAGTTTTTGACAGATATCTGGAATGTGTGAAAAGCTATTATGTTCAATATGAAAACGAGGGTCCTGAATTTTTTCAGCTTCAGCAATCGCACGTGGATCACGATCAACGGCAATCAAACGACCATTTTCAGAAAGTTGCGAGAGAATAAGGCGAGAATGACCACCACGACCAAAGGTACCATCGATATAAATTCCGTTTTCTTTCAACGCCAAACCATTCACCGCTTCGTGAAGCAAAACCGTGATATGTTCAGGTGCAGAAAAGGAATTTTGCGTAGTCATAAGTAAAAAGTAAACGTTAAATCAAAATCGATAAAGAGAAGATAGAGCGGCGCAAGCACCGCTTATCCTGCTAGTGCTGCTGTTCTATAATGACAGCATTTTTAGTTCTTCAGAAGCACCGAATTCAGCGCTTGAGCCAATTTCAATGTCCTCATCAATTTGAGCGTACCATTCAGTATCACTCCAAATTTCAAATTTGTTCAACTGCCCGACCAACATTAAGCCTTTTTCTAATTTTGCGTGTTGACGTAATGGACCACTTAATAAGATACGACCTTGCGCATCCATTTCACATTCTGTGGCATAACCAAGCATTACACGTTGTAAGCGGCGTTGATTTGGGTCAAAGTTGGAAAGTGAAAGTAGTTTTTGTTCGATTTTTTCCCATTCATCTAAAGGATAAAGTAATAAACAAGGCTGACGAATATCAACGGTACAAACCATTTGACCTTGGTTCTTTTCCATGATTTCAGCACGATAACGCGTAGGAATCGCTACACGACCCTTCGCATCTAAATTTACCGCTGCTGCACCACGAAACATTTCTCTACCTTTAAACGTTTATTTTTAGAAAAATTTGGCAGAATTTTCCACAAAATTCCACTTTTCACCACTTTGCGTAAGTTTATCGGTTGTAGCCTTAACTTGCAAGCAATTAAAACGTAAAGATTGGTAAATTTTGGCAATAAAATAAACAAAAAAACCGTCTAAGGTTTCCCTCAAACGGTTTTTCAATTTTTAACTCGATTTAATTAGTTATTTACATACGCTTCTTCATCACGATCACCTAATGGTTTAAGCTGTGTGAAGAATAATACCAAGCAAAGAACAGTTAAGCCTAAGCCGATATAAACAGATAATTGATAGTCTAAACCGAAACCGATTTTGTTGTATGCAAGATAAGTAAAACATACAGTACTGATAAATGCCGCAGGGATTGTACATACCCAGTGGAATTTATTATAACGGTATAAGTACGCTGCTGCAGTCCATAACATAACCATCGCAGTAGTTTGGTTCGCCCAAGTGAAGTAACGCCATAAGATAGAGAAATCCACTTTTGATACGATATAACCAACCACGAATAATGGCACAGCAATAATTAAACGTTTAGCTAAGGTTTTTTGTTCTAAATGGAAAAATTCTGCAATAACAAGGCGTGCTGCACGGAATGCTGTATCGCCTGATGTAATTGGAAGAACAACCACACCTAATACTGCAAAAATACCACCAACAAGACCTAAGAAGTGGATTGAAGAATCATAAACCACTTTAGAAGGCGAACCCGCTTTAATCGCAGCTAACAAATCTGGTAAAGAATCATAGAAACTTAAACCAACTGCACACCATACTAATGCAATCACACCTTCACCGATCATCGCACCGTAGAAAATGAAACGCCCTTCTTTTTCGTTTTCAGTACAACGTGCCATTAACGGACTTTGTGTTGCGTGGAAACCAGATAATGCACCACAAGAGATAGTTAAGAACAAGAGTGGCCATAATGGTAAATCTGCACGGGTTTCAAAGTTTTGGAAGAATTTCTCAAAAGACATACCGTCCACAGAACGATAGAAAGAAATTGGATCTGCTGAGCTAAGATCTGCAGTTACTAAACCATATACCATACCTACAGACATAAAGAGTAATAATGCACCGAAGAATGGGTAGATACGACCGATGATTTTATCAACTGGAAGTAATGTCGCAAGAATATAGTAAATGAAGATGATACCAGTCCAAACACTGATAACTGTCGCTTTATCCATACCCCAAACGGTAATACCACCTGCTTCAGCTACTTGATGGATTTCTTCCGCATTGCTAATAGAAATGCTACCTGATGCTGCACCGAACACATCCATTGTAATCGTACCCATTAATTGAGCTGGACTTGCAACGAATACCACACCCACTAATAATAAAAGTACAACAGCTAAGATATTAATAAATGCTTTAACTGGACGACCTAAGTATTTACCTGCGAGGTTCGGCATAGATGCACCGCCATTACGCACACTTAACATTCCGCAGAAATAATCATGTACCGCACCAGCAAAGATACAACCCACTACAATCCAAAGCATTGCAACCGGTCCGTATAACGCACCAAGAATTGGACCAAAGATTGGACCTGTACCTGCAATGTTTAATAATTGAATTAACCAAATCTTAGTTTTAGACATTGGCATATAGTCAACGCCATCATTCATGGTATAAGCTGGCGTTTTACGGTTTGGATTGATCACAAAAATGCGCTCAATTACACGACTATAAAAGAAATAACCTGCAAGCAATAACGCCACGCAGAAGAAAAACCACAACATAAAAAATACTCCTCAGGAATAAATGAATACCGAAATTTAGTCATATACTAGACTTCGTCGGCGGTATTCTAAGTGAAAATCATCAAAATCAAAATTTTAATTTTTACATTGTTTCAATTTTGTGATCCATGTCACGTTTATCATTCCGTTTTTTTCACTTACAATATGTTTATAAATTAAAATAATTAAAAAAGGATCATCAATGGCTCTCACCCGCTGCCCTGAATGTCGTAAAAAAATCAGCGAATCCGCGCAATTTTGTCCAAATTGTGGGTTTTCTTTTAAAGAAGAAGATCTTGAAATTTACAAACAAAAACTCGAACAACGACGCCAACAAAACGCCGAAATTAATCGAAAAAGCACTAAACTTCACCTTATTTGGTTGGGTATTTTTACTATCGTTATCTTATTGGCAAGTTGGCTAACTGGAGAATAAAAAGTGCGGTCAAAAAACAATGAGAATTTTGACCGCACTTAAATTAGAACCCAATCCGTCTACTCGTTGCAGAAAACGCTGGTTTCACTTCACATTCACCTTGTAATGCGCTCAGCCAATCTTGCACCTTTTGAAAAGGAGAAAACTGGTGACGACGAGCCACTGCAGCAAAATCACCAGGTGTCAGCAAATTAAGCGATTCAATCTGACTTAAATCCTCTTCTGATAACAATGGCAACCCTAAAATTTCCGCTTGTTGTTTAGCAAAATCTAAACGTTGTGGCAGCGTTAAATAATCAAACTTCAGTTTCAAATCAAAACGGCGTAAGGCGGCAGGATCAAGCACTTCAATTAAATTTGTTGATACCACCATTAAACCCTTAAAGCGTTCAATTTGTGTCAACATTTCATTCACTTGTGAACGCTCCCAACTTCGGTCTGCTCCTTCTCGAGAAAATAAGAACGTATCCACTTCATCTAGTACTAATAATGCGTTGTCAGCTTTCGCTTGCTCAAAAGCTTGAGCGATATTTTTTTCTGTCTCGCCTACATAACAATTAAGCAAATCTGAGCCGTGTCTTAGCAATAGCGGCATATCCAACTGTTCCGCAAGCCACGCTGCCCAAGCGGTTTTTCCTGTTCCCGGCGGACCATAACAACAAACCCGTCCTTTTTTCGACTGTTTTAACCCTTCACTAATACGATGAATATTGTCGTTACAAGCCACATAATTCAAGTTATAGTCGGCTTTACCTAAAATAAGCGGTTCAATTTTCGGTTTATTTTGCGATTTTAATGTTTGATTAAACATCATGAGCAAAGTCTCAGCAAAATTAGATGTATTGAGTTCCTTTGCCACCCGAATTGTGCGGCTTAAAATCGCCGGCGTTAATGACCGTACTTTGGCAAAATGCTGCACATAGGCTGGACTTAATTTTCCCTCGGTTAACTGCGTAATGAGTGCTGATTTATTTTTCAACGGCAAATCCGGCATTTCTAAAATAAAATCAAAGCGACGTAAAAAAGCAGGATCTATGCCAAAAACAGAATTAGATAGCCAAATCATCGGCACATTGTTATTTTCTAATAATTGATTCATCCAAGCTTTATTCTGCTGTGCTACTGATTGCTCAAAGAAACTAGCACGAAAAACATCTTCTATTTCATCAAAAATCAATAACGAAGATTGCCCTTCTAACACCTTTTGCGCAAAACGACATTTATTCAAACGATCTTCAGCGCTAATCACATCCCCATCTCCATCCATGTAGGTAATATTATTTACCGAAACGCTCAACACTTTCCCCAACAAAGTGGCCAACTCCGTTTTGCCTGTACCAGGCGCACCATAAATTAAAATATTCACACCTTTTCTATGAGTAGCAAATGAAGACTGAAGATAATCCAGCATCATTGCTTTCATCTCTCCTAGATAAGCAAAATCGTCTAAATTTAAACTTGTTTCAATCGCAGGCTGAGTACAAGATTTTAATAGTGTTTGTTCATCTAATGGTTCTGAAATAAACTCATCAAAATCTAACATTTTGCCCCAATCCAAATAATCATGGAGACTATCCGGATTATAGTTTCGTTCAAGCAAGCCATAGCCTAATAGCTTTCCCTTATCATTTAAGGCAGAAATAATGTCCGATTTTGGCAAACCAAATAAATTTGATAATACCTCACTTACCCCTACAAAATTAGATTTTGGTAATACCTCGCTCAATTTTTTTAATGGCTCATCTAAGCGTAGCTGAACCGATAAACGGAAAAGCGTCTGCTCAGCAGCATTCAATGATAATAACTGGGTAAGCGTATCAATATTTTGTTCAATAATTGGATTCTCGTTTACGCAAAGAGCGGTCAATTTTGGCAACGTTTTATTTCGTGCTTGTAATAATTTTTTTACTTTCGCACGAAAATCATCACAACGCTCCATTTCACTCGGTAAACCTAAAGCCGCTGCAATATTGTCATAGTGCCAAACTTCTTCATGAAAAACCTCTGCAAATCCTCGATATTCCAATAAAAGTTGCAACATTAATTTTTCGGTATAAGGGGAAACTGATGGGGGGTTAAGTTTGAATTTAGACATAATCATCACTCCAATCAAAAATGCTCAAACCTAATAGGTTTGAGCATAGTTTAAGAAGTAGAGCGACAGATTGTGTCGTTAGGAATTAAATATTCAAGAAACTGGAGTATTTAACAATATAAGCATCTCTTTTCCATGCTCTAATATTTCCTCTGCTTTCCATTTATTAAACTCTTTTGTTTTTTCCATCATTAAAGCCTGTTTAAGGCTATCATAATCACCATTAGGGTAATATGTTAACTTTGCTTCTGGAGGTAAATTACTCAAACGAGAATTTTTACTTTGAGATAACAAATATAAGTTACCAAAATTATCTAGGATCGCTTGCTCCAACTTCTCTAATCCATGCTCTTCAGATGGATGTTGAGGATAATGATGTTCCACTGAACTTCTAAACGTAAATCGAAACTTAGGATACTTATCTTTGTACTTCTGCCATAACTGATAATCTAATCGATTAAACACAAAGTTAGGAACTAAAACGCCATCATTCCATTCTTTATTAGATAAAAAATCAATTTCTTTTCCTAAGATGATATCGGTAATATCTTCTCCTTGGCAGTTATTACCAAAATAGAATTTATCACAAAGTTTTTCTAAAAATTTAATATAATCACTTTGTTTAATATCATCTCTATTATCAAATAACCAACGTAACACAGCGTATAACCAGTTTTTGTAAATGCGAGAAGGGTTAGAAACATGGAACATTGAAAGTAACATAATTGCGTTTTTTGTTTGTTCATTGGTATCTGTATCATTTGATTCAGATTTATCACTACCAAAAGTATTTTTATAGTAATAGTTGCTTGAATTGCCTTTTACAATGTTCCATAAAGACCAATGTTCATCCTCTGCACGCAATGTGCTTGACTTAATTACATATTTATCAAATAAATACCGACAAGATAATAATGTATCAATAAACTTAACAACTTCTGTTTCTTTAGACCAATCTTTACCAAAGGCATTTAATAATTCTTTTTCGTCTAAAGAAATATCTCTAAATTCTCTAGTACTATGATATTTTTCTAAATATATTCTGAATACATGCATCAAGAAGTTAGAAAAATCAATAACTGAATTAAAACTACCTTCAGTAAATTCGTTATTTTGTAGTGTTTGTTCTACTTTGGGCTCCCTCCCTTCTATTAGAGCAAGAATTGATGATTTGCTACTTGTACTATCTGTGTTTTGTTGAGTATTTCCTGCGTTATTTCCATAATATTTTATAATATCATCAAATACTTTCGGCTTATCCTGCCAATCTGCACCAAAAATAATCTTTCTAAGATTCGATTCTATCCCCATTACTGCATATCGGCTCATATCAGAACAAGCATCCCAAATTTGGGCAAAAACCGAACGTTGAATCCTTTCGGGTAGATTATTCATTAAGCATGCTTTAAGAATTTCATGCTTCTCAAGTTGCTCTCCACGCGTATTCATAATCTCAAAATAATGATTAAGATCTGTATCCTTAGGAACTTCTGTTCTAATAATTTCAACTTTTTTGAGCAAGAAATCGACTAAGTCTTCTGGGGCCGCAGCTTCTGCAGCTATAGCCCAATGTTTTTCAATTGAATCTAAAGCTTTTTTAAATATACTAGGAATATGATTTTTTAATTCAAGATGCTCTAATGCCCAATCAGAATCCTTTCTATGCTCAAAATAAACATTTCTAGTAAAAGTATTTTTAGATAAATGATACATTATTAACGTTAGTGTTGTTAATCGTTGCTGACCATCTATAACTTCAAAATCTCCATTCTCTCTTTTATAGACTACTAAACTACCAATGTAGTAATTGTCTTTTGCTTTTTGACAAGCATTTCCAAGATCTTGAATAAGAAGACTAATCTCCTTATCTCCCCATGCGTAATTTCGCTGATAAATAGGAATAATGTATTTATCGTAACTTAATAACTCATTTATCTTAAAAGGTTTTACATAATTATTTTTCAGCATAATCTTTAACACTCCAAATTTCTTTTATTTTTTTATCTATATTGTCAAATTTAATTTCACCTAATTTTGGAATAAATCGCATAACTTGTGCAGGAGTAATCGACTTTTCAATATGAGTGAGCAATCCATCCTTGGATAGAGCGGCATCTTCTATTGTTTTAAAGCTAATACGCTGAGACTCAAAGCGCAAACGATAAACCCAAAGAAATGCCTTTGTCATAAACTCCGAAAAATTATTATCTCCAAACTTATCAAAATAGAATAACAGCATGCACTCAAATAAATTTCTAAGATATTTATCACCCACTCGATAACTATGTGCATAAGTATTTAAAAATTTAACTACATTACCTTCCAAACTTATACCATTTATTTTATTCAATGAGCTTAATAAACCTGTACCCTCTCTAAATAACCGCTCATAAATCACCGCATAATGTTGAATGTAATCAAAAAAATACTCTCCATTAACTAATGTTTGATTTGATTGAAATAGTGATATTGAACGATATAAAAAAGGGTTATTAGCAGACATTTTCTGTATCGCCCCAGCAGCCAAAATACCATTTAAATAAGGATATTCAATATTTTCGCTAACACCTTTAAATGTTTCCAATTCATCAGCTGTGAATACTTCTGCATGTTCTTGGAAATGCCAACGACGCAATCTAAATAAAATAGAATTAATAATTTTATCTAAATTATTTATATCATCTGACATCGCAGATTTCTCCCAGCGCTCAACACATTGATGAATAATTTGATCAGTCTTTCCTCTCATCTCTCTTAAATGGTAGGCTTTTAAGAGATCATATGATTCAAGAGGTTTTCCTCTTGCATTTTGTGAATCAAAAAATTGGAATGCTTCATCTAAATCATCAAGCTCAATACGAACCATTTCACATATTTTTAGAATATATTCTTGAAATCCTTCAGGGAAATTGTAGCTATTAATAAATCTATAATTTTCAAAAATATTAGATTTGCTAATACTATGATTAAATTCCTCATTTAAAAATAAGATGTCTTTCTTCCCCAATTTGTAAAGCAGTAGTGATAGCGTAGTAAGTCTCTGTTGCCCATCAACTATTTCAGACTTACCATCATTTTTATATAAAACAATTGTGCCTATTCGGTAAACTTTGTTATCACGGAAGTGAGTAAGTAGATCATCAATAAGTTGCTGAACATTTTTCACTGTCCATTTGTATGGTCTTTGATAATCAGGAATACTCAATTTTAATTTGAATACATCATCAATCTTAAGTATTTTTGCTTTTTCTTCACTCATAATAATTTTGGTTCCTTAGAATATTTTTATAATATAAATCAAAACGCACAGATTATAACTGATAAATCATCATAAAATCTTTGTTTTTCAATTAACTTACGGTAAACAGTCAATCTAGATTTATCATTATCATATTGTTTCCAAACTTTTTCTCTCACGTCAGCAGAAAGTCCATCTGTTAATCCATCAGAACAAAGTAATAAACTTTCCCCTTGTTGAATTTCAATTTCTTGATAAAAAATTTTATCTTGAAATTCGGAATAATCCGCGACTAAACAAGAAGAAACACCGCCATAAATCGTGGCAAAGTCTTCTTCTTTTTTATCGGGAAAATCCTCCAATAATTCAGACAGAATAGAATGATCTTGCGTGATTTGTTGCCATTTTCCTTGGGGATCAATTAAATAAGCACGGCTATCGCCTACGCTGAGGATTTTTGCTTTATGAGTTGCTTGATCAATCTCAGCCGCCACAAAAGTGGTTGCTGAGCCAAAATAATCCTCGGCTAATTCTGCTGATAAACTGGATTGTAAATCGTAGATCGTTTGACGACTTATGCTTTCCGTTTGGCTTAATAATTGCATTGCCAATTTACTCGCTTTTTCAGGTCGGTTGCTATTGGAAATACCATCTGCCACGCCCACAATAAAGTGCGGTCGGTTTTCAAGGCGTTTTTCAGCCGTTTTGAGTTTATATTGAAACACCGCCTCTCCATTAAAAAGGGCATCTTGGTTGTGTCGCTTGTTGCTGCCAATTTGTTGGCAGAAGGTAATTTCGCAAAAATTTTCCATTATTCAACCGCTTGTTGAGAAGGATTTAGAAGGCTATCAATCGCTTTTAGGGCATCTAACGCTTTCATTTCGAGACTTAAAAAGTGCATTTTCGGCACGCCTGCATCTTGTGGGTTAATACGGATAAATCCGCCCTTTTTTGCTTTTGCTGTACGTTCAGAAAATCGACGCACAGTTGGAATGGCTTTCCCCGCTCCCAGTTCGATGACGACGAGATTTTGCACTTCTTTTAACCATAAATCGAGCTTATTTCGTTTTAAATTTTGATAATTACTGCTGTAAAAATAATCATCAAACATAAGCACATTTTGTCTTGCTAAACGTTGACAATAAGGGCAACGAGGTGGCTCACTCAATAAGCGCAACTTTTCGTTATCCACCACAGGTTGAAATTCTTTTGCTGACCAGCTTAAATCACGGCAATTATGAACGCACTGTAAACGCTCTAATGTGCCATGTACTTCATAAATGCGCCCTTCTTCAAACCCTGCTTTCTGAAAATGCCCATCCACATTACTTGTAAAAACAAAATAACCATACGGTTTGCTTTCTGCCCAACGTTTTAAAATTTGGTAGCCCTCATGCGGGATTGTTGCTCGATATTGCGATAAACGATGCCCATAAAACCAATAAGCTAACTCTTGATGGGTTTCATAAGCCAATGGCGTCGCAATATCTTCAAAATTGATATTGCGGCCTTTAAACATTGGGTAGGCATTCCAAAACCCGCCGACACTTCTAAAATCCGGCAAACCTGAATCCACACTCATTCCTGCCCCAGCAGTAATTAAAATGCCGTCAGCCTTGCGAATAAGTTCTACTGCATAATTTAAATCATTTTTCATAATACTTTTCTCTGTCCATTTTTCATTGGTGAAATAACGCCTGCTTCTTCTAGTTGTTCTAAAATTCGCCCAGCTCGATTAAAGCCCAAACTAAATTTGCGTTGAATCATCGAGCAAGAGGCAAATTTTTGTTGTTGTACAAATTTTTTTACATCCTCAAAAATCGGATCTCGTTTAAAAGTCACTTTCATTGCCATAAGTTTTCTCCTGTGTTGTTTCTATAAAAGGGCTTAAGCGTGTTGTAAGAGGTAAAAAACTCTCTTTTATAGAAAAATTATAGGGAGGAGAGCGACAATGCGTGTCGTTAGTGAATATTACAAGCGGTTATTTTTAGAAAATCTTCACAAATCTAGAATAGATTTGATAATAAAGAGCTTAAAAGAATCAATTATCCGGAAATTCCGGATAGTTTAATGAAAGGATGAAAAGACAGGGTTAAACATTATAATGTAGATGACACTTTTTAGAGATTAGTAGTTTATCTAAGGATCTCATTATGTATATGCTAAAGCAAGAGAAAGATAAATAGCAACCGAAGTCGCTATTTATCTATCAACGTTAAACTTAACAAAAAAATTATTTACATAATTCTTTTACTGACTCTACTAATGCTTCCATTTTGTCGTAAGAATTAATGCCACTTGGGCCACCAAAAAATGGGCAAACACAAATTAAAGTATCATTGTACTTGCGATAGAAGATATTAAATTCTTTCAACGCTTTAGTTTCATATACGGCTTCTCCAGTAAAAAACTTAAAAAAGTTATCTTTTTCAGTGACTCCCGTACAAATAATAACTTTAGGATGACATTCATCTATAAGTTGACGATAAAAAGCACCGCGATTTTCAACGCACCACTCTCTATATTCGTTGAATGTTTCAAATCCTGTCATCTTAATGAATTGATCATTCCATTTAATTGATGATCTATTTTTAAAATTGATTGGTAGCATATTTAATTTGAAACCAATACCTTGTGGGTAAAGCACATCGTATTTTTTAACAAAATGCTCCGCACTTTCTCCATTTTTCCAATCCAAATTGTAGTAGTACCACAAAAACCAACATATTTTTCTATTATATTGAGTAGTCCAACTACCATCAAAATCATCCTCTACCCAAGAATGCGGTATTAATTTAGGGCTTAAACTAAATTTCTCATAAAAATCATCTGGCGAGCTTTCATCACCAATCCCCCATTCTAATCCACAAAACCATACTTCTGATTTAGGATTTCCACCATCGCCTCCTGCGAAAGATACCGCTATTTTTCTAAATTCATCTGTTACCATTATTCTATCCTCATTATTTAAGTAGATTCGTCCAAATCCCTATGGTTTCTTCTTGAATTACACCTTTTTCTTGGCCTAATTTTATTGCCAGTTGCTGTAAACTTTTAGCCAACTCAGGATGACCACAATAATTTAAACTACGAATGATGCGAGAAATCTTCTTACTTTCATGCCCGATATTACGTAGCCAAACTTTACGTTCACTCAATTCAGGTTTTGGTAATATTTTATTATCTTCACGATATAAACAGAAGTAATCCAGAATAAAATCAATAGAATGTAAAAATTTCTTTTGAATAGCTTCATTTTCAATAAAAAATATTCGATCTTTCTCATTAAAAACTGGCACTGAACGATTCCATTTGGAACTTTCAGTAACGGGTAAAAGCCAAGGAATATATAAATAAGCATCACCAACCATTCTTTTTGGCATTGCCCACATATCTTGCAAAGATAAATTATGTTGGCTTTTTCTTTGTTCTAAATAAAATTCAATTACTGGATGCATACGTTTCTCGTTAATTCATCAGTCATACAGTATAGCGATATAAAACTCGCTATTTATGTGAAAAGTGCGGTCAGTTTTCTATGATTTTTTAATTTTCCCTAATAACTCAGCTACCACTTTCGGAACGCCCTCACCCGCTTTTTCTTTGATTGCAATCACTTTCTTACGGACAAATCCTGTATTTGGATTAGGATCGATCAAATAGATAAGTGAACCATATGGAGCGAGATTTACCAATCCATTAGCTGGATAAACTTGTAATGAAGTACCAATAACAATCACAATATCTGCCTTTTTCACTAACTTTTCTGCTTTAGGAAACATGGATACATTTTCCCCAAAAAAGACTATATGTGGACGCATTGGATGACCGTGATTATCCTTATCCTCTAACAGTTGATCACCCAAACATGGAACAATGTAATCGGTATTAAAACTGCTGCGAGCTTTATTCAATTCACCATGTAAATGGAGTACGTTAGTACTTCCTGCTCGCTCATGTAAATCATCCACGTTTTGAGTGATTATATGAACTTCATAAAACGCTTCCAATTCAACCAAAGCCAAATGTGCTGCATTAGGTTCTGCCGCTTGAGCATTACGACGTCGTTCATTATAAAACTCTAATACTTTTGCTCGGTTTTTCTTTAAGGCTTCGGGCGTGCAAACTTCTTCTACTTTATGCCCTGCCCACAAGCCATCTTCCGCTCTAAAAGTAGGAATACCACTTTCGGCACTAATGCCAGCACCGGTTAATACTACGCAAATTGGTTTATTTTTTGCTGTCATTTTTCAGGCTCCTTTTTCTTCTAAAATTTCATCAATCTGTCTATCTCTCGCCATCATGCCAAATATATTCCCTGCTTTATAAAGGGGTTGATAACTATAGCTTTCAATATGCAAGAATGGATTATCTGAAAGGCGTTGGAAATATTGTTTTAGCTGTGATTTTGATCGTAATAACACGTCATATTCGGCTTGAATATGAGCACTCATTGCTTCAATACGCATTTTAAATTCATCACTGAGATAAGGGCTGATAATTAAATAGACCGTTTTCTGTTCGGTTGCTGTTTCATCTGCATAAACACATGCCAAATTAAACACTTGCCATTTATAGCGATCTGCAAAAGCACCAATGATTCGACTTTGCTCCTCATTTTCAACTTGCACGAGGGCGGCTGGCTTTTTCAAGCAATCTTGCAAAATATCACTTGGCGTAAAAGGGCCACAGTCCAAATAAGATAGTACGCAGTTCCAGTTAGCAAATTGTTCAGTACCAAAATGCAAATGTTTACCTTCAAATTTATTCGCCCCATTTTTAGTGCGATCATCAATTAAATAATCGCCTTGGTTTAAGTTTTTATGGTGAGATAAAATTAACCGCTTGTATAATGCTGAGCCTTTTTCTTCGCCGAAATAATGCTGGATCCATTTTACTTTATCGCTCCAAGCGGATGGATTATGCCAAGGAGCGGTAGAAAGTGCGTAAATATGATATTTCTTCATCAATTTATGAACAGCAGAAATCGCGTTTGGCATGGGGTCCATTAAACTGAAAATACCTTCAACTTCATCATATCGCCCCTCATACTCTAGTTTGGTTTTCTCATCTAATTTTGCAATACCAGACGGAAAATCGACCATCACATTGTCCATATCAATATAAACAATTTTCTTCATTTTAATGCCCTCTCTGTTGATGGCTTAATGATAAAAGATGGAGCGACAATTTATGTCGTTAGGCATTGTCGTCTAAATAAGTTCGGTCAATTTCTTGGTAATCTTCCCCAAAATGCGCTATCCACCATTCCAGCATAGCGCTCTCAATTACGGTCGCGGAAATTTCATAGTCGCAACCACAATCTTTTACAGTTTGATCAGTTGATAATGGTGTTTCTGTCAAAAAACCACCTGTTTTTTTATCAATACGGAAAGTTAGGCGAATTTTCTTACCCGAACTGAAACCAAAGTTTTGGCTTTCAATATGCGTTTTTAGACTAAATTTCGGGCGTTCAAATTGCATCGTACTGACATTAACTGAAATAAATCGATGTAATGCAAGATGTCTAATCGCTCCACTCTCATATTGAACCACCAAATAAGTACTTGGACCTTGCTGCACTAATGCAAGGGGTTTAACTTGAGCATCACGTATATTTCCATCATTCTTACGATAGCTCATGTTAATGTATTTATTATGATAAAGAGCAATACTTACTTTATTGAATACTTCAGGATCAATCTTTGCAGGTAATAATGGCTGGCTAGTTGGAGCAATCCCCGCTTTATTCAACCATTCAGAGGCTTCCTTTTTCTGATTTTTACCATAAGCTAAATTATATTCTGCCTGTTTAAAAAAACCGTCCATCGACTGCATAATATTGGTTGGCAAAATACCGGTTAAATATTGTTTTGCCAACATCAACACTAACGATTGCTGTTCGTTTAAAATTGGCATATCTAAGCCTTTTGCATCAGGCTTCCAACGATAGCTATAGGGCTTATCATTGGTATTGCAATCAATTTCAAACTGTTCACATAACGTATTCAGTGCACGCTGAATACTGCGTAAATCACGCTCAATGCCTAATGCAAGCAATTTCTCTCGCAGTTCTAATGAGCTGATGGAATAGTTTTTCGGAATTAAACGTAATAGTTCGAGGTGGAATTTTAGGGAAGATGATTCGGACATAATTGCCTCATAAATAGGAATATTTTCTTTAATCATATAAAAAATCGGGCAATTTTTAAACTGCCCGATTTGTTTCTATTTTTGACCGCACTTTATGCTTTTGCGGTATCAATACGTTCAAATGCTAACACTTTATTTTCTAACTGACGGAGTAATAAAGTGGCAACGCCGGTAATGATGAGGTAAATACCGCCTGCGATGCCGTAGATAGTGAGTGCGTCATATTCTGTGCCATAAAGTTGGCGTGCATATCCCATGATATCCATGATCGTGATGGTAGAAGCTAATGCTGTACCTTTAAATACCAAGATAATTTCATTGGTATAAGAAGGAAGTGCACGTTTTAATGCATAAGGAATTAGGATTTTTAACGTCTGCATACGACTTAAACCTAATGCTGCACAGCTTTCCCATTGGCCTTTAGAGATCGCTTTTACTGCCCCGTGGAATAATTGGGTTGAATAAGCGGCACTATTCAATGCTAAAGCTAATGCTGCACAGAACCATGCGTTGGAGAACAATCCCCATAATGGACTGTCCACCAACCATTGGAATTGGCCAGGGCCTGCATAAATTAAGAAAAATTGCACTAAAAGTGGGGTACCTGTAAATAAAACAAGGAATAAATTGACCGCACTTTTCACTAATTTATTGCCAATAGAAAGCAAGAAGGTTAAGCCCAATGCGAGGAAAAAGGCAATAAACAATGCAACAACTGTAAGCAACAGGCTAGTCGGAATACCTTGAGCAATAACAGCTAAATACTCTTGAAACATTATTCGACTCCCCGTTCAAATCGAGTGAAACGTAATTCTAATTTGCGAATACCTGCTTGGCTGATCAACGTAATCACTAAATAAATTAACGCAGCAATGCCATACCAAGTGAATGGCTCATGAGTGTTCGTATTGATGTATCCAGCCTGACGCATTAAATCATCGACACCAATTAACGACACCAACGCCGTATCTTTTAATAATACTAACCATTGATTGCTTAAGCCCGGTAAAGCGTGTCGCCATACTTGTGGCATAATCAAATGAATGAAGGTATAAGGACGGCTTAATCCTAACGCAGCACCTGATTCCCACTGCCCTTTTGGAATAGCTTGGATCGCACCACGTAAGGTTTGTGAAGCATAAGAGGCAAAAATCAAAGACAATGCAAAGACACCACAACCAAAGGCGCTGAATTCAATATACTCACCCGTCAGCATTTCTACTACTTGGGTTGAACCAAAATAAATCAGTAGAACCACTAAAATTTCCGGTAAACCACGCAATAAAGCGATCACAACAGAAGCTGGTTTCGCAATAAAGACATATTTATTCGCTTCTAAAGCCGTAAAAATAATACTGAGCAATAAACCGACAATTAACGAGCAAATAGCAAGCCCTAAGGTCATTAGGGCTGCATGTCCAATTAATGTAAGATAATCATAAAACATAGATTATTTTGTCATCCATTTGTCATAGATTTTTTGATATTCACCATTTGCTTTCACGGTTTCTAAACCTTTATTTAAGCTTTCTAGCAATTCTTTGCTTGATTTATTCACCGCGATACCTAAACCATTACCGAAATATTTTTTGTTAGTCACTTTCTCGCCAACAAATTGAATTTCAGGCTCTTTAGAAATCATATCAGACAATACGGCTGTATCACCGAAGATAATATCAATACGACCATTTTTTAAGTCTAAGATCGCATCTTGTAAGCTTGCGTAAGATTTTGCATTATATTGCTTGGTTTCTGCTGCGGTATATTGTTGGAATGTTGTTCCGTTTTGAACACCAATTGTTTTTGCTGAAGTTAAATCTGCTTTGCCTTTTAAAGCGACATAACTGGCTGTGCTGTCATAATACGCATTAGAAAATGAAACTTGTTTTGCACGCGCTTCAGTAATATCCATTGCAGAAATTGCTGCATCAAAACGTTTTGCTTTCAAGCTTGGAATTAATGCATCAAAAGATTGGCTTTTGAAATGACAAGTCGCTTGGATTTCTTTACAAATTGCATTCGCTACATCCACATCAAAACCGATAATTTCACCTTTTTCATTTGTTGTTTCAAATGGCGGGTAGCTAGGCTCCATAGCGAAAGTGATTTCTTGTGCATTTGCAGCAAAAGCTGAGCCCATTAACATTGCGCTTAAAAGTAATTTTTTCATGTTGTGTTTCCTTATTCTGAGTGTGAAAGATATTGTTTAAATTGTTCGGTTTTTGGATTATCGAAGCAATCTGCACTGCCCATTTCAATAATCTTACCTTGTTCCATATAGACGACCTTAGTCGCCACTTTTTGTGCCACGTTCACTTCGTGGGTCACAATCACCTGAGTAATACCTGTTTGTTGAAGTTCTTTAATGATATCAACAACTTGAGCTGTAATTTCAGGATCCAGTGCTGCCGTTGGTTCATCAAACAGCAACACTTGTGGTTTCATCATTAATGCTCGAGCAATAGCAACACGTTGTTGCTGACCGCCTGATAAGTGAAGAGGAAAACGATCGGCATGCTCTTCCAAACGTAAACGTTTTAAAAGTTCTAATGCATCTTTTTTCGCTTCTTCTTCGCTAATACCTAATACTTTTTGGGGCGCTTCAATCAAGTTTTCAATCACCGTCAAATGCGGCCAAAGATTGTACTGTTGAAATACCATGCCCACATCTTGACGAAGTTGACGAATGGCTTTCGGATTATTATTCGCTTGAGACAAATCAAAATGATTATTCGCAATATGCAATTCGCCAGAGGTCGGCACTTCTAATAAATTTAGTGTACGAATTAACGTACTTTTTCCTGCGCCACTTGGTCCAAGTAACACCACGGTATCGCCTTCTTGTGCATCAAGATTGATATCAAACAATGCCTGTGATGAACCATAAAAGAAATTCAAATTTTTAACACTAATCGCCATACTAAGTTTACTGCTATCCTCTCTTTATTCTTAAGAATGAATAAATATTACTTTTTAATGATTAATTATGCAAGTGTTTTTGTAAAAAAATCCCAAAAAACTTTTTGGGATCTTTAAATCATTGAATTTTAAACCGCACTTATCGTGAATTAGGCCTCTTTCGCCATCTCAAATTCAACTAACATCATCAAAATATGAATCACTTTGATGTGGATTTCTTGAATACGATCTGCATAACCGAAGTGTGGCACACGAATTTCAACATCCGCTAAGCCTGCCATTTTACCGCCATCTTTACCAGTCATCGCAATCACTTTCATGCCTTTTGCTTTCGCGGCTTCGATCGCATTTAAGATATTTTTAGAATTCCCAGAGGTCGATAATCCAAATAAAACATCGCCTTCTTTACCCACTGCTTCAACAAAGCGAGAGAATACATATTCATAACCAAAGTCATTACTTACACAGCTTAAATGACTTACATCTGAAATTGCAATCGCAGGATAACCTGGGCGGTTTTCACGATAACGACCGGTTAGTTCTTCTGCAAAGTGCATAGCATCACAGTGAGAACCACCATTACCACAAGATAATACTTTACCGCCATTTTTAAAGCTTTCTGCTAATAATTTAGCCGCTTTTTCAATGAGTTTGATGTTGTTATCATCTGAAACAAACTTATTTAATACATCTTGAGCTTCCACAAGCTCAGCTTTAATTTGATCAAAATACATTTTATTCTCCTTAAAAATTAAATTCGAAATAGCGTTGGCATTGTATAGTGTTCATTTCAAATAATCTAGCGCTCTTTCTTATCTCTCTATTTTCCAGCTTACTTCTCATTATTTTGCGATACTGATCACAGATTCAACTAAAAACGCTGTAAAAAATGACCGCACTTTTTAAACTCAATAAATTTAAAAAGGAGAGATTATGCGAGTAGTTTATTTATTACTTTACCTTCTATTCAACCAAATAACTTGGGCGAACGAGCGTGATTTAATGCTATTAGGCACTTATGAAAACCAAGATATTCAAGGTTGGGTAATGTCTGAAAAATTGGATGGGATACGAGGTTATTGGGATGGCAAAACATTATTAAGTCGTCAAGGGCTGCCCTTGCCCGCACCGACCTATTTTACCGCGCAATTTCCGCCTTTTGCCATCGATGGTGAGCTTTTTAGTGAACGTAATCAATTTGAAGAAATTGCTTCTATCACGAAATCCTTTAAAGGTGATAATTGGGCAAAATTAACACTTTATGTTTTTGATGTGCCTAATGCATCAGGCAACCTTTTTGAACGGCTCAAAACCTTAGAAGATTATTTGAAAGATCACCCTACGCCTTATATCAAGATTATTCCGCAAATTCCGATACGAGATAAAACACATTTATTCGAGTATTTGCATGAAATTGAAGGGAAAAAAGGTGAAGGGATTGTATTACGTAATCCTCATGCGCCTTACGAAAGAAAACGCAGTACACAAATTTTAAAGTTAAAAAGCACTTATGATGAAGAATGTACCGTGATAGCACATCACAAAGGGAAAGGACAATTTGAGAATATACTCGGATCGCTCACCTGTGAAAATCATCATGGAAAATTCAAAATCGGTTCAGGATTTAATCTGAGTGAGCGCGAAAATCCACCGCCTATTGGTAGCACGATTACTTACAAATATCGTGGATTAACTAATTCTGGAAAACCTCGTTTTGCCACTTATTGGCGAGAGAAAAAATAAGAGCGGTCAAAAACATCGGTATTTTTGACCGCTCCTTAGATTTAATAACTCAATTATAGGTGTTGATTAATAAACGCCGCTAATTGATTTTTTGGTAATGCACCCACTTGTGTTGCAACAAGTTGGCCATTTTTGAAAAGTAGTAAAGTTGGGATACTACGTACACCAAATTGACCTGCAACTAACTGGTTGTCATCTACGTTGATTTTAACGATTTTTGCTTTACCTGCGAATTCAGGTGCGATTTCATCTAAAATTGGTGCAATCATTTTGCAAGGGCCACACCAAGGTGCCCAGAAATCTACTAATACAGGGATATCAGATTGCACAACGGTTGTTTCAAAATCTGCATCATTAATATGTAATACTTCGCTCATTTTTGTTTCCTTATTTAATAAGGTGCTGATGAATCAACACCTAACGTTAATTAATGTTGTGCATAATAACACAAGGTATATTGGATTGCACAGATTAGTCCGATTGATAAAAACTAATTACTTAAGCTGTGCAAATGCCTGTAATAAATCGGCTTTGATGTCTTCTACATCTTCTAAGCCAACAGAAAAACGCAATAATGTGTTTGTAATACCACGAGCAACACGCTCCGCTTCTGGAATATCCATATGGGTTTGAGTTGCTGGATAGGTAATAAAACTTTCTGTTCCGCCTAAGCTTTCGGCAAAGGTAATCAACTTGATCGATTTTAAGAACGTATTTACCCAATTTTCATCTTTCAAACGGAAAGATAGCATTCCGCCTTTGTTTGGATATAACACGCTATCAATTTGTGGTTGTTCGCGTAAAAATTCCGCAATCGCCTTCGCATTATCTTGATGGCGTTTCATACGTAATGAAAGGGTTTTCATTCCACGCACGGTTAACCAAGAATCAAACGGCGAAAGTACTGCACCTGCACCATTTTGAATATAAGCGATACGATCACAAAGCTCTTGTCCTTTTGCAATAATCAAGCCAACTAAACTATCATTGTGACCTGCAATATATTTTGTGCCACTGTGGATTACAATATCCGCGCCTAAATCTAATGGACGAGATAGCACAGGAGTTAAGAAAGTATTGTCTACAATCATTAACAAGTTGTGTTTTTTCGCTAATTTTGAAATTTCTACCACATCACATTCTTCCATTAATGGATTAGATGGAGTTTCAATAAAAATCGCTTTTGTATTTGCTGTAATCGCAGCTTCAATTTCAGCTAAAGAAGCAGTATTCACATAAACAGGTTTTACACTGTTGTTATTTTTATAGGCAAAATCCAATAAACGGTAAGTCCCACCGTATACATCACTTGACACAATCCATTCATCAGGGCCTTTAAATAGGTTCATCAGCACTTGAATTGCCGCCATGCCGGAGGAAAAGGCAAAACCACGATCACCATTTTCTAATTTTGCTACGGTATCTTCCAAAACACTACGCGTTGGGTTTTTCGTACGCGTATAATCAAACCCGGTACTTTCACCAATCCCATGGTGACCATAAGCTGTTGAAAGATAAATTGGCGTAGAAACTGCACCAGTGCGCTCATCACTGCGATTTCCCGCTTGAGCTAATAATGTATCGATAGAATATTGTTGTGTCATAATTTACCTCTAAAACATGCAAAAATTTGACCGCGCTTTTCTTGATTTAATGGCGAACAAAACGCTCCAATTTTGTCACAAACCCAATCACGATAAAAGTAGAAATTGAAAACTAAGCTAAAATTATATTCTTGTGTCAAATTTTGCTGTAATTTCAACCGAAACGAAGATTTTTTCAACATTTGAATTTTTTTTTTCATATCTTCGATTGACAGAATTTAAAATTTCCGTAAAATTCACCGCACTAACAGCGTATGCGGGAATAGCTCAGTTGGTAGAGCACGACCTTGCCAAGGTCGGGGTCGCGAGTTCGAGCCTCGTTTCCCGCTCCAAACTAACGGCGTGTTAGCAAAGCGGTTATGCACTGGATTGCAAATCCATGTAGCTCGGTTCGACTCCGGGACACGCCTCCATAACCACGCAGTTAGTTAATCACTCGATGCCCGAGTGGTGGAATCGGTAGACACAAGGGATTTAAAATCCCTCGCCTTTCGAGGCGTGCCAGTTCAAGTCTGGCTTCGGGCACCATCTAATTCCAAACCAATAATCAGTACCTAGTCCAATACTTAACTTTAATTTTTAATTATCGTTAGGTGAGGAATTATGGACTTCTCTTCTATTTCTAAAAAACCTTATATTATTACTGTCGCTTGTACTAAAGGCGGTTCTGCAAAAAGTACAAATGCTGCCAATATTGGGGCGTTCTGCGCTGACCACGGTTTAAGAACTCTTCTTATTGATACTGATACTCAACCAACCTTAAGCTCTTATTATGCTTTAACTGAAGAAGCTCCCGGTGGTATTTATGAGTTTTTAACCCGTCGTGATATTGAACCTTCCCATATCATTTCAAAAACATCCATTCCAAATTTGGATTTAATTCAATCAAATGACCCATCAAACAATGTAAGTCAAACTCTACGTAATGCCCCTGATGGTGCAATTCGATTTAGTCACTTAATTAAAAACATTGATAATTATGATGTTATTGTGGTTGATACTCGAGGTACTAGAGACATTACTGTCGATATGTCTGTCTTAGCAGCTGACATCCTATTCTGCCCTATTCTTCCACACATTCTTTCTGCGAAAGAATTTATCCGTGGAACTATCGGAATGTATCAAGATTTAGAAACCTTTGAATCATTTGGCTTCAAATTACCACCTCTCAAAGCTATCGCAAATTGCGTTGATAATACTAATGACGTGAAATTTGTACTCAATCAATTGCATGTCCTATTTGAAACCAATTTTGATGAAAGCAAAACCTTCCTTGATTTTTCAATCCCTGCGCATGTGGCATATAGAGAAGCTGCAACTTATTCATTGCCAGTTTATCGCCATAGCCAAGCTGAATATCCTGTTATCAAAGAACTGTGTTGCTTGTTACTCCCTCAATTTAAAACACTTTTTGATAAACCAATGAAAAAGGAAGGCTAATATGACTGATAAACTTATTGCTTCTATTGAAGCGGAAAGTGCGGTCATTGGTGCTCTCATTATTGATAATGACAAATTTGATGAGATCGCAACTTTACTGCGCTCTGATGATTTTTATGTCTCAGCTCATAAAGTATTGTTTGAAGGTGTTAGCCATCTATTAACACAAGGAAAACCCGCTGATATTTTAACTTTGGAGCAGTATTTCAAAGATAAAAAACTGATTGATCAGATAGGGGGATTAGCATACTTAGCTGACATTATTCACAATACCCCTTCTGCATCTAATATCACTGCGTATGCTGAGATTATTTCTCGTTATAGCAAACAACGTCGTTTTTTGACTCTGGGCCAGTTTATTGTAACTGAAATGCAATCTTCAAAAGATGAGATTGAATTAACTTCTTTTGAGGAAAGTGTTGATAAGCAATATACCAATATTGTCATCGAACAAGAGACGGATGGTGTTGCTGATCTTAATGCAAGTTTCGAGCGAATCCTTTCTCGCATGGAAACGTCCTCTATTAATGCCGATCCAGTTAGTGGAACACCAACAGGCATTATTGAATTAGATAGAGCAACAACAGGCGGTCAACCAGGAGAACTTATCATTATTGCAGCTCGTCCAGCAATGGGTAAAACAACCTTTGCACAAACGATTGCCGCAAGTACGTTAGATAAATTTCCTGACAGCCCTATCCAATTTTACAGTCAAGAAATGCCAGCTGATCAACTATTAGAACGTTTTATGGCAATGCGCTCTCGCGTCAGCTTGCAATCTATTCGTCAAGCGACTGAGCTTGAAGAGGAAGAATGGACTCGCCTTGCTAATGCAATGGGGACAATTAAAAAAGACTGGAAAGGTCGTTTGTTAATTGATGATGAAGCTTCTTTAACACCTCATCGTTTACGCGCCAAAGTACGTAAAAACACTCGTCTATACGGCAAACCTAAAGCGATTTTCATTGATTATATCCAACTAATGAGAACTGGAAATAAAACTGAAAATCGCAATTTAGAACTTGCCGAAATATCCAATGATTTAAAGAAATTAGCCAAAGAAACTGGATGCCCAATTTATGCATTATCTCAACTAAACCGAGGTTTAGAAAATCGAGCTAATAAGCGTCCAATCAATGCCGACTTACGTGACTCCGGCTCTCTTGAACAAGATGCTGATGTCATCATTCATCTTTATAGAGATGAAATCTATAACCCTGACACAGAAGATAAAGGCATTGCGGAAATCATCATTGGTAAACAGCGTAATGGCCCGTTAGCCACAGTAAAAACACTGTTTCAAGGTCAATACAGCATTTTTGAGAATTTAACGACACAGGATAGATATTATGAATAATCCATTTATTGCTAAAAATAAAAAACAACAAAGTCAATTAGACGCGATTGCGAAAGGATTAAATGTTCAACCTATTAATAATCAGTCTGCTGCTTATCAAACAACAACAGCAACACATTATCCTGCGCAATCTAAATACATTACCGTTACGTTAGATAAATTACGCCCTTATGAACACAACCCTCGTAAGACACGTAATCCTAACTTTGAAATGATTAAAGAGTCAATTCGTCGTCGTGGTCTTGATCACAAACCCAATATCACTCAACGACCTGGTGAACCTTTCTATATCATTGCTGACGGTGGGAATACTCGTATTCAAGCATTAAAAGAACTATTTACAGAGACTCAAGATCAACGTTTTTGGTCTATTGAATGCTTATATAAACCTTGGAAAGGTGAAAGTGCTGATAGCGTAGAAGCGGAATTAGATTTGCTTATTGGTCATTTAATTGAAAATGATACACGTGCAGATTTAACCTTTATTGAGAAGGCGTTAGGAATTCAGCAAGCCAAAGAATACTACGAGAAAAAGTTAGGAAAAGCACTTTCTTCTCGTGAACTATCTACTGAGTTAGAAAAAGACGGATATATCATATCTCATACTTTAATTGCCAAGATGGAAAAGTGCATAAACTTCCTATATCCATATATTCCTGATGTGTTATTTAATGGTTTAGGTCATGCGCCAATTGATAAATTGCTTGCGATTCGTAATAACGCCTTAGCCATTTGGCAAAATTATCAATTTGAATTAGATGTGACCTTTGATGAAATTTGGGGACACAGCCTAGCTCGTTGTAATGATGACCAACCGTTTCATATCAAAATCTTCCAAGACCATCTCATTGATGAAATGTCATCCATGTTAGGTGATCGTGTAAGTTATGAAGTCCTTTACCTTGAAATTGATCTCGATGAGCAAAAATTCAAGAAAATGGCGCAAAAACAACACGAAATACAGCAAAGCGTACAAGAAAGCATCCAAGATGTTCAAGCGTTTAATACACCACAGCCACAAGAAACCGCATTAGATACATTATCTCAACCTAGTGTAGTCACTACTCCAAAAATGACTACTACTGAAAAAAAATCAATACCTGCGCCAGCATTAAAGCAAGCAAGTGTTGAAATTTCTCCTTCATTTGAGGATGAAGCAGATAATAAAACAGAGGATGAAGAGTTTGATGAAACTAATGCTAATTCAGAAGGGCTTTCTTTTGATTTTGCTAAAAATTTAACTCAACAATTTGGCATTACTCCTGGCATGAGCATTCAGGAGCAACGTCAACAACGTGCAGAAGAAAATGGATTAGGCTTTGCTTGCGTAGGCCGTCAACCAGTTGATGATATTTGGAAAATTTATCCTGGTCGTCAGCATAAAGTAGAAGCTTATTCACTAGCACTCGACATTGCGGAAAGTGTTGGATTAACTGACTACATTGAACATGTAGTAAAAGAGCCTGTTGATTACACTTACCGCGTAAAACCATTAGATAAAGATGTGAGCGGTGTAGCACAGATGTGTTATGACTTCTTAAATTTATTACAAACAGATGTGCACCCACAGACATCTTTCACCTTATTACCGGAATATTTACTCAATACTCAAGAAATTGATGATACCACGCTAGTTAAATTATTCCGTTTAATTCGCCTCGTTCGCTATATTCGTTCAGAAGGAGATGCATAATGAGCATGTTCAGCAATTTAAACCAAGTGGTATTGAATGAGATTTTGGTTAATTTACAAGAAGGCAATATCAATGTTTGCCGGAACTATGGTTTCTCAAAACAAGAATTGCAAGAAATTGAAAAACTCAGCACAGAGGAAGTTTATGAACTGGCTAACACCAAAGCTCCCTTTGCCAAAGTTGAAATTAATCACGATGCATTTTGGCGATTAGTGGCTCGAGTACGCATGTCGTCACAAGAACGTCGCCTTATTGATCGCGCATTAATGTTAGGTGCATCCATCCAAATGCTCAATTCCTACTTCGGCTTAACCACTTCAAAAGTATCTGCTCGTCGTAGCCTACTTGGAAAACAAGAACCAATGGGACGTAAGCCAGCTGCAACCGAAGAGGAAGAAAAATTAATTTGGGACTTATGGCAAGATCATAAAGGTGATGTTCAAACAATTGAATCAACAGAAGGACTAGAGCTGTTAATTTTAATTGCGGAAGAAACCGGTATTAATTTAACTGAAATCTGGAAACTTGTTAGCCGCTGGAATGCAGCTTAAAAAACATAACGCCCAACCTAGTGCGTTACGTTAAGTTGGGCGTTATTCATATCGTTAGTAAGGAACTTGGGAAAGTTCATTGGCTATTGTAAAGATGTTTAAGCACATTGCAACAATAAAAATGAAATATTCTCAGAGAGAATTAAATTATGGAAACAAAATTACAAGAGCATGGGTTGCTCTTTTTTGGCAACCAGCATGAAACAGTTCCAACTCGTTTGCTATTTGATCCTTATTTAACATCAAGAGCAAAATTGGCATGGCAACTTATAAAATACAAAGCAAGAGAATTTCAATCAGGCATGTTCCCATCATACGAAGTGCTTGCAAAATTACTTTCAGATAAACCTTATGATGAAGCAGAACTCTCGCGTAAGCTAGTTAGCCAAACGTTGTTATTACTTAGATTAACTCGTTGGCTAACACTTTGTGAAACTGTACGTAATGAGCAAGGTCAAGTATTGGGTAATTTTTACATCCTTCATGATGAACCTATGCCAATCATTGATACGATTCAATTAAACCATGATTACATCGCACTCCTTGAAAAATCCATTCAGCATCGAGATAACTTTGTGCGAGGTGTAGCAAACCATATTGTAGAAAACCTGCTCTCGGATAATACTCAGTGGCATTATATTTCTCACATTGACTGGATGCGAGCTCGCCTTCAAGACTATCAAAAACGTCCAAAAATGGATATTTCAGAGCAAGAAGAATCAACATTTATTCAAGAAAACTTACTAAGTTCCAATAAGGAACTCAGTGAAAAAACAGGGGAACTCAGTAAAAATCACCTTAGTTCCAAAATGGAACTCAGTAAAATCAAGCAGAGTTCCAAAAGGGAACTCAGTACCCAAAATGATGATAAGTCATTGATTTCAGACTTAGTTCCAAAAGGGAACTCAGGTTTTTCACAGTACAGTACAAGTACTAGTATTTATATAAATACGTACTGTACTGGTAATGCGGATGAAATTGACTGGCCGACTAATATTCAGTTTTCATCATTGGAAAAAACAGCAATTATGCAAGCAATGCGTGGACTTGATTTAGGAATCTGTAAAGCGATTTTATTTGAGCTTGAACAGCGTGTGATAAAAGGTGAAGTGAAAAAACCACAAGGCTATGTAGTGACATTAATCCAACGTGCACACCGTGGTGAATTTAAACCATATTTGTATGAACAATTTTTGGCTACACAAGCGCAATCATTATCATCAAAAAATCGGTTATCACAACATGATGAAACTAGCTTAGTTAATAATGTGAAAGCCGATAGCGCAATAAAACCAATGCGAGTGCAATCTGAAGAAGAGCGAAAAGCGAGAGCTGATCGCATTCGACAATTTAAGGCTTCAATTTGCAATTGAATAAGCTGTATAAAAAGTGAATAGTGTAGAAGGATTCTACAAAGTACAAAAATTAACCACTGTAAAGGGGCTTTACAAAGTACAAATTTTAACCAGTGTGCTAGGGTTGCACAGTGAACAAAAATTAACCACTGTAAAGGGGCTTTACAAAGTACAAATTTTAATCAAATAATGAAAGGTGACATAACATGACAACAACATACAACCAACAACTTGGGCCGTTACGCAGTGAGATTACATTTACGCTTCATACTCAGTATGCAACACGTCTTTGGAATGGTCGTGACTTAGTTAAAAATGAAGCCGGGGAAGTCGTTACATCATCAATTCTCAGTATTCCTAATGCTCTATCTCTATTGAGTCAAATTCAGCAAGCTGCCGAACAAGATGATCCTTATGCTGATGATTATCTACTTCGTTTTGAACAAAAAGTCTTAGGGTTTAGAAAAGAGATGCAAGATATGACCTGGAGAATGGTTAATCTCTACAGTGAGAAAATCCCTGAAAACTTTCAAATTGAGCGTTGCGCCAATATTGCTCCGATTCAATACCCTATTTTTGTGAATACTCAGCTGGGTTATCAATTATTGTATCTTTTGGCTGATTTTGATTCGTTAGCTCGTACAGTGATGACCGCTTCACATATTGCATTACTTACAAAAGATGATGCGTATGATTGGTTAGAATCCGGTGCTAAATTAATTCGTCGTGCATTTGGTGTGCTTGAGAATTACCGAAATTCCGGTATTACACGCCAAGATGCGCTTGAAAATAACGCTCGCTATCAAGCTGCTGTAAAACGTATGAAATATACCTTAACGCCTGATGTGCTTTCCGGTACAACACGTGCAACATTTGCTCCAACAATTAAAAAATCATCACTTGCTGAATCAGATGATAATGGCTCTGTTGAAGTCAAAATTACAGCAAATAAAACTGAATAATGGAGATTGGGATTATGGATAACGTGCTCATTCCTTCTGATATGTATAAACAATTAGGACGCACAACCCCACTTAATGACTCGCTGAAACAGTTATTCAGTGAGTTAGACTCAGTGCAACAGTATGAATTACTAGCTGAATCCCTTGCTACAGTCCGTGAAGCTTTAATGTTGCAGCAGAATGAAATGTTGCAGAACGTTCGTAAAAGTGAACTTAGTGTATTACCTATTCACATGATCCGAGATAAAGCTTCATCATCCGGTGGGACGTTTTTACGCTGGCGCAGTTTTCAAGCCTCTAAGACTGGTGATGCTGTGTTAAATCCGGTATTTAATAATCCTCAGTTATCTTCAGACTTACGACAAAAACTTGTCTCAGCTGAGAAAGAACGCATTTTGATTAATCTGCAGGTCTCCGTACTAAATTTTATGATGAGACAGGTATCAAGTGCGGTAGATAAAATTAAAGAGATAGAAGATCATTTATAACATTCACATTTGTGAACGTTGGATCTTCTAGTTTGTAATCGGCTAATTTATATAGTTTGTGATCGGCTCACTAAAAGGCCTTTTAAAGGTAAGGGGACAAGCCCCTTACCTTAACGAAAAAAAGCCTTTGCCTTTCGTGGTTGTGTTAAAAAATCTCTGTGTTTTTTACTGAATTTACCCTTAAGGATTAGATGTAAAAAATGCACAATCTTGACAGTTAATTTTGTGATTTAGGAGAAATCAATATGGCTGGAATTAATAAAGTAATTATCGTGGGACATTTAGGTAATGATCCTGAAATGCGAAGCATGCCGAATGGTGAAGCAGTTGCAAATATCAGTGTAGCAACTAGCGAAGCTTGGACGGATAAAAACACCGGTGAACGTCGTGAAGTGACTGAATGGCATCGAATCGTTTTTTATCGCAAATTAGCTGAAATTTGCGGCCAATATCTCAAGAAAGGAGCGCAAGTTTATATTGAAGGACGCTTGCGTACTCGTAAATGGCAAGATCAAAACGGGCAAGATCGTTATACCACGGAAATCCAAGGTGATGTAATGCAAATGTTAGGTACTCGCCCTCAAAGTGCAGATGGTGCAAATAATTCTCAGCCAATGCCACAACAAGATGCATCGGCAAATGCTTTTGATGATTCAATACCATTCTGAACTCAATATAATTAAGGTTAATCGTGATGAAAAAAATAATTTTTGTTTTATCTGCCGTCGCTGCTTTAAGTGGTTGTGCTGAATTAAACTCATTGAATGATGCGGTTGGTAATGTTGCAGGTCAGCTCAGCAGTGTTCTTGGCGGGGGGAATAGTTCCTCTAGTTCTTCCGGTGTGGCTTACACTCAAAGTTCTCGTTCTCATCGCTATAACGTAGAGGATTCAATTACATCATCTAAAAATATTGACTCTCTTTACGTAAAAATTAAACGTAATTTAAAATTCAAAACACGGGAGGAAGCATTAAGTGGATTATCCGGGTATGAGCGTCAACGTTACGAATCGCTTTTAGATGAAGAAGGACATGCTCATGAAGCGACTCCTGGGGTCTATTATCACATGGCAAATAGCTATGTTGGCGGTCGAAAAATTGACATAACGCTTGCAAAAGAGGATGGCAAGGTTAGAATTTCCTGGATTGCATCCTCAAATGAATCTGATTTTGCTCAATTTGTTAAATCAGAAGTGATAAAAGCAATTAAATAATACGACAACATAAACATAGTGTAGGTAATCAATACCTCATTCTCCTTTGCCCCAACCTTAGTGGGGCTTTTTTTATTTCAGTTATTTTTAAATTTCGATACCGATAATAATGATTATTTTGTATGATAGATAACGAAACAAATTTGTTTTTTGAGATCCATCCAAACTTTTCCTTTTCCTCATATTGTTTAATATCTCAAACGTTTACCCCTTGGCTACAAGGGGTATTTTTCTCCTGTAATTGCAAAAAATAAATTAAGTGGCTCAAAATGAAGTGAAGATAATGGGCTTGCATACTTTGACAGAATTTTAGCTTTCTCTTTATGGTTTCTAACCAAAATAGGAAACTCCTTTACACCATTTGCAAGCAACCAAAGCGTTCTTGTCATACCATCATTAAGACTACAGCTTATTTCTCCATCTTTAATATGAACATTTACATCTGCAAGTGGAACTGGAGAATCCATACTTTTAGCAAATCCGTTTTCAGCATGATGAAACTTATAATCTTTTCTCCATGTTGACTCATCGCCCGCACATGTATTTTTATCTACCTCATACGGTGATCGCTGCCATAAAGAAAGAAACTTTTGAGCATCTACGATGACAATCATGTTCTCTTGATTAGCCATATTTTCAATATGCTGTGGATAACGCATATACACGACTTTCTGCTCTCTCGTTTTCATTCTAAAAATAATATATCTATCTCGACCTGAATATCTAAGCGTATCAACCATCACTCCAATTGATGAAGGGGTCAGTTTTATCATGATTTACTCCTCAGTTTAAAAAGAATTCCTAATTGTGGTTTATCTTATTACATCGAAAATATCTCTCAAATATCAATGAGAGAAAACATCATGAAATTATTTTTATGTGAAAAACCATCACAAGGCAATGATATTGCAAAAGTATTAGGTGCGACAAAGCGTGGTGAGGGTTGTTTATCAACACCTGACGGTCAGCTTACAGTTACCTGGGGAATTGGTCATCTAGTAGAGCAATTTAATCCTGAAGAATATGATCCTGCCTTTAAAAAGTGGGCATTTGAGACCTTGCCAATTATCCCGGGTAAATGGGGGCTTTCACCTAAAAAAGAAACAAAAAAACAGTTCAATGTCGTCATGAAACTTATCAAACAAGCTAAACTTGTTGTCATTGCAACCGATATTGATAGAGAGGGCGAAACTATAGCAAGAGAATTGCTGGATTTGGCAGGATTTCGAGGGCAAATAAAACGCCTTTGGTTGTCTGCACTAGATGATACCAGTATTCGCAAAGCCTTGGGCGCACTTAAAAATAATGAGGAGACACTACCTCTTTACTATGCGGGACTTGCACGTAGTCGAGCTGATTGGCTTATTGGTATGAATTTCTCTCGTCTCTATACCTTATTAGCGCAACAACAAGGGTATCAAGGGAAACCTTTAAGTGTTGGTCGGGTACAAACTCCAACATTAAGCTTGGTTGTTAATCGTGACCGTGAGATAAAAAACTTCATTCCTAAGCAACATTTTGCTTTGCAAGTAATGCTTTCTGATGGAAATCAGCATTTTGCTACGCAATACGTTATTCCGGAGCAATATTGCGATCCTGATGGACTTTGTTTGTCTGCCCAAGTTATACAAGCAGCAAATCAGCAAATTCGTCAATTGGGCCAAGCGAAAGTGGAATCAGTTGAAACTAAACGTGAAAGACAAAATGCCCCACTTTGCTTTGCATTAAGTGACTTACAATCAGAAGCTAACCGCCTTTATGGACTGGGTGCGCAAAGAGTATTGGATATAGCTCAATCACTTTATGAGACTCACAAAGCGACAACCTATCCTAGAACAGATTGTGGTTATTTACCGGAGTCTCAGTTTGCAGAAGTGCCTCAAATTATCCAATGTTTGTTGCAATCCGATAATCGATTACAACCCCTTGCAGGTATGTTAAACCTTAATCAAAAATCACGAGTTTGGAATGATAAAAAAATTACTGCTCACCATGGCATTATTCCGACTATGATTAAAGCAGATATTAGCAAAATGTCTGATGAAGAATTAAAGCTCTATGATCTCATACGTCGTCGTTATTTAGCTCAATTCTTACCTGTTTCTGAAACAGATAAGACACAAATTATTTTGAAGTGCGGTCAACATATATTAAGTGCACGTGGGAATGTGCTTATTGCTCCAGGTTGGAAAATTCTATTTGGCAAATCACTTGATGAAGATGATGACGCACCTCAAGCTTTGCCGACGTTAAAGCAAGGACAAATCTGTCAGATTTCTGATTCAGAAATAAAAACCTTACAAACATCACCACCTAATCACTTCACGGAAGGCACATTGCTCACCGCAATGAAAAATGCAGCTCGCTTTGTAACTGATGAGCGTTTAAAACAACGCTTACGAGAAACTGAAGGACTTGGTACAGAAGCCACTCGGGCGGGAACGATTCAAGGTTTGATTGATAAAGGTTTCTTGAAAAAGAAAGGTAAATCACTATTAGCGACAGATGAAGCAATGACACTAATTGATAATTTACCTCAGATGTTAAAAGATCCTGGTTTAACCGCACTTTGGGAGCAAGCGCTCAATCAAATTGCTGAAAGAACGCTTTCGTTAGAAGTGTTTATGCAAAAACAAGAAGTCTTTGTGCGGCATTTGATGGCTGATTGCCTTAAAAAGGGAATAAGTTTGGGGAATATTGAAATTCGTAAATGCCCTAAGTGCGGTGCACCAATGATTAAAAGAAATGGTAAAAATGGGGCTTTTTTTGGGTGTTCTGCTTATCCAAATTGCCAACATATTGAAAATATTGATAGCAAGAAGAATACTAAAAGTACAAAAAATTTAAAGAAAAAGTCGAGTAAAAGTGTGAGTGAGCAAATTTCATCTTTACGAAGCTTATTGAACTAGGATTTAAGCGCCTGTGAATGGCGAGTCCTCAAAAATAGTGCTATACTAAAGCCTTCGTAAGACCGTTCGTGAATTGTCGGTTATCAATTCACACTAGCCAAAAATGATTCCAGCACGCTGAAAGGAATTTCTCACATTGATTAACGCTCCTTGTGAGGTGTGCCACCTAGTTAATCAGAGTAATGATGGAGTAACGCCCCAATTTACTCTCGACTTTTCAAATCGCTGGCCATTGCGGATTTTTAAAGTGTATTGCAAAGTGCATTTTGAAAATTCGCAATGGCTTGCTACTTTCTCCTTACCGGAGCCCACCGGTGAAACAATGGGTGCCCTTTGTGTCAATTTGATGCCACAGATATAACCGATTGATGGCCACAAAGTAATCGGATAAGGCGAGCCGTAAAAATCCGTATATGGTAACGAACGTATCAGTATTTTTATGAATCAAATTAGTTTGGCCTACTTAATTTTTATTTAATCAATCTATAGTCAAAACTATAAGGTCATTCAGGAAACTGGGTGACCTTTTCTTTTGGCTAAAATATCTCCAAATAGAATTTTTAATTTTTTATACATTTAAAGTTTGCTTTAGATTTTAATAACAACAGTTTTTAAGGTGCTGTGAAAACAGCCTTTAAGAAGTTGCACGATTCTTGAGAAGCAACGCCTTGCCTTAGCGCAAGTAGAATCATAGCCAAAATTTTTTCCAGCACACTGAAAGGAGAATCTACGAATAATTCGTAGGTGTGCCACCTTAAACTACCCTTAACCTAAAATAAGATTACTTATTCTAGTTTAATCACAATTTAACCCTTGGCGGGAAACATTTTTCCCGTGTTGGGTAAGGATGTTTCTCCGCTTTTTTACTACTTAGGAGAAACATTATGTCTACTCAAAACGCACAACCAAAATATTTCAATCTTCATACTTCTGGCATTGGTTATTTAAGCGATATTCGCGAAATCAAGCCGAAAAAAGGAGATGCATTTTGGGCTTGTCGAATTGCTGCTCTTACAGGTTCTTCCGATTCTCCGGAATATCGTTTTTTTGATATGAACGTATCCGGTGAAGAAACTGTAAATTTAATCAAACGCTGTCAAGAAGCTGTTGAAGCTAAGAAAAAAGTCTTAGTTTCCTTTGTAATGAGTGATTTGTGGTATGACACATTCACTTATTCAAAAGACAGTGAATATCACAAAAAAGGTGATACTGGCGTGTCGATTAAAGGACGACTCTACCGTATTAACTTTATTAAAGTTGATGGTGAGTTGAAATATCAAGCAAAACGCCAAGATGAGCAAGGGAATGACTAACCTATAAACTGATGAAAGCCAACAACAAGATTTGTTGGCTTTTTCTTTACCCTGAAGGGGAAACTCCCCTTATGGGTGGTTTCTCCTTTTTTATTTCTATTTGAGGAGAAACCTATGAATACTTACGCTAAATTGTGCCCTAATGTTTTTGTTGCTAAATGTCCTGATACTCACCAAAAAGGTGACGTTATCATCTTAACCAGTAAATACGGTAAAGAGACTGAAGTGGAGATTCATAATCTCGTAAAAACCTCTGAGGATGCGTATTTTTATTCCTTCACCCGGTGTGATGGAGTGAATAGTCAAGTTCGTGCAGAACAAAAAGCTGAGCGTTATCAAAACGCAGCTAATAATGCATTAAAACGCAGTGAACAATATTGTGAAGCTGCTAATGAAGGCCGTGAATTTCTTCGCTTGGGGGAACCGATTAAAATCGGTCATCATAGCGAAAAACGTCATAGAGCCTTGATTGAACGTAATGCAAGACGCATGGATAAGTCTATTGAAGAAATGCGTAAAGCAGAAAGTTATGACGGTAAAATCGCTTATTGGGAACAGATGGCAGGGAAAATTGATTTATCCATGCCGGAAAGTCTTGAGTTCTTTAAGTTTGAATTGGAAAAAGCCAAAGAAAAACACCAAGAGCTTAAAGATAAACCTGAATTGCGAACACATGCTTTTTCTCTCACTTATGCTAAAAAAGCAGTCAATGAGCTTGAGAAAAAAGTAAAATTAGCCGAATTACTTTGGGCGTAATGCAAGTCAGACTTTTTAAATAAAGTGGACTCTATTAAAACTATGTACCATTAAAGTGTGTGTTAATTTGACCGCACTTTCACCCATAGGGGATATATCCCTTATGGGCGATATTCCCTATTTAAGAAGGAATATCGAATGTTTGAATTAAACGAGCAACAACAAGCTATTTTAGAACAGGCACAGGTTATTTTAACTAAAGTGATGGAAAAAAAGCCCTTTTACCAAGGTGCACAGGAATTTACTGAGCCATCCATAGCTAAACTCTATTTTCAAACCATTATAGGTAATGAAGAAAGAGAAAATTTCGTGGTACTTTTCTTGGATAGAATCCACAGATTGATTAAATCTGAGGTGATGTTTCAAGGATCTGTTTCAGAAATTTCTGTGTCGATTCGGGAGATTATTCGACAGGCATTAAAGCTAAATGCATCAGCAATTATCATTGGGCACAATCATCCAACTGGAAATGTTGAGCCTAGTGATGCTGACAAATATATAACCAAGAGATTAAAGGAAGCTTGTGAATTAATGGAAATTAAATTACTTGATCACTTTATCGTTTCTGGTTCTGCGTCTTTTTGCTTTACTGATAATCATCTTATTTAGCTAACAACCTTTCACCCATTGGGGGATAACACCCTCAATGGCAGTGTTATCCCCTTTACTTTTTACATTTTAAAAATTTAGGAGAAACACTTATGTGTAAGGAAAATCGTATTTTAGAACTTGGAAAAATCTTCGTCTCTCGTCGTATCTTAGCGGAATTAACTACCGAAAAGATCAATGAGGTCATCTCGTGGCATCAAAATGGCTGCATTATCATGCTGGGGAATAAAGATTGGATTGAAAAACCGCCACATCCGCTTGCAGAAATTGTCATGAATTTCTATCAAGCAGATAATGGTAAAGACACCATTCAACTCTCTACTTCAGTAGATGATGACGGGAATCGAACAACTAAGATTTCTTTTTCTGATGAAAGTGAAGATGAGCAAAGAGGACACTTTGATTGGGATATATATCAATCAAAAAGAACACCACTTAAGTTAGGGGATGTTTCGTGTACTATCTGCGCTAAACAGTTATTGGGAATGCCAACCATTCATCGCTTAATTGAAAAACAATTAAGTTATGATTGGGGTGCTACCAGCGTTGAAGATTGGATTGAAAACGATCATGCCGTAGAGAAGGATAAACGCATTGTGAGCCAGCATTTTGTTGATGGAGAAAGTGTTTTTATCATCACTGAAGCAGATCGTAGTTCTACAACGATTATGCTCGGATATGAATATTAATCTATTTACCTTGAAAGCCTATCTACATAAAGTAGATAGGCTTTTCCTTTTTAGGGTATGATAAATAAAACTCTTTTTAATAGTATAACGATGCCTTATTTAACCTCTTCTCAAACTGAATGTCTAAAATGGTTAGCACTCATTACAATGATTATCGATCATATTGGTGTAGCCTTTTCAAATGCTTACCCTGCTCTATCCTGGTGCCGGGTGATTGGTCGATTTTCCTACGTGGCGTTTGGATTTATCATCGCGCTTAATTTATCTCGAGATAACGTGAACTTTAAAAGTTATTTCACTTGGATGATAGCAACCGCATTTTTATCTGAAATCAGTTTTACGCTTTTCGAGCCTAATTATGACCGTTTAAATGTCCTATTTCAGTTTTTGTCTGTAATCGGGGTAATATGGGTATATAAAAACCGTCAAGACTTAAATAGCTGGGTCATGTTTTTTGGATTGGGCTTTTTTATTATTCTTTCCGCACTCTCTGATTATGGTTTACCTGGGCTTTCATATTGCATTGGTTGTTACCTATTTTTGCAAACAAAAGATACTCAATATCGTCTTATTACGATGCTAACCTGTGTATTGCTCGCACTTTTCGTCAATCACAGTTTTATTGATAATTTCGGGGAAACTATTGTTGAAACAGTTAGTGTCGTCGCTGTTGTAATTGGTACAATAATATTTATTCTTCACCCTAAAGGCCTTCGTCAATGTAATCTCTCAATCTCTCGTATGCCTAAGGCTTTCTTTTACCTTTTTTACCCAGTTCATTTAACAATTATTGTTGGAATAAAATATATTTTTATCAGCTAATTTTTCTATCTTTACTTCAAGAAGAATAAATTATTCAAATTCAGTTGAGAGTTATCCATATTAAGACATTATTTAAATACCTTAATTGGAGCCTCATCATGAAAAAAATTCTATTAACCACGTTTGCATTGGTTGTGCTTTCAGGTTGTGCGCACAGACAAACAGCCGATGAACAACAAGCATTAGAAAATCCAAGTATTCAACAAGGTCAACATCAAGTCTTACAACCGGAAGATCGCATAGTCCGTCCGGATATTTACACAGACTATCAACCTGAACGTACAGAAGTGTTACGTGAAGGTCGTTATACTTTAATTAATTTTTCTCCGGAAGAAGGTCAAAAATACCTTCTTGACCAAAGTGTCTCCGTCAATATGTTAGGCAAAAAGAAACGTGCCTTGACCGCAACTGTTGAACAAGGATTACGTACCACATTAAAAGATACAGGCCTTTCACTTTGTCATGGCTTTGGTCAGAATGAACCAACACTTTCTACGCTTTATTCCCGTCCATTACCAAAAGTACATTATCAATTTGGCCCGATGGCTTTACGTGATGCCCTTCAAATGTTAGCGGGGCCGGCTTATGAAATTACTATCAATGACGTTTCTCGTACCGTTTGTTTTAAATTACGCCCAGCTGTACCGGAACGTGCTACAGGGGAAAAGCCGAAAGTAGAAACCACAACAACGACAACAACCACAACAGAAATCATCGAGGAATAAGCAATGAATCATGTCAAAAAAATATCCTATGTAGCGATGATATTAGGGATGTTTTCTACTGCTGTATTTGCTGAAGTCACTGCGGCTAATACACTTGCTACTCAATCCCTCAATCAACAAAACTTGGTGACAAATAAATTAAATCAACAAGAGTTATTAGCTAAGTCTCAAGAGTGGGGTTTAACTGAGCAAGAATGGCAACGCTACCAAGAGCTAAATCAAGGTGCTCGTGGTATATGGTCGCCAGGTCTTGACCCTTTAACCTCGCTTGGTGTGGAGTCTCGAAATGAGCAGGAAAGAGAGCGTTATGCTCGACTACTGGCAAAAAAAATGCACGACCGCATGGAGCGAGAGCTGCAGTTCCAACGCACTTATGATCGCGTATTTGCTGAAATGTATCCAAATGAGCAACCATTTAAGGTTGAACCTCATATTTCAGAGCGGTTTGGACGGGTGATTTATTTTACTCGCCTAGAAAATTGTGACAAATGTGAAGCGAATGCTGATCGTGTATTGCAATATGTGAATGATAAAACGCCTATAGATATTTATTTTGTTGGCGTGAAGAATAATGAGCAAATCTATAATTGGGCGAAAAAACATAACATCGACCCAAATAAAGTGAATAGAAAATTAATTACCCTTAATCATGATAATGGAGCCTGGTTACAGTATGCAGATGGCAAAATGCCTGCTGCATTCCAAATTCAACAGGATGGGCAATGGCAACAAATCGTCTATTAAAAATCGTATTTAGCTTAATCGGTCTTGGAGTTGCGACTCACTCCGTTGCATTTAATGGCTTTGGAACTGATATTGATGGCTATATTAAAGATGCATCTAATCGCTACCAGGTCGATGAAGCGATGTTACGTGGTTTAGTGAAAATTGAAGATGGGTGGTATGGAAATGTTTCCCCAACCGGGGCAACCGGTGTGGGGCAATTTACCCGGGGCACTTGGAATTGGCTTGCCACAACAGATGAGGGGCGAGCTTTAGGGATGACAATGATCACTCGTTATAATCGAGATACGCCTTTTGACCCGCGCAAAAATAATCGGATAAACACTTTAGCAACCGCACTTTATGCGAGATGGCATATCAATCAGTTTTTTGAGCGGGGCATAAAACCATCCCATGAAAATTTATATCTTGCTCATAATATCGGTATAGATGGTTTACATCGAGCGCTACAAGGTAGAGCAACACGTGAAGATATTCTAAATATGAAGCGCAACGGGATGAAAAAAGGAATGTCGGTACAAGGCTTTCTTGTTTATCAAAGTGAGCGTTTTAATGTCAGTAAACAAATAGCCAATTTCCAGCGTTCTTCCGCTTCACCTCGTTATCAGATTGAGAATAAACCATTGCCAACTAATTTACACTGGGTTTCACCAACAGAAACCGCTATGCGTTGGGTTGAGCCAGCGTCAAATCAAACCAACCAACAAGCTATTCGTTGGCAAAATCCAACCAATTAATACGAGAACAGAATTATGCAGTATAAATCCTTTTTTCTTTCCTTGATCTGTTTAGGTGTTGTGACTCAAGCTCAAGCTGAATTAAAAGTTATTGGGGATTTTGGCGGAGAAAGTGCAGTCCGTTTTTATGAAGCATTGCAACCGGACGAATCAATGGTTCAAGCCTACCCTAACAGCGTTCCTTCAACATTGACCGAAGCGGATATTTTACCTGTTATCTCACATAGAATGACACCGGGCCAAATACAACCAGTTCGAATGAATCTTCCTGGAATGTTACCTATTTTTCTTATTGGAACAGATAACTTATCTAAAAATTGGCTACACGCTAATTATAATTACCTTAAAAAAATTGGAGCAATGGGACTTGTAGTAAGCGTTAAAACAACAAACGAATTAAGTGAGTTACGCCAATTAGCACCGGATTTAACCTTAATGCCAACGCCAGGGGATGACTTAGCTTCAAGATTGAATCTTGCTCACTACCCTGCTTTATTGACTTCAGAAGGATTGTCGCAATGAGTCAAAAACACGTTTTAGAAGGCTTGCTTAGACCGCCTGTTGAGTTTTTCCCAGCTGCCGTCCATGGTACTTGTGCTTTTGTTTGTTGCGGTGCGCCTTGGTCGCTCGCATTAAATCCTCTTATTGGATATGGATTAGGGGCAGCTTTCGCAGGTATGGGAATTATGCGTTTTCGTCAAGGAATGGAAATTGTACGCTATCACCGAAATTTACGCAGACTCCCTCACTATGCTTTGACCAGTCGTCAAATTCCAGTAAGTAAAAAAGCCTTGTTCTTAGGACGAGGCTTTGAATGGGAGCCTAAGCATACGCAACGTCTTTATGACTGCTTCTCTGCAAATGGGCAGATTTATTGGAAAAATGGAAAGTGGTTTAAAGCCGCTCGTGATTATGAAAAAGTGCATGATAATTGGTTATCTCGACTCACTTCAATGGACTCTCCATTAAATCCAGTAAGACCGCTACCGCCAGTTGGCGGTATTCCAGTAATGCATGGTGTAGAGCCGAATGAACGCGATATTATGCTTCCATTAGGCGACCGTGGCGGTCATACCTTAGTATTTGGTACGACTGGTGTAGGGAAAACGCGTTTTGCTGAAGTGCTTGTGACACAAGATATACATCGAGGCAAAACACCTGAAGAGCGTGAAGTGGTTGTCTTTTTCGATCCGAAAGGCGACCCTGACATGTTAAAGCGAATGTATGCTGAAGCGAAACGTGCTGGGCGTGAAAATGAATTTTATGTATTTCACCTAGGCCATCCTGAAATATCTGCTCGTTATAACCCGGTTGGTCGATTTGGTCGAATTTCAGAGGTGGCAGGACGCATTTCCGGGCAATTAAGTGGTGCAGGAAATAGCGCAGCATTTAAAGAGTTTGCGTGGCGTTTTGTGAATATTGTCTCCCGTGCATTGGTTGAAATGGGAAAACGCCCGGACTATGTGCAAATCTCGCGTTTTGTACAAAATATTGATGCACTTTTCTTAGACTACGCCAAACTTCATTTCGATGCTGTCGATAAGAAAATATGGCCAACGTTGGCTTCGGTTGCGGCTAACTTAGATGTAAAAAATTTACCGTTCTCGATGAAAGATAGACCGCTGATTGCTGTTATTAACCAATACATTTTAGAAAATAAGATTTTTGACCCAGTGCTTGAAGGATTATCAAGTGCGGTACGTTACGATAAAACCTATTTTGATAAAATTGTGGCATCGCTTTTACCGTTACTTGAAAAACTCACTACAGGTAAAACTGCAGAGCTTCTCTCGCCTGATTACACTGATATTCATGATGAGCGCCCTATCTTTGATTGGGAATCTATTATTCGTAAAAGAGGGATTGTTTACGTTGGTTTAGACGCGCTATCTGATGCGACTGTCGCTGCAGCTGTGGGTAATAGTATGTTTGCTGATTTGGTATCAATGGCTGGTCATATTTATAAATTTGGCGTAGATGAGGGGTTGCCGGATGCATTTAAAACTAAAAGCAAACCGCCTAAAATCAACCTTCATTGCGATGAGTTTAATGAATTAATGGGGGATGAATTCATTCCACTGATCAATAAAGGTCGTGGTGCGGGAATGCAGGTAACAGCCTATACTCAAACACTTTCAGATATTGAAGCTCGTATTGGAAGTAAAGCGAAAACGGGACAAACAACAGGTAACTTCAATACACTTTTAATGTTCCGGGTAAAAGAGCCGGCCACTGCAGAGTTTTTAACGCGTCAGCTCAACGATGTCACAATTTATCAAAGCATGGTGACATCAAGTACGACAGATAACAGCAATCCGGATGATGGCAAGGCGTTTACGTCTAATACTGGTGAACGTATTTCTGAAAAAATGGTGCCAATGTTATCGCCAGCACATATTACAAATCTACCAAAAGGTCAGGCATTTGCTCTTCTTGAAGGAAGTACGCTTTATAAATTAAGAATGCCTTTACCTGCGGTTGATAAAGATGATGTGATGCCGGAATCACTTCAAGAATTGACGGCTTATATGCGCAAAAACTACCATATTTCTCCAAATTGGTGGCAATCTGCATTTTCTGATTATGCGCCAAGTCAAGATATAGCAACCGCTTTTCAGTCAATGTCATTAAATCGAGCGCCTTCACACGCAGGAGAAGAAATGCTTTTCGGGGATGTTGAAGCTCCAGTTGCTGAAGATATGGAAGATGAAGATATTGATCAGAATGATGATACAGATGAGGATGATTTTGATGACACAGATAATTAATCAGCCGGATATGAACTTGCTTGATATTCCGGATATGAGCGTAGATTTCAATTCAGTCACTAGCTGTTCTTGTGGGCTGGAAAACGCTGATGAATTACTTGATTACTTTTTACCTTATTTGGAAGATTGGAATAATCAGCGTTATACCACACATGAATTTGCGAAAAAGTATGCAAATAAAGGCATCTCACTTTGGACGGCTAATGATGTAAAAAAATCTGAAAATGGCATCCAGGCAATTCAAATTTTTTTAGACGGTGAAGTAAAAGGTTATCTTTTCTTTCACTGTAAATTATCTCCAGCGGGAACATTACAGTAATGGCAGAACAACAAGTCAAAAAAAAGAAAAAGGGTCTTTTTTACTACATTAATGCGGTATTAGCCGCCTTATTGGGTTCCCTGATTTTGAGTATTATTCTTGAATGGTTAGGTATTGCATTTTTATGGCCTGAAGAAGGTCATTTACACAGTCAAAAAATGATGCTAACTGAGCTTGGATGGCTTTCTGATAGTCTAACGAGAGGTCTTTTCTATCATTCTCCAAAAGAGCTGGCTGAAGGTCTTATTTTGTCATTACATGAATGGCTTTTTGTGAAAACAGGTGTAAAAGATTGGTTAGCCAACCCTCGTGAGCATAGTGGCGTAGGTTTGTGGGTGTATCATTATGGGCGAGCTTATATTGAGTCAGTGATTTATGTTTTTATCACCTTTGTTATTCGACTTGTAGTGATTGTTTTTACTTCCCCACTCTTTTTGTTAGCCGCATTTGCGGGCTTTACTGAAGGGTTAATGATGCGTGACCGTCGCAAATTTGGTGCGGGCAGAGAATCTAGTTTTCTTTATCATCATGCACGTCGATTAATTGGCCCGATTATGTTGTCGGCATGGGTATTGTATCTTTCTATCCCAATTTCTATTTACCCGAATATAATTTTGGTGCCAGCTGCATTTCTATTTGGACTATCCATCTGTGTAACGGCAGCGAGCTTTAAAAAATACCTTTAATATTCCTCTATGTTGTCATTATGGGTGCTTATTTTTCCAAGAATAAGCGCCCTTTTTTATCACTAAAAACTGTTTTGAATTTAAAAAGAGTTTCTCATTAAATTTCCCTCTCTTCTTTGGCACTCTTTGCTTGGAATCTGTTTCAAGTAAGGAGTTCTCCGTGACTAAAAATATTTTCAGTTTATCTCTAGCAATAGGGTTATTGTTTGGCGCTATAAGTGCTCAAGCAACAGAGCAAGAGCATTTAGCGCAAGCAATTAAACAGTTGGATGCAGCAAAACTCTCATTACAGCGAGCAGCTGCAAGTGCAAAGGTTTCTGCGAAAAGTCGAGAATATTTTGATTACGCTTCAGCACATCAAGATATTGCTACGGTACAGGCAGGGATTAAACAATATATTAACCCTTCCCGGGCTATTCCTAGAAATCCTAAAGCTATTCGTAACTTAAAAGAAGATTATCTTAATCTTCGGAGTCAATAGGACATGAGTAACGCTAATTTCCCTTCTGTTTCACCGTTAGACAGCTTTTATGCTGTAAGTGGTTTAGATCCGCTAAAACTGAAAATCATGTTGGCCATTATTTTGATTGCCGTATTACTACTTGCGTATATGTGGTCAACTAATCATGGCTACAAAGGCATGGTGAATGATGGTGACATTTGGTCATTCTTTAAACTGATTCTATGGGGCGCAGCATTAATTATATGTGTTGTCAGCTTTTTTATTTAATAAACCATAAGGACATCTCATGAAGTTGATTAAATCCTTCTTTCAGAATGTTTCAAGTCGTTTTCTTGCGGTAGTAACTTTACTTTGGTTATCCGTTGAAAATGCATTTGCTACAGGCGGTGGTAATGGTATCAATGCCTCTAAAATCCCTGATTTTAAAATCCCAGGCGTAGATAGCAATACCAAAGACCCGATGGAAATTATCTATCTTGTTGCTAAATCATTGGCAACCCTGTTTGCAATTTTATTTGCAGCATGGTCAATCATGACAGTGGTTAAAGCATTAATTAAAACCTATAACGCAGCGACTGACGAAAATGACAAAAAAGGATGGGGCCCATTTATTATCGCTCTTATTCTTGGTTTCATTTTAATTTTCTTCAGCCTCTGGTTGGTGAAATTGGCTATCGGTCTGTTTTAATTATCTCTGTGAGGTCAAGATGTCAAGTGATAAAGAGCAAACGATCCCCTTTCTTCCTACTCGATTAAATCGTGAATCGAGTGTGTATGGCGGGTTATCTGTAAGTGAATTTATGTTGGCTGCAGCAATGGGATTTATCTTAGGTGCAGTGCTTGGCCTCCTTTGTTGTTTTGCCTTAGGCTTTGATTTTTGGTTGTTAATTCCGTCTCTCGCCATGTTGTTTTGCATTCTTTCTGTGGTGATTGGCAAAGTGATTATTGCGCGCCTTAAACGAGGTAAGCCGGAAGCCTACTTGAATCGAATGATTGAGGTTAAATTAGATGGAATATTAGGGGGGAATCGCTTTATCTCCCGTCAAGGCACTTGGGCTATTCGCCGAGTTAAAAAATAAGAGAGTTTATTATGAAAGACTTAAAAGGGATTGTTCATCAAAAAAATCGCGAAATCATGACCGGGCGAATTGCTATCGGTGCATTGCTTGTGATTTGTTTGGTGCTATGTGCCATTATTTTTACCGCGCCAAGTCGGTTAATGATTTATAACCCACCGGATTTACGTGCGGGAAGTCAACGCCCTTGGTGGGAAGTGCCAAAATCAACCGTTTATGCCTTTGCTTATCAAACCTTCCAGCAGTTAAACCGCTGGATGGAGAATGGCGAGGAAGAATACAAATTAAATATTGAAAGAAATAAAGCCTTTATTACGCCAAGTTGCCAAGAATTTTTGAAGAAAGACTACTATGACCGTTTATCTAACGGTGAATTACGGGAACGTGCACGTGGTGTTTATGAAATTGTGGGACGTGGATTTAAAGATAATAGTGTGATTGTTCATAGCCCCGATAGCTGGACGGTTAATCTTGATTTAAGTGTAGATGAGTATTTCAAAGATGAACCAGTAAAACGTGTTTTAACCCGCTTCCCGGTCAATATCGTGCGCATGGAAACAGATTTACAGAACAATCCTTGGGGATTGGGATTTAACTGCTACAGCTCAATTCCATTACGTTTAGAAGCAAAAGAATTTAGAGAAGGGGATAACCAATAATGAAAAAACTCACTTTGTTACTGAGCGCGGCTTTTATCTTTTCACCAATGACGGCATCTGCCGATGTGTTAATGAAATGGGCGCGCAAACCGTTACCTATTGACTTACAAATCGAAAAAGAACGTATTCTATTCGTAGATAAAAATGTAAAAGTAGGTTATCCACCTGAATTAGATAGCAAGCTTCGCATTCAATCAACTGGCGGTGCGGTTTATTTAAAAGCAACTGCAGATTTCCCAAAAACACGCTTACAGCTTATGGATGTTGCAACCGGAGAAATAATCTTACTTGATGTGCAAGCGAAGCATTCTGTTGCCAATGCAAGTGAGCCAATTCGTTTTGTTTATGAAAATAAAGTTGAAAAACAAACAACTGCTTATGGCCAAGATGCAAATGCATATAACGAACCAATACCAAATGCGCGTCCGGCACTCCCCGCTCCAGCTGCATTAACACGTTATGCCGCACAAATGTTTTATGCGCCTTTACGTTCAGTTGAGCCTTTGGAAGGTGTGCGCCAAGTTTCACATCGCCTTCCTACACCGCTTAAAACGCTCTTACCTGCATTGCCTGTGCGAGCTACTCCATTACTCAGCTGGCAACTTGATGGATATGTTGTCACTGCGATTCGCTTGCAAAACCAGGGGCAATCTCGCATTGATTTAGATCCTCGAGAGCTTCAAGGTCGATTCTATGCAGCAACATTTCAGCATAATTGGCTTGGGGGGCATGGTACACCTGAAGATACCACAACGTTATATCTTGTGACAGAAGGTTCACCTAATCATTCTGTTATCCCTCAGTCAAATTCATATAAACCGAAAAAATTGAAAAAAGTCACCACAACAGTGACAACTCAAACGAAATAAGGAGAGAACAATGCAAATGAAAGCAAATAAAGCGTTCTATGTTATTGGTGGGATTACCGCGCTTGTCGTGACGCTGATGGCTGGATTTCTTTTCTCCGGTAGTAGCTCAACAACTACAGCAGAAACCAAAAAAGAAGATGCTTTAGATCTCTCTCTCAAAGATTTATCACCGGAAGAGCTACGCTCAATGGGGCTTGAGGGTGATACATCTAAAGATACGGTGAGAACACTTATTGGTAAAGTGAAGGAAAATAACAAACGCTTTGATGAAGTGATTTTACAAAATGACCGCTTGGTAAAAGAGAATGAGCAGTTAAAAAATCAAGCAAATAATACGGATTATCAAATTCAACAGGCGGTACAAGCAGAAACAGGGGCGTTAATTAATGAGATTAATGCGTTAAAAGATCAGGTTGTACAAGCTGGTAATCAAGTTGTAGGGAATGGAAATGCCCAGGCAAATCCCAATGCTCCTCTACCAATAAACGGAGCAACAACTGGCCCTCAGGTTGAAACTCGAGGGGGAATTAATTGGGTGAACCCTAGTGATATGCCAACTACAGACAGCCAAGGGAATGCTCTACAAGGTATTGGTGTAAATGGTGCAGGAATCGGTTTTCCCAAAACCTTCGATAACAATGTGAATGACATCCGAAAATCTAATGATGGATTGCAATCTAGTACAGGTAATAATGCAATATTTAATACCGCTACACCATTTTTCACAATTGCAGCTAACTCTACTTTAACTAATTCTGTTGCTATGACTGCGCTTGTTGGGCGTGTGCCGATTGATAATAATGTGACCGAGCCTTATCCGTTTAAATTGCTTATTGGTCGAGATAACTTAATTGCAAATGGTATTGAACTGCCGGATATTGAAGGCGCAATTGTCTCTGGAACAGCAAGCGGTGACTGGACGCTATCTTGTGTTCGTGGTGATGTGAAAAGCTTAACTTTTGTGTTTAGCGATGGGCGCATTGTTTCAACGGATGATTCTAACAATAAAATTGGCTGGTTATCTGATCCGCACGGTGTGCCTTGCATTCCTGGAGAACGCAGAACGAATGCTCCGGAATATCTAACAACCAACTTTTTCTTAACGGGGGCTTCCGCAGCTGCACAAGGCTTATCATCATCTCAATCAACAACAGTGGTTGATGGCGGTGCAGTAATTGGTGCGGTAACGGGTAATAACGGTAAGTATATTCTTGGTCAAGCGTTAGGTGGCGGTTTGAGAGAAACTGCAGACTGGTTCCGCCAGCGTTATGGCCAAATGTTTGATGCGGTATATGTTCCACCGGGTAAAGAAGTGGCTGTACACATCGAAAAACAAATTGATATTGATTATGACCGCATGTCTAGAAAAGTGAAATACGGACAAGCCTCAAGACAATCTAACTTGGATTAAGGAGCAATAATGAAAGTTTTAATGATGATGGGCGTGATTTTAGCCGCAAGTAGTGTTTTGACTGGCTGCTCAACTTCTCAAGGTGATTTATTGCCAACAGGCGATGCAACGATGAAAGATATTTGGAATAAAGGTGGTAATGATAGCAATATTACATCTTATCGGACACCGAATGGCCGTCTTATTGATGCACCAAATTACGTTTCATCTCGTGAACAACAAACTTATACCCGTACAGCAGAAAACGAGGTGAAAAACCTTTTCCCTCGTTTACCAAACCCTGATTTAGTGATGTATGTTTATCCGCACTTAACTGATTCCTCAGAGCAAATGCCTGTACCAGGTTATTCTTCAGTAATTCCATTTTATGGACGTGTGCAATATGCCCAACCGGGTGAGCGTACAAGAATGTACTAGATGAGGTAAGAAACGATGGCATTATTCCAAGACGTGTTAGAGGCTTTCTTCCCTGCTAAAAAGGGTGATAAGCCTCAACCTAAAAAGGAACCTATCCTAACATCCATTGCACCGGAAGAAGCACAGCAGGATGATACCAATAACGTAGAAGAGACGATTGAAATCACTCCTGTTATGCGTAATAGAAAAATGACCAGAGAGCAACATGTTAAAATGCTTTATGGGCGCGATCCCTCTTTTATCTCCAATCTTCCTTATGCGGAATATTTGGAAGAAGAAGGCGTAATGCTTTTTGATGATGCTAAAAGTGCAGGTGCGGTATTTGATATTAAGCCTATAGGAACTGAGGGAAGAAGCAGCGACTATCTTAATCGCGTTCGCACATTGGTTAAAGATGCCTTACAGGATAGTTTCGATGAACTTGATACCAATCCTTACGTTGTACAATTCTATTGCCAGGATGACAAGGATTTAAGCGGTTATGTTGAGAATCTGAGACAGTACATTAAAACCACTTCACCTGAAGCGAGCGGTAGTGAGTTTACAGAACAGTGGCTTGGTGAAATGGAGCGTCACTTAAAAGCAGTAGGTAAACCAGGTGGGCTTTTTGTTGATGACCGGGTAACAAATACGGCATGGGCTGGAAAAGTGCGTAAAACACGCATGGTTATTTATCGTTATGCTGGAAATAATGAGACAGATACAATCGAGAAATTAAATACAGCTTGTGATCGTGTTCAAAGTGCTTTTATCACAGCAGGATTAACCATGGAACGCCAAAATGAAACTCAAATTCATCGTTGGTTATTAGAATGGTTTAATCCAAATCCATCACGCTATTTTAACGGACTCGATGATAAAGCTTGCTATGATCTTTTATCACTCTCTAAGGATGACTCTGCTCTACCATTACAAGACCAAGATTTTAGTGAAAATCTCTTTTTTACGCCACCGGAAAGTAAAAATGGCTATTGGTATTTTAATGAGCAACCTCACGAAGTCATTGTAGTTGATAATATTCGTAAGCAGCCAGATGTTGGCCACATGACAGGCGAAGTCACTCGAGGTCGTAATATTAATGCACTATTTGATTTATTGCCGGAATCAACCATTATGGCTATCACTGTAGTCATTCATCCTCAAGATAAATTACAGGCGCATTTAGACAAATTAAGTAGTCGAGCTGTCGGTAATAACTATGAGTCTATCTATTTAAAACAAGATGCCCTCACAGTAACTGAATATTTAAAAGACGGACACAAGCTTTATCAAGCTGGCATGGTTTTCTATGTAAGAGGGAAAGACGATCAAGAGCTACGCATTCGCTCAAGAGAATTAAGAACGGTTTTACTCAGTAATAATTTAGTGCCGGTAAAAGAAGGCAACGAAGTTGCGCCTCTTAATAGCTATTTACGCTGGCTACCGATGAATTTTAATCCTCAATTAGATGCAAAATCTCGTTTTTATACCAAATATTATTGGGTGCAACACATTGCGAATATGTTACCTGTATTTGGCCGTGAGACAGGAACGGGACACCCAGGAATCACCTATTTTAACCGCGGTGGAAGCCCATTAGATTTTGACCCACTAAACCCTAAAGACCGGACTAAAAATGCGCATAAGCTCATTTTAGGCCCTACAGGTTCAGGTAAATCGGCAACATTAACCGCACAAATGGCGCAACTGATGGCTGTGCACCGTCCTCGCTTGTTTATTGTAGAAGCAGGTAACTCTTTTGGATTGTTTTCAGATTATGCGGAGCGTTACGGTTTAACGGTTAACCGGGTATCTCTTGAGCCAAGTAGTAACATCGCTTTACCGCTCTTCTCTGAAGCGCATCGTTTATTGGAAATGGATATCGATCTTGAAGTTCAAGATGATGACGATAATGAAGATGAAGGCGAGGAACAACGAGACTTACTTGCGGAAATGGAATTAACCGCTCGCTTAATGATCACCGGGGGAGAAGCGAAGGAAGATGAGAAAATGAGCCGTGCTGACCGCTCGGCTATTCGCCAGGCTATTTTATTAGCTGCAGAGAAAACTTCACAAGAGACCCCACCTCGTCAAGTTTTAACCGGGGATGTAAAAGCCGCACTTGAGGAATTAAGCCGTCGCCCGGATATTCGTCCTGAGCGCGCATCTCGCCTTGCTGATATGGCCGAAGCAATGGATATTTTCTGTACCGGGGTAAATGGTCGATTCTTTAACCGTGAAGGGGAAATTTGGCCAGAGGCTGATATTACACTTGTCGATTTGGCGATGTTTGCACGTGATGGTTATGAAGCAGAATTAGCGATTTCGTATATTTCCCTAATTAACCATATCAACTCCTTAGGTGAAAAATATCAACACAGTTTCCGCCCTATCGTGAACATTACGGATGAGTCGCATATCATTACCGTAAATCCACTTCTAGCTAAGTTCCTGGTTAAAGGTTCTAAAATGTGGCGTAAATTGGGTATTTGGTTATGGTTAGCTACACAGAATATGGCTGACTTCCCTGATGAATCTGATAAATTACTCAGCATGGTTGAATGGTGGGAATTACTTAACCTTTCTAATGATGAAGTCGAACAGGTAAACCGTTTCCGTCGTTTATCCGAAGCTCAGAAAATGATGTTGTTATCTGCGAAAAAAGCAGATAAGAAATATACTGAAGGTGTGGTGCTCGCAACCAATATGGAAGCCTTATTCCGTGTTGTTCCACCTAGTCTTTACTTAGCACTAGGGATGACTGAAAAACACGAGAAAGCACAACGTAAACAATTAATGATGGAACATAACTGTACTGAGTTAGATGCGGCATTGATGGTTGCTAAAGACTTAGACAAAAAACGGGGGATTGCAGTCAATGACGAACTTAACTCAATCGCAGCCTAATCCTAATATGACTTTTCATCGTATTTTTGACATTGGGCCTCGCATCCAATCACTTGCTTTTACCTCTGATGAGGTGAAAGCCTACGTGCTGCATTTCATTGCAAAAATTAAGACAAAAATTGGTTCAAACTGCCAATTAAGCGCATTTCCTCAGCGTGTATTTACTCAATCAAGTTGGAAAGTACACGCTAAAGGAGATAAAGGTGAAGTGCATTTATTATTTAATATCTCCGGGCGTTTCCAATTACCTGTGTTTTCTTCCGAAAACTGGCCAGCTAGACTTAATGTGGAATTAACCGATCACGTTGATGCATATTGGTTAATTCAATATTTGCTTTGGAAATTAGCTGCAATTTGGGAATCCCCTGCTGACTTATCCCCAGTTTTTGGGGATAAGACTGTGGGTAATGAATAAGGAGTCCTGATGTCTCAAGGTAAAAAGCCACAATCAAGAGGATGGCTTAAAAATGTACTCCGTTTTATTGCTATCCTTTTATTTTTATTTTTAGCCCTTACTGCAATTGGCATCTTTGCAACTCAATATCTTCAGAATGTTGATATTCGTGCTTGGTTTATTAAAACGCAGTGGATATGGTTTGCAGTACGATTATTACTATATGGTGCGATTATGTTGATGGTCTATTCCATTTCTCGTCGCCAACCATCTTCTATGCCGGCAAAAGCAAAATGGTTAATTGCGATGATTTTAATTTTTGCTGAAGCGATTACACAGATTACTTTAGCTTAGGGGGAAATATGACATTCTCAGTTGACAGTTATCTTGAATATTTCCTGACTCTACTTGGTTGGTTGCTTAATAACGGAGTTTTTGCGTTATTTGTTGGAACAGGGTTATGGCTTCTTCCGCTTATCGGAATGATCTTTAAAATTTGGCGTGACGTAGCTAAACAAGGGGATGATGAAGGTGAGAAAGGGGATTTATTAATCCGCTGGCTCACAATCGAACTCCTTCCAGCAATGCTTATCGTTGTTTTGACATTAGCCCCTCTTATCCCGGTATCATTGAATAACCTTGAATACAATGAACGTTCATCTATTCAATGTGGCTATAAAGTTCCTGCTTCCCCGGATAAATCAGGCTATGCGCCATTTACGACAACATTTGGAGACAGACAAGCCCGAATTCCTATTTGGTGGATGTTGATGCACAAAGTGGATAAAGGTCTAACTTATGGTATGACTGCAGTATTGCCTTGCCAGCGTGATTTACGTCAGGTTAGATTTGAAGTGCAACATCAAAAAATCACTAACCCAGCATTATTAACTGAAGTGCAGCAATTTGTGCAACAATGCTATATCCCGGCTCGTCAAAAATTACAAACAAGCCAACTTGCCTTGAGTCCGGCACAAATCCGCGAAACATCCTGGTTAGGTGGTAAATTGCTTATTAATAACAGCGAGCTCTACCCTCGTTTTAGGGCTCAGCAACCTATTAGCACGTTCCCTTATGATGCAAATCGAGATGCGGCATTACCTAATTCGGGAAAAGGTGGTTTCCCAAGTTGTGATCAATGGTGGGATGAAAGTGGAGCTGGATTAAAATCTCGCTTACTTACAGATATGCGTCAAAACTTATCTGCCCAGGTGAGTGATTTCTTTAACTCTATCGACAACCAAGATGAAGCTTTATTGAGAACACTTTTACGCTCTGAAAACATAGATGTTTCAAAAGGGAAAATGTATCAAGGTTACGGTGGTAGCGTGGATGCTGGATTTTGGAATGCGGTTACTCGACTCACCTCAACTGTAGGAACGGCTGTTGGAAGTTTGGCTATATTCCCAGGCCTAGATGCAATGCGACAAGCCCTACCAATGGTTCAAGCCTTTATGATTATGGCTGTAATTATTTTAATTCCAATTATTACGATTTTAAGTGGCTTTGCTATTAAAACTGTAATGACATTAAGCTTCGTATATTTTGCACTCATTACAACCACATTTTGGTGGGAGTTAGCAAGATGGCTTGATTCATACCTAATAGAAATTATGTATAGTTCTCCATCTCATAATATGCTAAACATCCACTTTTTAGAAAATGCAGAAGATGACATTATTTCTAACTTTGTGATGGGGAGTTTATTTATAATTTTACCTGGTTTATGGTTTGGAGCAATGACCTGGGCTGGAATTCGAGTGGGTGGCGAGCTTAGCGCTGCCATTGCGAAAGGAACTGAATCATCCCAAAAATCAGGGGGGCAATTTGGAGATAAAATTAGTAAAAAAATATAACGTATAAAAAAAGTCCATCTGTTAGACAGATGGACTTTTTTATTTACGAAAATAATTAATCGTCATCATCTCCGTAAACTTTTACTCCGTTAATATAATAGCCAAACCCCTGAAAACCATAATCCCACTTTCCTTCTTCTGATGAATCATCATTTGCAAGTAATTCTGACAACAAAGATGTATCACTTACTGGCTCTTCATCTAAATATTCAATGTTTTTAGAAGGCTTGGTTTTGGAAATTATAACTCCGGCCAAAATTGGACTCGCAGCAAGAGCAGCAGCTGTCACAACAGCTTTACGAGGCTTTCCTGGGAGAAATGACAAAGTGCGGTCAATTTTCTTAAAAAATTGTCCGACAGTATGGCCAAACTTTTGAGCGTCCATATTCTCTCTCCTATTAAAATACTCTGACTTACTCTCATTGTACTCTTATTATTCTTTTATTAAAACCTCGTTTTAAGCAGGAAAAATGTGATTTTTGCGATCCACGTCGCAAATTTTACTAATTGGGGTCTGACGCTCAGTGGAACGAAAACTCACGTTAAGCAACGTTTTCTGCCTCTGACGCCTCTTTTAATGGTCTCAGATGTCCTTTGGTCACCAGTTCTGCCAGCGTGAAGGAATAATGGCCGAGCATATTGATATGTCCGTGGCAAAGCGGGGAGAGGCGTGCGATATCTTCATCATTCAGTGTTTCACCCTGCGCCCGGAGATGATCCAGGGCTGCCTGCATATAAATAGTGTTCCATAACACGACGGCGTTAGTGACCAGCCCCAGTGTGCCCAGTTGATCTTCCTGACCGTCGGTATATCGTTTTCTTATCTCACCTTTTTGACCGTGACAGATGGCTCTGGCAACGGCATGGCGACTTTCTCCCCGATTAAGCTGGGTCAGAATGCGCCGGCGGTAATCTTCATCATCAATATAATTAAGCAGATACAGCGTTTTGTTGATGCGCCCCACTTCAATGATTGCCTGAGTCAGTCCGGAAGGACGTTCACTTTTCAGCAATGAACGGACCAGCACTGAAACCTGTACTTTGCCCAGCTTCAGGGAGCCAGCGGTCCGGATCATTTCGTCCCACTGAAGGACTATTTTTCGGGGATCTGATTGCCCTCTGGCAATATCATTCAGCACGCCATAGTCGGCATCATGGTCCATTCGCCAGAAAACCGAAGCACCGGCATCAGCCAGGCGTGGAGAAAACTGGTATCCCAGCAGCCAGAAAAGGCCAAAGACAAGTTCGCTGGCACCTGCTGTATCGGTCATAATTTCGGTTGGATTCAGCCCGGTCTCCTGTTCCAGAAGACCTTCCAGCACAAAGATAGAGTCCCTCAGCGTCCCCGGTATAACGATGCCATGAAAGCCGGAATACTGATCGGACACAAAGTTGTACCAGGTGATCCCTCTGTTATTACCAAAGTATTTGCGGTTCGGTCCGGCATTGATTGTTCTGACTGGCGTAACAAAGCGCATTCCATCTGCAGATGCCACTTCTCCTCCACCCCATATCTGTGCCAGTGGCAGCGTTGCCTGAAAATCAACCAGTCTGGCATTAGCGCTGGTGATAGTTTCAGCCCGCAGATAGTTCGCTTTTGTCCAGTTCAGCCGGTGTCGGGTCAGTGCAGGAACATTTGATCTGATCAGTGGTTCCAGACCGATATTGCAGGCTTCAGCCATCAGCACGGCGCTGATGCTGACGGGCAGATCATCAACTCTGGCACTGGCTTCACTAGCATGGAAAAACTCATCAGCAAATCCGGTATGGGCGTTAATTTCGAGCAGCAACTCCGTTAAATCCACCGGAGGGAGTAGATCACTGATCATTTTGCTCAGTCGTTTCAGACTGTCCGGCTCATCAAGACTGGCGAGGGGAGAAATTGTCAACCGGGGCTTCGGGCCAGAAACATCGAGTTCGACAGCCTCATTTTCGCAAAGACGTGCAGCAACCTGTCTGTAACGACTATCAAGCTGATGACCCAGAGATTTTATTGCTTCCTGCGGGTCTGTCGGGTGCCCCAAAGAACGATAAACCTTAATCCGGTTTGCCTGCCAGTCAGCACCCTGTAGTAATCTTGCACGAGGATCTCCCCACCGGTTACTGCCGGTAACGTAGACATCCCTCCGCCTCAGACTATCCTGCAGTTTACTGAGAAAGCAGAGCGTGTATCCCCTGCGGGTGATATGTTTTTCCTTGTTAATCACCAGCCGTTTCCATGACCGACTGATAATTTCCGTTGGTGCGTCGTCAAAAAACTGCCGCCGTGAGCTGAACTCCCGGCTGAGGTAGTCACAGGCATTCAGAGTGGTAACCCCGGCAGGTGCGGATGAAAATTTAACGGTATTCAGCAGATGGGGCAGGAAACGACGAACGCGCCCGTACTGCTCCACCATTTCTTCATGAAAATTATCGTCTGAGGGCCGGGCAATTTCACGGACAAGCGTGATGATTTCAGCCAGCTTTTGCCTTGGGATGTAGCTGAACACCTCAGCACGAATCGATTCGTCCGGTGTTTCTTCTTTCAGCAGGTACGAACATGCGCTGGCGAGCGCCAATGCAGATTTATCCAGATCCTTCAGCGAGCGGAGCCGTTTTTTCTGCCCAATCTTTCTGGCGTCACGGATGATAACGGCCAGCATGGCGTCCAGAACGTCCAATGCATCATCCAGCGCCAGCGTTTCCCATGCAAGGACAAAGGCAACCAGAACCGCCATCCTTTTCTGCGGTGACATCCTGGCAATATTGAACACCGAAGTCATACCAGCATAACGTGCGAGATTTTTCAGGCGCACAGCCGGGAGTGTACTCAGGTTTTCAGCATGCAGGCCAAAATCGTTCAGAGTTTTCCAGCGTTCAATTGCTTCATTAAACGCCGGACCACTGATGGTCACAGGGCCCTTTTTCAGTGATTCCAGTAAAGACAGGCGGCTGCAATCAGTTGGCCCCAGCAGCATCTCCAGCTGTGAACGCTGTTCGGCTGACGGTATCAGTGCCAGTTTGTTCCACAGGCGCAACGTCGCCTTTTCCCTTACCTCTGAAATCAACCGGGTCAGCGTAGTGGCTCCGGGGAGAATAATACGATGTTGCATAAGCCACCCTGTCGCCAGATCGAAAAGCAGGCCAGGACGTTCGTTGCTTATCCAGCTCCGGGTATATAAAAGACGGGTAAGGCGAAATGTCCAGGGCCAGGCAAATTCACGATACTGATAGTGCTGACGTATCAGCGCTGCATGCTCACGGCGGGTATTTTCCCTCTGACCGTATTCTGCAAGAACGGTGATATCACGAATCCCGAGCTGTCTGGCGGTAAAATGCCGGACGCCGGAAGGAATATGATTCATATCGGTGAGGAAGGTGCCCAGAAAACGGACACATCCAATTTGCAGGGCAATGCCCAGACGGTTGTGATCACCTCTGCTTTTTCCGATAAATTCCTTGTCTGCTTCATCAAGGTGAAAATATCGTGCCAGCTGAAGCTCATCCGGTTCACCGGTGAATCTGCCATAGCTTTCAGTCTGCTCAGTGGTCAGAAAGTCAACGGGCATATCGGCCTCCCTGCCTGACGGGCATTTAGTAACATTTTTCCAACCGTACGAAATGTTATAAATTATCGGACATCGTAAAACTGTTACATTAATATGTCTATTAAATCGTAAATTTGTAATAATAGACATGAGTTGTCCGATATTCGATTTAAGGTACATTTTTATGCGACTTTTTGGTTACGCTCGGGTCTCAACCAGTCAGCAGTCTCTTGATCTTCAGGTCAGAGCACTCAAAGACGCAGGTGTGAAAGCAAACCGTATATTTACCGATAAGGCATCCGGCAGTTCAACAGACCGGGAAGGGCTGGATTTGCTGAGGATGAAGGTGGAGGAAGGTGATGTCATTCTGGTTAAGAAGCTCGACCGTCTTGGCCGCGACACTGCCGATATGATCCAACTGATAAAGGAATTTGACGCTCAGGGCGTGGCAGTCCGGTTCATTGATGACGGGATCAGTACCGACGGTGATATGGGGCAAATGGTGGTCACCATCCTGTCGGCTGTGGCACAGGCTGAACGCCGGAGGATCCTAGAACGCACGAATGAGGGCCGACAGGAAGCAAAGCTGAAAGGAATCAAATTTGGCCGCAGGCGTACCGTGGACAGGAACGTCGTGCTGACGCTTCATCAGAAGGGCACTGGTGCAACGGAAATTGCTCATCAGCTCAGTATTGCCCGCTCCACGGTTTATAAAATTCTTGAAGACGAAAGGGCCTCATGATACAATAACCCTGGTAAATGTTTCAATAATATTGAAAAAGGAAGAGTATGAGTATTCAACATTTTCGTGTCGCCCTTATTCCCTTTTTTGCGGCATTTTGCCTTCCTGTTTTTGCTCACCCAGAAACGCTGGTGAAAGTAAAAGATGCTGAAGATCAGTTGGGTGCACGAGTGGGTTACATCGAACTGGATCTCAACAGCGGTAAGATCCTTGAGAGTTTTCGCCCCGAAGAACGTTTTCCAATGATGAGCACTTTTAAAGTTCTGCTATGTGGTGCGGTATTATCCCGTGTTGACGCCGGGCAAGAGCAACTCGGTCGCCGCATACACTATTCTCAGAATGACTTGGTTGAGTACTCACCAGTCACAGAAAAGCATCTTACGGATGGCATGACAGTAAGAGAATTATGCAGTGCTGCCATAACCATGAGTGATAACACTGCTGCCAACTTACTTCTGACAACGATCGGAGGACCGAAGGAGCTAACCGCTTTTTTGCACAACATGGGGGATCATGTAACTCGCCTTGATCGTTGGGAACCGGAGCTGAATGAAGCCATACCAAACGACGAGCGTGACACCACGATGCCTGCAGCAATGGCAACAACGTTGCGCAAACTATTAACTGGCGAACTACTTACTCTAGCTTCCCGGCAACAATTAATAGACTGGATGGAGGCGGATAAAGTTGCAGGACCACTTCTGCGCTCGGCCCTTCCGGCTGGCTGGTTTATTGCTGATAAATCTGGAGCCGGTGAGCGTGGGTCTCGCGGTATCATTGCAGCACTGGGGCCAGATGGTAAGCCCTCCCGTATCGTAGTTATCTACACGACGGGGAGTCAGGCAACTATGGATGAACGAAATAGACAGATCGCTGAGATAGGTGCCTCACTGATTAAGCATTGGTAACTGTCAGACCAAGTTTACTCATATATACTTTAGATTGATTTAAAACTTCATTTTTAATTTAAAAGGATCTAGGTGAAGATCCTTTTTGATAATCTCATGACCAAAATCCCTTAACGTGAGTTTTCGTTCCACTGAGCGTCAGACCCCTAATTTTACTGATTTATCTATCCCCTCAATGTACCTTAACACTGCAATATAAAAATAAACCGTACCAGGAGGAGATATGAAAGCTCGTTTTAAAGAATGGCTTATTAGTTTAAATGAAATAGCAATGAATGAATTAGGAATTGATGAAATGCTTACTCATCTTGATGATGAACTGAACATCATTAACGGAAATGAATGTGAACAGGAGATTTTAAATAATTTAATACAAATCTTTAAAAATAGTGAATACCACTAAAAAAATAAGCGGGAAAATCCCGCTTATTTTATCTCTATTTACGCTTATGAAGCTTTCATACTGCGACGTTCAAAGTTTTGAGTTGCACTACCCGCTTTACAGCTCACCGTATCCATTTTACTGCCATTGGTGATATAAAGCATTGGCTCTTCAATACTGTTACTATTGTGTGGTTGCACAAATTGAATCGTGTAACTTGTGCCATTATTTCTCATTTCTAATGAGCTAGTAATAAATCCTGAACCAGTAGCTACATAAGAATCCTGATTAGCAAAAACTTGTTTTACCGGATTTTTAAAAGAAACCTGGCCATAAGTGAATTCATAATCTGAACCATTTTTTGTTACAGACACCGGGCTTCCGTTCTCTGCTGTACAAGAAAAAATATTATTAGCTGCAAAAGCTGGCGTTGCAAACATAGCTACCGCTCCAATAGTGAGTAATTTTTTCATAAAAATATCCTTTATTTATTTTCCTAAAATGTAATCTGCTTCTTGGTTACGACGTTTAGCATTTACACCATTATTATTGTTTTGACGATTTCTTACTGCATTTGCTAGTGCGTTCATATCGCCTGATTGCGCAGATGCCTGGGCTGCAGCAATCACATCTTTTGTTAATGAGCCATAGTTATAGGCATAAGATGTTAATGCGGCTTGGGCATTTGGCGGTAACTTATCCCATGTTGAAGATGATACGTTATTTCTCGCTCTATTTGCAAATTCTTGTGTTCGACGTGCTAAATCACGCTCTGCGTCAGCGCGACTAACTACAGTATCTTTCGTTACTTTGACAATTGTACCATCCGCTTTTGTGATAGTATCTGAACCATATCCAGTGCGATAAGCATTGACATCCCAATATGCTTTATCACTAAACCCTTCAAATTTTTTCAACAACCCTGTAGCTTGATCAAGTGCAGTCCCTTTAATTGCTGGAACTGATGAATAAGAAGTGTTACCTCTACTATTTCCGGATGTACCGCCAGTCCCGGTGTAAGACAGGGAGTTTGACATCTGAGGCACTTCTAAAGTGACATTGTTACGAGGAATATTGATATTGTCAGCATCTGCCAATTCAGCAGCATTGCTATTCGTACCATTAGCTAAATCGCTAATCCGTTTATCTACACTGTCACGTGTAACATTTCCGGTTCCAGTGTTATATTCACGTAGCTCTTTATTTTGTAGGATTGCAACTGCGGAATTCCCGGTAAGTGATTTTTGTAGATCAATCTCCATTCTAATTTGACCTATTTCTCGGTCAATTAAAGTGAGGATCTTTTCTAACTCTTCTTGAGCATCTTTATTGTTGGCCACATTTGGCTCACGCATACCCGTTAAAACAGCTCGACGTGCAAGAAGCATTTTCTCCATTGTTTTAGCTACAGCAATTTCACTGGCTAAACGCTGCCCTAATACTTGAGCATCGGGATCTTCTCGTAAAGACTCAATTAAGCCACGAGTTACAGGAACTGTTGTAGAACTTAATTCTGCAAGTACTTCAACGGAAGGAGTGCTCATGTTAAGCGCTTTTTGTAATTGAGTTACCGTCTTAATATTTTCTTTTTCAATTTCAGGTGTTAAACCAACACCAGCTCGAGAGCTACTAGCAGTACCACAATCTGTTTTACAAGTAGTTAATTGCTTCTCACCGATCACATTCGTTAACCAATCTGTCATATCTTTAGGATTATCCCAAGTTTGACAAAGTAATCCGCTACAACTACTACCGGAGATTCGACCTGATTCTAATACATTACGCTTGTTTTGCATGTTGTAGCCAGCTTTTGCAACATCCTCAACAATTTTGATTGGTTCTTGTCCTTGGCCACCGCGTTTTTTACCCCCGACCCACTCTTTACCTTCCTTACCTTGAGATTCCTCAAGTCTCTTTTTAGCTCGAGTAGCATCTGGTTCAGTTGAAGTAATGTCTTTAAAGGATTCCATATCCGAACTTTGAGACCAACGACCATTTAAAGTTGCGTCTGCAAGCTTCTTAGACATTTCTTCACAGCTGGTTTTTAAGCTATTAAAATCAATTTTACCTTGATATAAACCATTCGTAAGAATATCGTATAACTGAGGATTTGCTCGTTGAATAACCATTGCAGGTAAACTCGCCACAGCTCCTGTGGCTGATTCGATAACGTTACTATAAAGATCTTTAAATCCTTCAGTTAAACCATTTAACTGATTTTTAATACTCGTCTTAATGTCAAAATTACCGCACATCAAGTTAGCTTTCCAACCAATCCCAAATTCAGCTGCAGGAATCGTACCTCGACTCGGGGGAGCCATATAACCTACACCGCCCCCAATTTGATAAAACACCATATCAGACAAAATAGAATCGGCTTTATTAAATCCAAACGGATTACTATTAGAAGCTGATACTGGCATGGTTGAGGATAAGATTGCGCACGATATAGCAATATAAGATGCTTTCAGTGCATGATTTAATTTCATACTCAATTCCTTTATTAATTAGACCAATCAATACTATACAAAAATGTTTGTCCGCGTTTTTTACAGCACTTGTAAGGGCGCCATAATGCCCAGGCATAACTACCATTTTCAGATAGCATACTTGGCGGGTTATCAGGGAAAATAGCACAAGACTGTGAAGTAACCGGGTGAAGCTGTTGCCATTTATGTGTCTTTTCATCCCCTTCTTTCACTGGAGGGGGAAACCACTCACCATTCGATTGATTATCTTTTTTCGCAATCGGTATATATACATGTGGTTGGAAAGTATTTGTCACAACATCCGCTACTCGATGCGCTGTTACAGCTGAAGCTTTATAGTCATGAACTTGTGTTACTGTACCCGCTCGTGGATAAATATTTCCCCAAGTGTCTCCATTTGCTCTAATTTCTCTCATACCTGGAATAAGCGCTTCAGGATAAACCATTTCCGGAACACCAAATCGCCACGCTAAAAAGTCCAAACCACTCAAGTAATAAGGCACAAAAGGCGTTGTCTGACTTTTGCAGTAATACCCTGTACTATTAAGCATTTGACTAATCGCTCCCTGCGGATGACCGATTACATCAACATTTTTAAATGTTGCTTGCGTATAGTCTTTGTGTGGTGATTGATAATCTCCACCTTTTACCCCATTGCTAAGGAAATTCATTTCCACCCAAGGATTTTGAGCCTGATGGTTATAACTTGAAACCACTACCTCGGGAATATAGTGTTTTATTTTCGTAGATGTCCGGATTTTACAGCCGAATTTTGTACAAAATAGCCAAAAACAAGTACCAACGACCTTATAATCTAAACAACTTGTCGAAGCGCTTGATGCCATAATCGATGCAGTGTTTAAAGAAGATTGACCGGACTCCGAAGCTTGTCCTGAAATACTGGTCAACGCAATTGCAATACAAAGCCCGGATAATGTCATTTTTTTCAATTTCATCTTGTCCCCTCTTTTGTAATCTCTCGTTGCCATAAACTTAATGCCTGAGCAATATTGGTTTCACCATATATGACACTATCCTCTTTTCCCGGATATTGAAATAAAACTGCAGGCACCTTCTTGATTCCATTTTGCCAACCACTTATAAGGCCCTGATAAGAACGCTTTAATTGCTCTTCAGACTGTTTCCATTCAGCAGACTGAAAAATCTGAGATGCTTGCTGAGCTGCTACACTAGGATTCGCACTCAATCGCTGACTAATCAAATTTTCCCATTGCTCAACTTGATCAAGTAAATACACCTGGCTTGCAAGCTCTGCGTGAAGAATTGGATAATCTTGTGTTGAATAAACAGTAATTATGGGATTAGGCCCCTGGGCGAACACTGATAGTGGTAACAAACCGAAAAGAAACAGTGATTTTTTTATAGACATAACCATCCCTTACGATGAAATTGGATAGTTGAAACATTAACGAAATGACAGGGGGGAATATATAAAAAATTCTTTTTGATTTTGAGATAAATTCTCCATTTCCAAAAAACAATTTTTAATAGAGATTCGACAGCCTTATTAAGTATGATTGGACTTGATAAGTCGCTGTGCAAACAGCTCTTATAAGTTGCACGATTCTTGAGAAGCAACGCCTTGCCTTAGTGCAAGTAGAATCATAGCCAAAATGTTATCCAGCATTCTGAAAGGATACTCTACGCAATCGTAGGAATGCCACCTTAAAGACCTTCCGAGGGAAAATGATTCCCTTCGGGCATGTCATTTTTCCAAGGAATTTTTTATTTCACATTAGGAGAATGACTATGTCCTCATCCACTCAATTGGAACACTATGATGTTCCATCAAGTAACCCTCTTGAAACTCCAACATTTTCATTTCGTGTGGGAAAACACTTGGGCCGTTTTTTCGTTGCAGCTAAAAACAAAGCAACCGATAAATACAAACAAGTGACATCTGGTATCAATCAAAGCATTGAAGACGAAGAAGCTCGTCGGCTTTGCGAATTACAAATGATGCTAGATAGCCAAGCGGAAGAATATGAGGCAATTATTGATGATGTGCAAAGAACGTGGTTAAAACGAACAACGTTATTTAGCATTTTATTTTTGATTGTCGGTATTGTTGGTACAGTGGGTACTCTTTACTACCTTATGCATTAACATTGCATAAGCTATTCATTTTCAACCCTAAGGGGAATTTTTACCCTTAGAGGTAAAGGTTTCCCTTGCTGTAGGAGAAAACTTATGAAAGTGACATTACATAACAGTTGTTTAGCTTATTTAGCCAAACATAATGACTCAGAATCTCTAATAGAGGAAGTTCGCACTCAAGCATTAAATGCCTGGGAAAATCGAGGAAAAGATGTATCTTCTACTCGTATTATGGTGAATATCCCTAGTCAATACGGACAGAAATATCACTTCTTTACAGTTTCGCCATACGCAAACCGTAAAGATTTGTTAAGTGTAAGGGGGTAAACATGATTAAGCGTTTACTCAAGCTTGTTAGTTCCAATTGGGACAAAAAAACAATGCTGCTGGTTTCTGAAGATTTTCGTAAAATCGGCACTTACATCTTAGGTATTGCGTTTGTCGCAATGTTTGTTCAGAATGACAATATTCCGCTACTTCTTGCCATTATCATTATGATATTTGGCGGAATAGCTTGGTTCTGTGGTGTGTTGTTAGCTAAATATTGCAACAACTTAATGGAGACAGACGGAGCGTAACGTATGAATATTACGTTAAACTGGAATGGGTTCCTCTTTGCAATTGTCTTTGTACTGTTTTTTATGGGAACAGTTGCTTTTATTGGCATGCGATCATTAAAACGTCAACAAGAGCAAAAAGCACAAAGCAAAAAAACACATTCCATTGGTGTTAATTCATAACTGAATTAATACCTGCAACCTTTACAACAAACCTTGATCATGCCATTGGCGTGTTCAAGGTTTTCTTTTACCCGACTGGGAGCAATTTCCCATTCGGGGGGTTGTTCCCTTTTTTTATTGGAGAACAACCATGAAAAAAAGAACTCAACCTGCCAAAGATTTATACCAACAAATTACAGACCAAATTCTCGAAGCATTAGAACAAGGTGTGATGCCATGGCAAAAACCTTGGGATAGTGGATGGCCACAAATGGCTATTCCATGCAACGGTGAAAGTGGTCGTCAATGCTCCGGGATCAACGTACTTCTGCTTTGGATGAGCGCTATTAGAAAAAACTTTACTCAACGCAAGTGGGTAACTTTTCAAGGAGCAAATCATCTAGGTGGCCAAGTCCGAACTGGTGAGAAAAGTACAGTTATTATTTTCTATAAACAAAATATGTTTGAAGAAAAAGACGATAGCGGAAACATTGTACTTGATGAAAACGGTGATCCGAAAATGAAGTCATCTGTATTTATTCGTGGTCATCACGTGTTTAATATTGAACAGTGTGAAGGCTTAGAAAAATACTATGAAGAATATCCTGAACCAGAAAAATCTTCTGAAATGCAAGCTCGTCCGGATTTAGATGTATTACCCAATAAAATGGGTATGCAGCTATATAACAAAGCACAAGATCGTGCTTGTTATATGCCGAGAAAAGATTGCATTGTGATGCCGGATTTCAAAAAATTCAATACAGCTGACGACTACTATGCAACTCTACTGCATGAATGCGGTCATGCCACCGGGCATAAAGACCGATTAAATCGTGACGGTGTAGCTAAATTTGATAAATTTGGTTCTGAACAATATGCATTTGAAGAATTAATAGCTGAACTCACAAGTGCCTTTACCTGTGCGCACGTGAATGTTTGCAATAATATTTCACAAAATGCAGCGTATATTGAACATTGGATTAACGCATTAAAAGCCGATAAAAAAGCTATTTTCCGAGCATCTTCTCAAGCACGTGAAGCAACACAATTCTTGTTAAATGCTCTCGAATTAACATCGAATGAAGAAGCAAAATTAGCGGCTTAGCTTCTATTAAACTATTCTAACGTTTTTTGTTAGAGTTCTCATAAACCACCCTTTGGGGAGTAATCCTCAAAGGGGATTGCTCCCGTTATTTTAGGAGTAATCTATGGATTTCGAGAAAAAATTTACCGCACTTTTTAAATCGATTGCACCACAATATCGACGCTCAGAAGTGTTTTACGACTTTATTACAATCTTTGCCCTGGAATTCTATCTCATTATATATGGTGCACAAGCAGATGAATCGTTGAGACAACGTTATCAGACAGCTGGCGGGCATTATAATGAAGATGAAAAACAAGCTCTCAGTCGCCTTTTCAACATTATTGTTGAGGCTTTGGAGCATAAAACCTATGATTTCCTAGGATCAGTGTTCATGTCGTTGGATTTAGGTGATCAATATAAAGCTCAATATTTCACGCCTGGTCACATTGCCCACTTTATGGCAGCAGCAACTCTATCAGATTGTCATAGTTTAATAAAAAAACGTGGCTTTTTGACATTGCAAGAGCCAACTTGTGGATCAGGTGTAATGATTATTGAGGCTTATAATTATTTGCGCGAAGAGGACTTCAACCCTCAGCAACAAATGTGGGCTCAAGCAAGAGATTTGGATTTTACTGCAGCATTAATGTGTTATATACAAATGACACTCTTACATATACCGGGAGAAGTCATTATTGGTAATACCCTTAAAGATGAGGTGAATTACCATTTATACACACCAGCTCACATATTGGGGAATTGGAACAAAAAATTGGAGAGTGCAGATTCCTATACTGAAGCAGAATATCAAGTTATTGAACCTGACCCAGTAGAAGACCCCCCGCTTGACATTGATTGGGAAAATGAACCAATGTTTTACTAAAAAAAGTGCTTACCTATGGGTAAGCACTTTTTGTTCTAAGATTTTAAAGTTATGCCTTCGAGTGCAAATTGTCCGCAAGATGAAATAATCGGTTTTCCTTCATATTCCTTACCTAATGGATTTACACCGGCTTTAAAATAAAGTTCGATAGCATCAAGAGATGGTTGGGCTTTGCCATCAAAAATGATTCCACTCATATCTATATTATTTTTAAGAAAATGATTAAAATCTTCTTTTGAAAATGCGTCGCCATTCTGTGAATTTGATAACGCACTATCCAGTAAAGCTGATTTTCCCTTATCATTTATAAATAATAGCGCATTCTCTTTTATGTCTGAAGTTCGTCTGAGTGTATTATTAATCTTTTTATAATGGGAAATATTATCGACATTGATACAAACATTTTCCCATTCGATACCTACGATTTCAGCATTTTCATTTTCTAGATATTTAACGATTTCTAATTCTAAAAAATCAGCCATATTTTCTCCTTTTATGATTGTTAGATAAATAATTATTTTTTTATAGACATTAATTTATTGTTTTAGTTCAATGTCTTATTTTTCTATTTCTCGATTATAAATACCTTTTAGTCTCGCCACCGTTGATTTAGATAAATCATATCGTTTCATTACTGTTGAAATAGAATCACTAGCTTTAAAATCCGCATAAATCTTTTTACGTATTTTATCTGTCACTTTAGGTGGGCGGCCGCCTAATGCATTTTTATGACCTGAAGCAAGTTTTGTTCGCTTCCCTTCCTGAGTACGCTCGACAATAAAACTTCTTTCCAATTCAGCAAAAATACCTAACAATTGAATTAAGGCCATCCCCATAGGATTGTTTTGGGTTCGGGTATCTATTCCTTGTTGTATTGCAACAAAACCAATATTTTTATTCTTAAATAGTTCAAGTGTATTCAAACACTGAGCAAGGCTCCTTCCTAGGCGGTCAAGCTTAGTTACTGCAACAACATCACCCTCTCGGGCATAATCCAGTAGTTCATCCAATTGTGCTTTATTTTTCTCAGCTTTACCGGAATGCTTCCCTGAAAAAATTTTCTTACAGCCGTATTCTTTTAATACTTGAATCTGTTCACTTAGATCCTGCTGTTGAGTTGATACTCGAGCAAATCCTATTAATGCCATCTTCTCTCTTAAAATTATTTAAAAATGTTATTAAATGACTGTTGGTTATTTCTTTTAGCTAAATTTATACCAGCTTTTAATCCCTCTCTAAATGGAGTGCTTCCAAGCGGTGTCAATGGTTGAATAGGGGCTAGAGGTAGCAATGCGGATGCTCCCATAATCATTCTATAACCTTCTTCAAAACCTTTTTGATAATCATAGTCCATAATTAACTCCTTTATTAAAAACTCAAAACTTTTTAGACTACCCATGCAGTATAGTCCCAAAACTTTAACAAAGCAAGTTTTTAGACAGTCCAAAAACATAAATCAAAGTTTCTGTACTAAATCATAGCATTTTACCTCTCGTATTCACTGACAATCTGTTTTTATTTTTAAAAGACTTTCTAAATAAAACTACTTACTAGAAAATCGGATGTTTAGAATTGGTTAAATTTTCAAATACTGCCCCAAATATGAAACGCTATCTACTCTATATAACATGCATTATTACAATTCAAAGCACTGAATCTATAGCTAATATAAGAGACCCCCACGAAGGGGGAATTTGTCACGTTGAAGCAGAATATTTTTATCCAGGAGTATGGGAAAAATATGGCGAAAAGGAGTTGATTTGTAACTACTGGAAATTTTTAGGTGATGAGGATAGACAAATATTAGAATCACAGTTATCAGAAGATACTAATGAACCACAAATTGATTATGGCGATTACGATAGTATAGAAGAAATGGGAGAGAATTGATTATAGTAAAATTCATTTATAAAAGAAAAAGCCAGTATAACACTGGCTTTTTCTTTGTCCTTTCGCTCTAATTGCTAAGTCCAAGATGGAAATTTTAGTCCTTTTGCTCTAATTGCTGAGTCCTAATCTTTCTTTTCTCCTTTATGATAGGCTCTTTAACTGGAAAAATCAAGTCTTTTTTAGGATTTTTATATAGTAGCAACCCCTTACGTTTCCATTCTTTAAATATAACCTCAGCATTATCTTTTTCATAAATACTAGCTATTGAATTTACATAATCATCGGTATTTATCTGTTTGTTTTTCTTGATTGCTATTATTATAGGCTTAGAACCAACAAAATCAAACGTACACACAACTGAGCTATCTTCTTGAGTATTCGACTTAAATATATAAGAGATATATTCTTCATGTTCACTAAAAATAGTTGGAAGTTTTTTAAGAAAATCTATTGGCACCCCATGAAAGTTGCTTATCTTAGTTATAGTCGCTTCTGAAATATGTAAATCCAGATCAGGAAAATCATAGTTATCAATCAGAAATTGTGGAGTTGGAAATCTGAAACTAGAATTTTTATTAGATGAGTGGTTAGCTCTACTTGATAAATCGCAAAATGATAAGAAATTATTTAGTAGATAATTTGGTATGGTCATTGTAGTTTTACTCGTTTTATTAACTACTATTATTATAATATATTTTTTCATTTATGAGTAATTTCAGTTAGTTGATAACTTTAAAGTAAATTTATACTTCGAAATATTCAAATATAGAATGATTCTCAATGGCTCTAATAACTAAACATATCAAAATCCAAAGGGGTAAAAGGGGTTCTAACGGGATTAAGGGTAATGTAATAAAGGTAACCTTTCCAAAGGAAAGGTCTTATCTGAAAAGGCCAAAAGGCTTTCAAAATGGCTTTAATATCTATCTTCGATTTAGAATTATTTATTTATTGAGTTCAATGTATAAATGAATATTCTTTCACAAAAAAGGTTATAAGTTATGCTTTCATCTATATTCCATAAAATCAGAGGGAAAAAACACTCCCAACCTGATATAACAAACCTACAAAATCTCAGTTTTTCAGCATCAAAAATAGATAATGATGGCTGGATTACTCCCTTCCCCGCATCCGAATTACTCGAAACTGAATTACGCCAAAAATACTTAAATTTACTTTGGCAACAAGTATCAATGACGCAAGATATGTTTAATGAGCTCTATAAAAAACCTATCGAGCGCTACGCTGAAATGGTTCAATTATTACCTGCCTCAGAATCACATCATCACTCACATTTAGGTGGTATGCTTGATCATGGCCTAGAAGTTCTTTCATTTTCAGCTAAATTACGACAAAGTTATGTATTGCCACAAAATGCTGCTCCGGAAGAACAATCTAAGCAACGTGATGCTTGGACTGCTGCTGTTATTTATGCTGCATTGGTTCATGACATTGGCAAAGTTATTGTTGATATAGATATACAATTAAAAGATGGTTCTCGTTGGTTTCCTTGGTTAGGAGTACCAACTCAACCTTATAAATTCAAATATATTAAAGGGCGAGATTATGATCTTCACCCGGTTATGGGTAGTTTTCTTGCAAACTATTTAATTCCTAAAGAAGCATTTGCATGGTTAGCAGAATACCCGGAAGCTTTTTCAGCTTTAATGTATGCCATGGCTGATCATAAAGATAAAGCTGGTTTATTATCTGAAATAGTACAAAAAGCAGACCAAAATAGTGTAACTCTTGCACTAGGTGGAGACGTATCAAAACTGACTCAGAAACCTATAACGTCATTTGCAAAACAACTACTCATGGCTTTACGTCATTTACTGCAACATAAATTTAAAATTAATACACCTAAAGGCCCATCTGATGGTTGGCTTACAGAGGATGCACTATGGTTAATGAGCAAACCCACTGCAGACCAAATTCGAGCTTATTTATTGGAGCAAGGCATATCAGCTCCAGCTGACAATCCTAAATTATTTAGTGAAATGCAATCGCTGGGGATTATTGAAAGTACAAATGATGGTACAGCAATTTGGCATTGTCGAATTAAAGCTGATTCAGGCTGGTGCCCACCTAAAGCATTTTCTTTACTCAGAATTAAACCGGAAGTAGCTTGGGAAAATCTTAATGACAGACCAGGTATATTTTTAGGTCGAGTCGATATTGAAAATGAAGAACAATTAAATTCAGTTGAAGATACTAAAGAAGAAAATTCAGTGATTATGGAATCTGAAATGCAGCTTCCTGCAATAACAGGTGCACTGAATAAACCGGATTTGTCTGAAAATACATCCTCTCAAAACACTCAAATCAATACCCAAAACTCAGAAACCGAGACGGATATGACTGATTTGGTAATGAATTTATTTTCACCTGTAGAAGAACCTCAAGACTCTACTGATAAAAAACCATCTCAAGAAAGCGAAATAAATAAAATCGCCTCTACCCCATCTATAACAGTGGGTGATGATACAAAGGAAACTGAGGCTGTCTCAGGAGAGATTTTTGTTGAATGGCTAAAATCCGGAATTATCGGGAATACCCTAACTATTAATAATTCAAATGCTAAATTACATATAGTCAAAGGCAAACTTTTCCTTGTAACACCTGGAATCTTTCAGCTCTTTTTCAATAGTAAGGGCATTACCAACTTTACTAAAAAAGATATCGAAAATTTGCAATATAGTTTCCAAGACCTTAAATTACACAAGAAATACCGTCAATCAAACAATGATAGTATTAATTTTTGGCGCTGTAAGGTTATTGGCCCAAGAAGAACCTCTCAATTGATTGGGTATTTGATTGATAAAACCGACTATTTTTTCGGTAATAGAATTCCAATTGATAATTTGCATTTATCACTTATTGAGGAAAATGAAAGTGAATAGAACCACATTTGATATGTTACTTAGTAATTTTTTTTATACCGTCATTTACGTATAGATACTATTAAAAGCTATGAAAAAGCAATTAGACAATTACAGAAAAATTGTAGTATTCAATATCCTGATGAAATATCAGACTCATTAATACTCCAATGGAGAAAGAGAGTTGTTGGACAATCTATCATTGAAGTGACTTGGAATAGCTATATTCGTCAGCTAAAGACTATTTTCAAATTTGGAATTGAAAAACAACTCCTTCCATTTACAAAGAACCCTTTCGATGGTTTGTTCATTAGAGAAGGAAAGAAGAAAAGGAAAGTATATACTTCTTCAGATTTAAAAAAACTTAGCTTTGGAATCACTGAATCAAAGCATCTTCCTTCTATTCTTCGCCCATTATGGTTTACTAAAACCATAATTATGACTTTCCGCTATACGGCAATTAGACGCTCTCAGTTAAATAAATTAAGAATTAAAGATGTAGATTTGCTGAATCAAGTTATTCATATTCCATCTGAGATAAATAAAAATCACGAGTATCATATACTTCCTATATCAACTACACTTTATCCTTATCTAAAGAAATTATTAACTGAACTAAGTAAATTGAATCAGCCTGTAGAATCTCAACTATTTAACATTAATTTATTTTCAAATGCTGTTAAACGAAAAGGAGAGAAAATGACCAATGACCAGGTGAGCTATATCTTCAAAGTTATTTCAAAATATACAGGAATTATTAGCTCCCCTCACAGATTTAGGCATACAGCAGCAACAAATCTAATGAAAAAACCTGAAAATCTATATATAGCCAAACAATTACTAGGACATAAAGATGTCAAAGTTACATTGAGCTATATTGAAGATAATATTGATTCAATAAGAGAATATACAGAATTACTTTAGATAGGTATGCAAGGAGCATCTAAGGGTGTTCCTTGCAAAATAAATTTAAATCGCTCATTCTCAGCTTATTCATCCTTATAAAAATATTTTTAAAATTAGTACATTCAGGCTTTACAAACTAGTATTTTTGTGTAAGATCTAACCTATCCACAGAGCGTTAGTGGGTAGATCATGGTGTATTGGCTAGGTACACGGAATTGGTCTAAACAAATAGTTTTCAAACTTAACAAATAGTTTTCAAACTTAAATGATGTACACAAGGGATTTAAAATCCCTCGCCTTTCGAGGCGTGCCAGTTCAAGTCTGGCTTCGGGCACCATTTTAAATATAAAAAGAAGATTGTCGCGTAAGCGGCTTTTTTTATACCTAAAATTTAGCTTTTCTGTTTTTTGACTAAGTCATTTATGACTTGGTATCTAACTAAAAACCACAAAAAACGACCACACTTGCGGTCGTCTCTATTTATTGTTTAAAGGATTATTTTAATTTTTCACCTTTAAATTCACCTGTTAAACTTTCTAAGAAAGAGGTTATGTCCTCCACATCTTTTTGAGCAGGCTGTTTCACGTTACTTTGGTATTTCAACATTGCACTCACAGCATCTTTTAATTCTTTTGCTGAGGCATCATGGAAATATGGTGCAGTAAGCGCGACATTGCGCAAGGTTGGCACTTTGAAACGATGCATATCAAACGGATCTTTAGTTTGAGCAAAGCGACCTTCATCGGCATCAGTTAATGGCGTACCACGATCTTTAAAGTAATCGCCGTAGAGTCCCATGTACTCATAAGATTGTCCGCCCATTGCTACACCAGTATGACAAGTATCACATTTATGCTGTTTGAATAACTCATAACCGTGAACTTGTTGCTCGGTTAAAGCTGTTTTATCCCCTTTCAGATAACGGTCAAAATCACTATTTGGCGTAATTAATGTTTTTTCATATTCACCAATTGCGTGAGTTAAGGTTTCTTTCGTCACTTGTGGATATTCTTTTAAGAATTCTTTTTTAAATTCTTCATCCATTTCAAAACGTGCCACGATGGCATCCCACGAGTGCGAGCCCATTTCTACTGGATTTGTTGGAGGACCTTTCGCTTGATCAGCTAAATCTGCTGCACGGCCATCCCAGAATTGCACAAAGTTAAATGCAGCATTGAATACGGTTGGTGCGTTAATTGGACCTTTTTTACCTTCAATCCCTGTTGAAGTATCAAGTCTATCCACACCACCTTTATCTAATTGGTGACAAGTGTGACATTGAATAGAACCATCGCCAGATAAACGACCATCAAAGAAAAGATCATGGCCTAACGCGACTTTTGCTTCATCAGTCGCAATACTGTCTGGAATAGGTTGCACTAAACGATCTGCATCAACATTGGGAGTTTCTTTTGGTAAAGACATTTTACGAGCTTCACGAATCCAGTTAAGCAATGCTACTTTTTCTTGCTCATCTGGTTTACTTCCCCAGTGGAGATGTCTGAATTTAGCAATTGGCATTTCATTATTTTCAAGCACACGCTGTAGTTTTGCTAAATCTGCTTGAGATAATTTGCTCGGATCTTTTAAGCCTCAAGTAAACGATCTAGGCGGAAAGCACGAAGCCCACTTTGAATATCCGATTGCATTTCATCACCCACAATCGGGAATTTTGAATAAAATGGAAGAGGAGTGCTTGGACTATGGCAATATTGGCAGCTGTTATCAAACAACGCTTTTGCCACTTTTTCTTGTTCGCCTGTATAGCGATTTTCCATTAAAAGTTGGGTCGCATTCTCTTTATCAAATTGGTGTAGATACCCCACAACGCCCAAATAACCTAAGATAGCAATGGCTGCACCGCCAATAATCAGTTTTTTCATCTAATAATCCTCCAAACGATCAATAAACATAAAAAGAAACGTAAATCTTAAAGTAAGGTGATTACGCCAAAAAATTGGCTTATATTTTGTATGGATTTAATTAACTTTGGCTATGGATTCGATTGATTGCATTAAAGGCCTTTTTATCTTATAAGTGAGAATTCCTCTAAAATTAAGCAATAAAAAAATGCGGTTATTTCTAACCGCACTTTACTTTTCATGATCTCTTGCTTATTTCTTTGGCGCTTGCATAAAGCGGAAGAAATCACTATCAGGTTTCAAAATCATCATATTATCTGAACCTTCAAAGCTGCTTTCATAGGCTTTTAAGCTACGAATAAAGCTATAAAACTGTGGTTCTTGGGCAAAAGCTTGAGAATATAATTTCGCTGCTGCCGCATCACCATTACCTCGTAATTCTTGTGCTGTTTTATTTGCATTAGCTAAGATCAAGGTGACTTTACGATCCACATCCGCTTGAATGAACGCTGCTTTTTCTTTACCTTGTGAACGGTGTTCACGGGCAACCGCATCACGTTCTGCACGCATACGTTGGTAAATCGAAGAAGAGACTTCATCCGGTAAATTGATTTGTTTTACGCGAACATCAACGACTTCAATCCCTAATTCAGAGGTACTATCCTGCCCTGAATTTAGCGCTTTTTTCGCCCCCGCCATTAATTCACCACGCGTACCTGAAACGATATCTTTAATTGTACGAGTACCAATTTCTGAACGCAGACGATCATTCACTTTACGGCTTAATAAGCTTGAAGCTTGGTTATAATCACCACCACCCGTTGCAGTATAGAAACGACCAAAATCGCTGATTCTCCATTTCACATAGGAATCCACCAACAAGTCTTTTTTCTCGACTGTCACAAAACGAGTAGCCGAACCATCAAGGGTGCGAATACGCGCATCAAGCACTTTAATACTATCAATTAAAGGTAATTTAAAATGCAAACCTGGTTCATATACAACCACTTTGTTTTCTGCATCACGTTGTACTTTGTTAAAACGCAACATGATGCCACGAGTGCCCTCAGTTACAACCACCACGCTGGAATACAACACCGCAGCAATCACCATAATAATCGGAAGTAAAAATTTACGCATTAGTTAAATCTCCCTTGGCGAATACCTTCATTTGATTGAACTGGTTGAACCGCTTGTGTTTCTACACGACGTTCCTGTGTTGAAACAGGCGCAGAACTGACCGCACTTTCAGAAGTAGTGGTCACTGGCTTAGTCGTCTTTTTACCCATTAATTGCTCTAATGGCAATACGGTTAAGTTGTTACCATTATTGCTATCTAGCATCACTTTAGGTGTATTTGCCATGACTTTTTCCATGGTTTGAATATAAAGACGCTCTTTTAACAAATCAGGGGCCACTTTAAATTCAGGTAGAAGACGTTGTAAACGTTCCACTTCCCCTTGCGCATCAAGTACAACACGATCTTTATAAGCGGTTGCTTCTTCCACGATACGCTGAGCATCACCACGAGCGATTGGCTCTTTCTCGCGGGCATAAGCTTCCGCTTCACGAATGTAACGTTGTTCGTCTTCCTGTGCTTTAATCGCATCATCGAAAGCATCTTTCACTTCTTCTGGTGGACGTGCAGATTGGAAGTTCACGTCAATCACTTCAAGTCCCATATCATAAGGTTTGATAATATCGTTCAAGGCTTTCCATGTATCTTCACGTACCACGGCACGACCGGTTGTCAGCACATCATTCATAGTCATATGACCAATCACATAACGAAGTGCACTGTCAGTCGCTTGTCCAAGACTATTATCCGCATTGCTCACGCTAAACAGGTATTTTTCAGGATTTTGCACGCGATATTGCACGGTCATTTCCACTTTAACCATGTTTTCATCTTTGGTTAACATCGCACCTTGTGTTTTAAGCTCACGAACTTGCTCTACATTCACTGGAATCACTTTATCAATAAAGGTTGGTTTCCAGTTTAAGCCTGGTTGAACGATAGAATGAAACTCGCCAAAACGTAACGTCACGCCACGTTCAGCTTCTTTAATGGTGTAAAAACCGCTTGCACCCCAAATAATCCCTCCGATTACTGCGGCGATCGGTAAAATCTTACCTAAATTAAATGAAGATATATTCGGCGAAGTATTATTTGATCCACCCTTCTTATTCCCACCACCTAATTTTTTCAACAGATTATTAAATACCTCTTCAATATCTGGAGGTGATTGTTCCTGATTTTTATTGTCTCGCGAACCCCAGCCATTTTCATTTTGCTTATCTGATGAATTATCCGACTGTTTTGGACCGCTGCTCTGTCCCGGTTTACCCCAAGGATCTTGATCTGGACCGTTTTGCGACATTACGTTCTCCATTTGTCTAAAATTTTTAATGAGTTTAACGAAATTAATGGGGTTAGTCTATGAAAATACAAGTGACAATGCAAATTTTACAAAATAAAAAATCCTTGAATATTTTCAAGGATTTTCTTTTATTCATTTACTTGGTAAATCAAGGATTTTTTTATATTTTTTTCTTCTAATTCTTTTCCATTCCATTGATAAAAGTGCGGTTGGATTTTTGACTGATTAATAAACGCAGCAAAATAAAAAGGTAATTCATCGGTAAAGATCAATTCCCCTTTCGGACAATAATCTGAAAAGATCTGTAACCGCGCTGGTAAATGTACCACACTTGAAAGTTTTACAATCCCAACACCTTGTGATTTCAATACCGCCTCACGCAAACACCAACAGCGATAAAAAGCCTGCTCCTCATTAAGTTGTTTAGCAAACCAGTCTTGCTCTGCTTGTGGCGCAAAATGCGCCATGAGTGCAGAAAAATTTCGTTTTTTGGGAAATTCAATATCAATACCGACCACACTTTTTTCTGATTCATTAATATGCAGCAATACAGCGACCCAATCGCCCGAGTGACTAATATTAAAATCAATATTCTCCACTGGAAATTGTGGTCTACCACTTTGCGTACGATAAATTTGCCCTAAAAGTGCGGTTGATTTTCCCGCTTTTTTTAGCAACTGCCAAAGTAAAAAATGCGCCAATCGACGACATTGATGACGTTGCGTTATCCGAGAATTTCCCTGCGGTTCTATACGTAAATTTTCAGGGACAAGATCCGTAGGGATTTCATCAAAAGAAAAAGGTTGCTGAATATTGGCGTAGGCAATAAAAGTTGTCATACAAATAATAAATAAACATATCCGTTTGATAGCATTATAAAAGGAAATTCGCCGCGCGCCAACACAAGCAAAAATCTGTCAAAACAACGTCTTAGATTAAAACTGTGAGTGATTTCACAGATTTTTCTCCTTAAATACGTTACATTTCATCAAAGTAATAACAGGAGGTTCTATGTTTAAACAACTTCAACAAGTCGGGAAAGCATTCATGCTGCCGATTGCTATTTTGCCTGCGGCGGGTCTTTTACTCGGGATCGGTGGTGCGCTTTCCAATAAAGCAACGGTGCAAGCCTATCCAATTTTAAATAATGAGGCACTTCAAGGTCTGTTTCAGATTATGTCTGCAGCTGGTAGCGTGGTGTTCGCTAATTTAGCTTTATTATTGTGTATTGGTTTAGGTATCGGCTTAGCTAAACGTGACAAAGGCGTTGCTGCTCTCGCTGCTGTTGTTGGTTATCTCATTATGACGGGCACCATTGCTGCATTAATTCCGATTTTCTCTCCTGATGTAAAAAGCATCGATACGGGTGTGATTGGAGCATTGGTGATGGGCTTGATTACCGTTAAATTACACAATCTCTATCACAACATCCAATTACCACAAGTATTAGGTTTCTTTGGCGGCTCTCGCTTTGTGCCAATTGTGACTGCTTTTTCAGCTATTTTCGTTGGATTAGCTTTCTTCCTCATTTGGCCAACTTTCCAACAATGGCTCGTCTCAGCAGGTAAAAGCATCGCATCCATGGGAACCTTTGGTACATTCTTATACGGTTTCTTAATGCGATTATCTGGTGCGGTTGGCTTACATCACATGATTTACCCACTATTTTGGTATTCTGAATTAGGTGGTGTAGAAATGGTCAACGGTGAGATGATTGTTGGTGCACAAAAAATCTTTTTTGCTCAATTAGCCGATCCTAATCACCACGGTTTATTTACTGAAGGAACCCGTTTCTTTGCTGGCCGTTTTGATACCATGATGTTTGGCTTACCAGCAGCCTGTTTAGCGATGTATCACTGTGTACCGAAAAAACGTCGTGCACAAATTGGTGGGTTATTCCTTGGTGCAGCCCTAACATCATTCATTACTGGCATTACAGAACCGATCGAATTTATGTTCTTGTTTGTTGCACCATGGCTTTATGTATTCCACGCTTTCTTAGATGGTGTATCTTTCTTTATTGCCGATTATTTAAATATCTCTATCGGGAATACTTTCTCTGGTGGTTTTATTGATTTCTTGCTCTTCGGTATTTTACAAGGTGATGAAAACACCCATTGGTTGCGTGTGATTTTCGTCGGTATTCCTTGGGCGCTGCTCTATTATTTCTCTTTTGTTTTCTTGATCCGCATCTTTAATGTAATGACACCAGGACGCGGTGAAGAAACCGAAGAAAATGCAGAGCAAGAAACCAGCTCACTGACTGAAAATGCACATAAAATTATTGCAGCATTAGGTGGCGCTGAAAATATTGAAAACGTGGATGCTTGTATTACTCGCTTACGTGTTTCAGTTAAAGATGTCAAAGCCGTTGATAAAGCCACATTGAGAAAATTAGGTGCGATTGATGTGCTTGAAGTCGGTGGTGGCGTACAGGCCATTTTCGGTGCTAAAGCTGTACTCTATAAGAGTGAAGTGAATCAAATCTTAGGAAAAGAAGATTAACTCCTAAAAAATAAAGGGCGTTTATCCCGCCCTTTTGAGTGATAAAACAAAAGTGCGGTCAAAATTAACCGCACTTTTTTATTATTTCAACAAATATGCACGTAATTGTGCAAAATCGTCATCCATTTCATCAGAAAGTAATGGCAATTTATTGTGTTTATCCAACGCTTCTGGCAATGGAAGATCGAGCGAAAGAATACGCTCCACAGACTCTTTAAATTTCGCTGGATGTGCCGTACATAAGAAAATACCGGTTTCATCCGCTTTAAGTTGATCTTTCAATACTTGATAGGCGATTGCACCGTGTGGTTCACATAAATAACCTTTTGCGTACATCGCTTTTAAGGTTTCTTCTGTTTCGCTATCGCTTAACATACCAGAACCTAAATCACTTAAACTCCAGCCATTACGTTTAAATAACTCTTCGACACGTGGCCAGTTGTTCGGACGACTTACATCCATCGCATTAGAAAGCGTGGCTACAGTCGCTTTAGGTGCCCAATTACCTGATTCTAAATAACGTGGTACGGTATCGTTCGCATTGGTTGCTGCAATAAAGCGTTTAATTGGTAAACCTAATGTTTTAGCGATTAATCCCGCAGTTAAGTTACCGAAGTTACCACTTGGTACAGAAACCACGACATTATCACGTTTTTCTTTTGGTAATTGCGCTACTGCTTCAAAGTAATAACAAACTTGCGCCAATAAACGGCTAATGTTAATGGAATTTGCTGAGTTTAAACCAATCGATTGACGCAGTTCTGCATCATCAAAGGCTTGTTTAACTAACGCTTGGCAGGCATCGAAATCACCATTAATCGCCACAGTGCGAATATTGCCACCTAAAGTACAGAATAGTTTTTCTTGTAATGGGCTGATTTTGCCTTTCGGATATAAAATCACCACATTGATGTTTTCTAGCCCATAAAATGCGTGGGCAACTGCCGCACCGGTATCACCTGATGTTGCCGTTAAAATAGTAATTTTGCCATCACCACGCACAGCAGCAAGCGCCTGCGCCATAAAACGACCACCAAAGTCTTTAAATGCTAAAGTTGGACCGTGGAATAATTCAAGGGCATAAATATTGTCCTCTACTTTTTCCAATGGAGCTGGGAAAGTGAAAGCATTTTTCACCATCGCATCTAATGTCGCCTTCGGTAATTCTTCACCGATTAATGCAGCAAGAATTTTTTGGCTACGTTCAACCAATGGTAAGGCTAATAACTCGTCAATATTAGTTAAAGCGGGGATCGTTTCTGGAAAGAACAAACCTTGATCTTTGCCAAGTCCTTGACGTACTGCTTGCGCAAAATTCACTTGTTCTTCAGGGTGTTTGATATTGTATAAATTCATTGTATATCCGTTAATTATAGAGTTTTAATAAAATGTTATTCCCCTCTTATAAAAGAGGGGATAAAGCGATTTGTTATTTAACCGAGCTCTCTCGCGCCATCATTATCGACCTTACAAACGTGCACAAAGCCTTCATTGTTTTGTAAATAATGATTTTCTAAATAAGTCGTCAGTTTTGTTGCTGTTTGTAAATCGGGTGCGATGGAGAAAATCGTTGGGCCAGAGCCTGAAATCCCCGTTGCTAACGCGCCTAAATCACGCGTAGCTTGTTTCACTTCCGCGAAGTTGGGTAATAAAGCCTCACGATAAGGTTCCGCAATCACATCTTTCATCATCATCGCAGCAAGGTTTTCTTGATGCGTGTGACATGCGTGCACAAAACCACCTAAATGACGACCATGAGAAATCACATCTTGACGCGTGTAGCTTTTCGGTAAAATTGCACGCGCTTCAGCAGTTGAAACCTCAATGCCAGGATAAGCTAAGACCCAATACCAATTATCAAAAAATGGTAGTTTTTGGCAAATGTTACCGAGAGATTGTACCATAAATTGCACCCCGCCAAGATAGCAAGGCGCCACATTATCATAATGGATTGAACCTGAAATACGACCTTCCAACTCTCCCATCATTTCTAACAGTTCCATTTTTGAGAATGGTTCATCGTGGAATTTATTTAATGCCACTAATGCTGCTACGATAGAGCACGCACTTGAACCCAATCCCGAACCAATCGGCATATTTTTCTCAAGGGTTAAACGCAATGGTTTGACTCTCACATTGCGTAATTTTAATTGCTCACTAAACAATACATAGGCCTGATACACGATATTTTTTTGCGGTTCTTTTGGCAATTTACGCACAAAATAACCCGCACTTTCGAGCTCAAAACCACTTGGAATAGACTCAATCTGTACGACATCACCTAATAATGAACCATCAATCGGTGAAATGGCTGCACCTAATGTGTCAAATCCTACACTAATATTTGCACTCGATGCGGGAGCATAAATTCTTAACATGTTATGTCCTTTTTAGTGGTGTAATGTTCTTAAAATATCAGCAAAGATGCCAGCAGCAGTCACTGCGTTACCCGCACCATAACCACGTAATAACAACGGAATTGGTTGATAATAACGCGTGTAGAATGCAAGTGCGTTTTCACCGTCTTTCACCTTGTACAATGGATTATTTTGATCCACAGCGATAATTGATACTTTGCAGTGCCCATCTTTAATTTGACCGACGTAACGCAATACTTTGCCCTCTGCTTTCGCGGCTTCAACGCGTGCTTTAAATTCCGCATCTAATTGTGGCAGCATTGCCATAAATTCATCAGCAGATTTACCTTCAGAGAAGCCTTTTGGTAATACACCTTCCACTTCCACATCGGAAAGCTCAAGTTCTAGACCTGCTTCACGCGCTAGAATCAGTAATTTACGTGCCACATCTTGACCCGATAAATCATCACGAGGATCGGGCTCTGTAAACCCTTTTTCACGTGCAAGTGCAGTCACTTCTGAAAGAGAAAGTCCTTCTTCTAATTTACCGAAAATGAAAGAAAGTGAGCCAGACAAAATACCTTCAAAATACTCAAGCTCATCCCCTGCTGCCAATAAATTCTGTAAGTTTTCGATAACCGGTAAACCAGCGCCTACGTTGGTTTCGTATAGGAATTTATGTTGGCTCGCTTGTGCATTGCGACGTAATTCGTGGTAATAAGCTAATTCACGGGTATTCGCTTTTTTATTTGGAGTTACCACATGGAAGCCTTCTTTTAACGCACGTGCATAAAGTCCTGCGACCGATTCAGCTGTTGTACAATCTACGAAGACTGGGTTCACTACGTGGTGTAATTTAATGAAAGATAACAACACATCGAAATCAGAAGGTTGGGTCGCATTTTCAAGATCGGCTTTCCAATTATCTAAATTCAATCCGTTTTCATTCAAAAGCATTTTGGTTGAATTCGCTAAGGCACAAACACGGATTTCAATATCCTTCTTTGCGAGGTATTCTTTTTGGTGTTTAATTTGTTCAATTAACTCACCACCAACGCCACCAACGCCGACTAGAAACATATCAACAACTTTTTTGTTATTAAAAAGCGCTTGGTGAGTGGCTTTCACGGCTTCAATTGCTTTGTTTTGCGCCACTACCGCTGAAATTGAACGCTCAGAAGAACCCTGTGCAATTGCGACTAAGCTGATATTCGCTTGTGCCAATGCAGAGAAGAAACGAGCCGCGATACCTTTAGCTTGTTTCATACCATCACCTACAACTGAGATGATAGAAAGATCTTTTGCGACTTCAATAGGTTCTAAGTCATGCGCTTTTAATTCTGTCGCAAACTCTTGTTCTAAAACCGCTTTTGCTGCATCCGCTGATTTCACCGGTACACAGAAACTAATACTGTATTCAGAAGAAGATTGAGTAATTAAGATAACTGAAATACCGGCTTTTGACATCGCTGAGAATACGCGAGCTGCCATCCCCACCATACCTTGCATACCAGGACCTGAAACATTGAACATTGCCACGTTATCAAGATTAGTAATCCCTTTCACTTGTAACCCTTCAGATTTCACATGACCATCGATTATCGAACCTGGTGCAGATGAATTACCGGTGTTTTTAATCACACAAGGGATTTGTTTTGGTAATAATGGGCCAATTGTACGTGGATGGATTACTTTCGCACCAAAATAAGAAAGTTCCATCGCTTCACGATAAGAAAGGCTTGGTAATAAACGAGCATCTGGCACTAAACGAGGGTCACAAGTATAAACGCCATCCACATCAGTCCAAATTTCACAAACAGACGCATCTAAACAAGCGGCTAAACAAGCTGCTGAATAATCAGAACCATTACGGCCTAATAACACTAATTCACCTTTATCATTGCATGCGGTAAAACCAGCCATTAGAACCACTTTATCTTTACCGATACTTTTCGCATCAACGCGTTTTGTCGATTCATCAATATCAACTGAAGATTCTAAGTAACCACCTTGTGCTAATAATTGCTTAACTGGATCAACAATGTGAACACTATACCCACGTGCTTCAAACCACGCTTTCATCATCGCAATCGATAATTTTTCACCACGGCAGTCAATGGTTGCTTTAACTTTATCTTCTACTTTTCCTGCTTGGCGAATTTCTTCTAATAAGCCTTTAATTTGAGCAAATTCCGCATCAATGAGAGCTTTGGTGCCCGCAAGATCAAATTTATTATTTTCAGTGTGTAAACCATTAATGATGTTATAGAAAATCTCAATGGCTTCGTTAAAGTGGGTATCAGTAGGTTGGTTTAATGCGGCTTTTTCAGAGAGGGCAACAAGATGATTAGTAATTTTTGCAGGAGCAGATAAGACACCGGCTGCCTGCTCTTCCAAATGAGCTTTTTCGATTAATTGAGCCGCTTGCGAGAAACGCTCAGGGTTGGCTAATGAAGTGCCACCAAATTTTAATACGCGCATGATAATATCCTCAGATGTTGTGATTTTTAAATACTAAAAAACCCGCACTAAACTGAATGCGGGTTTTCTTGATCCTGTTTGTTACGCACTAACCCGCCCCATTAATTGTCGTAATGGTCATAATAATGGTGGTAATCGTGAAAGTGCGGTTATTTTTCATTGTGTTTTAACCTTGAAAAAAAGATGTGTTTAGAAATACCGAAAAAGCGCGGGCTTGTCAAACACAAAATCAAAAAAATGAAGATTTTTTCTAAAAATCATCGCTTTGGTGTAGAATGAAGAGAGTTTCACATTGGTCAGGAAGGGAATTATGACAATTCAACAAGCACTCGAAACCATCCATCAAAAAATCCAAGCCTCCACTCAACTTGCACATCGCCCTGAAAGTGCGGTCACTTTATTAGCGGTTTCTAAAACTAAACCCAATGAAGCAATTTTAGAAGCCTATCATGCAGGACAAAAAGCATTTGGGGAAAACTACGTTCAAGAAGGCGTAGACAAAATTCAGTATTTTGAAGGACAGAATATTCAGCTTGAATGGCATTTTATTGGCCCATTGCAATCCAATAAAACGCGTCTTGTGGCTGAACATTTCGATTGGATGCAAACGTTAGAACGTGCAAAAATTGCCGATCGTTTAAATGAACAACGCCCTGCCAATAAAGCTCCGCTGAATGTTTTAATTCAAATTAATATCAGTGATGAAGCGAGTAAATCAGGCATTCAACCAAGTGAAATGATTGAGCTTGCAAAACACATCGAAAATCTACCGCACTTACGTTTACGTGGATTAATGGCGATCCCTGCTCCAACAGACAATATTGCAGAACAAGAAGCGGCTTTTAGCCAAATGGAACAATTATTTAAGCAACTTAAAGCCGCTTTCCCTCATCAACAAATTGATACGCTTTCGATGGGAATGACCGATGACATGCAAAGTGCCATAAAATGTGGTTCAACCATGGTACGTATTGGTACAGCCATTTTTGGGGCGAGAGATTATTCGAAAAAATAATGAATCGAAAATAAAAAAGCGGTCAATATTGACCGCTCTTTTTTTATCTGGATTTAATTAAACTTCTTCGCTCTTTTCAGAGAAACGTTCAATCTTCGCACCTAAGCAACGAAGTTTATCTTCAACGTGCTCATAGCCACGATCGATATGATAAATACGATCAACAATAGTTTCACCACTTGCGATACAACCCGCTAATACAAGGCTGATTGATGCACGTAAATCTGTTGCCATCACTTCGGCACCAGAAAGATGCTCAACACCATGACACACTGCAGTATTACCTTCAATTTCAGCTTTACCACCCATACGAATTAATTCTGGAATATGCATAAAGCGGTTTTCAAAGATGGTTTCAGTGATGATACTTGTACCTTCTGCCACCATGTTTAACAAGGTAAACTGAGCTTGCATATCGGTTGGGAAACCTGGGTGTGGTGCAGTACGAATATTGACAGCTTTCGGACGATTACCGTGCATGTCTAATATAATGCTATCTTCTGTCACTTCAACTTCTGCACCCGCTTCACGAAGTTTATCAATCACGGCATCCATAGTATCCGCTTTGGTATTTTTACATACCACGCGACCACCAGAAATAGCACCTGCAATTAAGAATGTACCAGTTTCAATACGATCTGGCACAATGCTATGCTCGCAGCCAGTTAAACGCTCAACACCTTCAACGACAATGTGATCCGTACCAGCACCTGTAATTTTTGCGCCCATTTTGTTGAGGAAATCAGCTGTATCGACAATTTCTGGCTCACGTGCGGCGTTTTCAATCGTTGTTGTACCTTCAGCAAGCGTTGCAGCCATCATGATAGATAAAGTCGCACCAACACTCACTTTTTCCATCACAATACGTGTACCTACAAGACGCTCTGCGACAACTGCTTTTACATAACCTTCGTCAAGCTCAATAGTTGCACCAAGTTTTTCTAAGCCACTAATATGAAGATCAACCGGACGAGCACCAATTGAGCAACCACCTGGTAAAGAAACTTGACCTTGATGAAAACGAGCCACTAACGGTGCTAATGCCCAAATAGAAGCACGCATGGTTTTTACTAATTCATACGGCGCAACGAAGTGATCAATTTTAGAGCAATCTAGTAATACTGCACCTTCAGCATCACGCTCTGCCACCACGCCAAGTTTACGTAAGATCTTTAAGGTGGTATCAATATCTTTGAGTTCCGGTACATTTATTAATTTAACCGGCTCAGTCGCCAAAATTGCGGCAAAAAGAATAGGAAGTGCAGCATTTTTTGCACCAGAGATGGTTACAGTACCACTTAAGCGAGATTGCCCGCCATAAACACGAAATTTTTCCATAGAAAATCCTAGCTTGCTTGATGTAATAGACGATCCATTTTCCACTTTGCAGTGGTATAAGTTTTAATGGTTAAAGCGTGAATTTCGCCAGTTTGGAAATAAGGCATTAATGGCGCGTAGATAGTTTGTTGCTGTTTTAATTTAGAAAGTGCAGCGATCTCATCGCTCACCACAATCACACCAAAGTGTGCATTTTCACCTTGAGCATAAACCTCATCTACATTCAGGCTTTCTTTTAAAATACGTTCAATTTCTTGCAGTTCCATTAGGATTTCCGTTTTAATGATGATCAATAAAAGTGCCAATCCAATGAGATAAATTCACTAGATCAGCAAGGGTTAATAACTGTTCCGGCGGATTTATCAACCGCACTTTTTTATTTGGTAACTGCTCACTATCATGTAGAAAATCACACAATAATGCAAAACCAGCCGAATCAATTCGTTTAATATTCGTTAAATCAAATTCAATAGTACTTTGATTCGCTAGCTTTTCTGATAAAAAAGAAGCACGTTGCTGCCATAATGGTAACAACGTGTTGCGGGATAGCTCCCCCGATAATTGGAGAGCTATCTTATCATTATTTTGGATTAAATCCCACTTTAACGCAGTCATTCGCTTATTTGCTCAATGTCACGGGTGCCGCGGCAGATTTTTGAATTTGAGCGGTTAAAGCATCAATACCTTGTTGACGTAAGATACCGCTCCATTCGTTTTGTTTGGTGACAACCATGCTCACGCCTTCTGCAACCATGTCATAAGCTTGCCATTCGCCAGTTTTACTGTTTTTACGCCATTTGAAATCTAATTTGATTGGCGCTTGTCCACCATTTTGCATGATGTTTACACGAATGCTTACAAGGTTTTTGTCGCCTACTTCTTTAGCCGGTTCAATTTGAATATTTTGATCGGTGTAAGCGGTTAACACTTGTGCGTAAGCTTGTTCGATAAAATCGCTGAATGCTTTAAAGAATTTTTCACGTTGTTCTGGTGTGGTTGATTTAAAGTATGAACCTAACACTAAAGAACCTGCATAGTTTACTTGCACGTAAGGTAATAAATCATTACGCACGATAGTACGTAAATAGTTTGGATCCTTTTTAATTTTTGCCTGATTGTTTTTGATATCGGCAAATAACTTATCTGATGCTTGTTGCATCAACACATAAGGGCTCGTTTCTGCACGTACAGTTTGAGTCACAAAAAGTGCGGTCACTACAAATGCCATTACGCTAAACCATTTTTTAAACTGAGTAAATTTCATCATAAATCTCCTAAATAAAGATTATTATTTGGCTTCAGGTTCTGCTTTGTCAGCATTGCCATCGGCTTTTTTATCACCGTAAAGGAATTGGCCGATTAAATCTTCCAACACCATTGCGGGTTTTGTGTCTTGAATTTGGCTACCGTTTTTTAGCATCGCGGTTTCACCATCATCAAAACCCATTGTTAAGGCGATATATTGCTCGCCCAATAATCCCGATGTTTTGATCGATAACGAACTATTTTCCGGAATTTCTTTATATTCTTCATTAATCGCGATACTGACTTTTGGTAAGTAAGATTTTTCGTCTAACGTAATGTCAGATACGCGACCAATGACCACCCCACCAAGTTTAAGTGGTGCACGGACTTTTAGTCCACCAATATTGTCAAAAGTTGCAGTCACTGTATAAGATTTTGTTTCACCAAAACCTTGTACGTTTGCTACGCGTAAGCCTAAAAACACTAACGCGGCGATACCAAGTAGTAAAAATAGCCCTACCCAAAATTCATATTTAATTGTTTGTCGCATAAAAATACCCTTTTAGCCTGCCCCAAACATAATGGCAGTTAAGATGAAATCGAGCCCAAGAACCACAAGTGATGCGTGGACAACTGTTCTGGTTGTGGCTTGACTGATACCTTCTGATGTCGGAATACAATCATAACCATTGAATAACGCAATCCACACCACTGCAATAGCGAAAAATACGCTTTTAATAAATCCGTTTAGAATGTCATAGCTCCAGCTGACGGCATTTTGCATCACTGACCAAAAGCTACCTGCATCAACACCTTTCCAATCTACGCCGACAAGCGCACCACCCCAAATACCAATCGCGGTAAAGAGAAGCGCAAGAATTGGCATAGCAATCAGCCCTGCCCAAAAACGCGGTGCAATCACTCGACGTAATGGATCGACCGCCATCATTTCAAGGCTGGAAAGTTGTTCTGTGGCTTTCATTAAGCCAATTTCAGCCGTTAACGCAGAACCTGCTCGACCCGCAAATAAAAGTGCGGTCACTACTGGACCTAATTCACGTAATAAAGACAGCGCTACAAGTTGTCCAAGGCTGGTTTCTGCTGAAAAATCAACTAAGACCACATAACCTTGTAAACCCAACACCATTCCAATAAATAAACCAGAAAGCAGGATAATCAATAAAGACTGTACGCCTAATACGTGTAATTGCTTCACTAATAAAGGAAAATGTTGACGAATTTGTGGCTTACCCACTAACGCACCAAACAACATAAAGCCTGAGCGGCCTAATGCTCGGAAAAATTTAATTACGCTTCGTCCTAGTGAAGAAATCATATCAACGATCATTTAAATAATTCCTCCACATAATCACCTGCCGGATAATGGAATTTTACCGGACCATCCGCTTCGCCTTTTAAGAACTGAACCACTTGCGGATCTTGGCTCGCCAGCAGTTGCTCTGAGGTTCCTTCGGCAATCACATGTTTATCCGCAATAATATAGGCATAATCCGCAATGCTTAATACTTCCTGCACGTCATGGGAAACCACGATAGAAGTTAAATTCAGTGCTTCATTCAATCGTTTAATTAAGCTCACGATCACGCCCATGCTGATTGGATCTTGCCCTGTAAACGGCTCATCAAACATAATTAAATCCGGATCAAGTGCAATTGCTCGAGCCAATGCAGCACGACGCGCCATCCCACCAGAAAGCTCAGAAGGCATCAAATCAGCCGCACCGCGTAAGCCTACTGCTTCTAATTTCATCAACACAATTTGACGAATTAAACTTTCCGGCAAACGGGTATGCTCGCGAATCGGAAATGCCACGTTATCAAACGTGGAAATATCCGTAAATAAAGCGCCTGATTGGAATAACATTCCCATGCGTTTACGTACTTCGTAAAGCTCGCGATTTGATAGACGACAAATATCTTGTCCATCAAACAAAATCTCGCCTTGTTCAGGATACAACTGACCACCAATTAATTTCAGCAGCGTGGTTTTCCCGATCCCTGACGGCCCCATAATGGCCGTAATTTTACCCTGTTGGACTTTCAAATTCAGGTTATCGTAAATCACACGCTCACCTCGTTTAAAGGTCAGGTTTTTGACTTCGATTAGATTTTTATTCATTAAAATCTCATTGGTTTTACAAGAGGAAATTTATTTTCCTCTCACGTTAAAAAAGTGCGGTCGTTTTGACTGCTATTTTTGTGAAAGGTTCAAGCGACGTTTTAATAACGTCGTGAAGCAACGTAATAACACAAAAATCAATGACAACACATAAATAGGTAAATTACCTAATGCTGCATAAGGCGTTTTGCCTTCTGTTGGCACCATTTTATGGGTCAGTGTGGTTTCCTCAAATTGAGGCGCTTTCGCTTCAATGTTGCCTTTTGCATCAATAAACACTGAAATACCCGTATTCGTTGCACGAATTAATGGTTTACCTAATTCGAGCGCACGCATTCTAGCCATTTGTAAATGTTGCCAAGGGCCAATGCTATCACCAAACCATGCATCATTAGAAATAGTCAGCAAATAATCGGTTTCTTTTTTCAGATTTTCACGAAGTTGCTCACCAAAAATAATTTCATAACAAATAGCCGGTGCAAAAGCATGTTGCTTCGCCATAAATGACGGTTGTACCGCTTCCCCACTTTGGAACGCAGACATTGGCAAATTAAAGACAGAATTAAGTGGACGCAACAAACTTTCTAACGGCACGTATTCACCAAATGGCACGAGATGATGTTTGCTGTAACGATTTTTTGTCGTCAACTCATAAGGGAAATCAGGATTCCCTGCCGTCACAATCGAATTCAATAATTTACCGCTTTGTTCATCGCGATATACGGTGCCAATCATCACTTCCGTGTTTTTCTCTTTCGCAACTTTATCTAAAGCTTCAAAAAATGGCGTAATGGCATTTTCAAGAGTAGGCAATGCCGACTCAGGCAAAATAATCAAATCAGACTTGCCTAAATGTGCCAAAATTTGTTTTTGATAGATGTCTACTGTGGCATAAAGATATTCAGGATCCCATTTTAAATTTTGCTCAATATTGCCTTGTGCAAGCGTGATAGTTAGCCCTTTATCTTCTTTTTTGGGTTGAACAAAATTCACCTTACCTGCATAAGCACTTAATCCACCCACAACCAATAATAGCAACGCATTCACACTGACTAAATTCCATTGTTTTTTTGAGAGTGAAAAAACAAAATTAAAAATAACCGCACTTGCCCAAACGGTAAAGAATGTCATCCCCGTGACACCAAAGATCGGCGCGATCCCGTAAAACGGACTGTCGATTTGGGTATAACCAAATTGCAACCATGGAAAACCGGTAAACACCCAACCACGCAAGAATTCAGTCAATGTCCAAATCGCGGCAAAAATAACCGCACTTTGCACCTGAAAACGTTGCACTAAATAAGTGAAAAGCATTGGATAAAGTGCAAGGTAAGCAGAAAGTAGGCTGACTAAGAGATAACTCACGCCAAGGGAAGCGCCACCAAATTGATGAATACTGACATTTAACCAACTTACACCAAAACAGAAAAAGCCCATCGACCACAAAAAAGTAGCAAAAAGTGCGGTTGATTTTTTGGCATTCTTCGCCACAAAAAGTAAGCCGCCCAACGATACGTAGGCTAATCCCCAATAATCAAACGGCGAAAAAGCAAATACGCCAATCACACCAGAAATCAGAGCAATAAGATAAATCACTAACTTATTCATTTTATCCATACTATAAAAAATATTCCCCCTCTTCAGCAAAGAGGGGGCTTAGAATACAGTGAAACGATGTGGCTTATTCAGCTTGTTCTTCCACGCCTTCCATATCCGATAAATGCTCATCCGGCACGGTTACTCGTACTTGAATTAAACGACGACTATCGGCAGAAGTTACTTTAAATTGAATATTTTCTAAGGTGATTTCCTCACCACGTTTAGGCAAATAGCCAAAGGCTTGCATGATTAAACCGCCAATGGTATCCACTTCTTCATCATCGAAATGCGTATTAAATTGTGCATTAAAATCATCAATGTCCGTTAATGCACGCACCGCATAAGTATGACGAGAAAGCTGACGAATGTCGGCGACATCTTCCTCATCAAATTCGTCTTCAATATCACCCACAATTTGTTCGAGAATATCTTCGATAGTGACTAAACCAGATACCGCACCAAACTCATCCACCACAATCGCCATATGGAAACGTTCAGAACGAAACTCTTTTAGCATACGATCGACACGTTTACTTTCCGGCACGATCACAACAGGACGTAATAACTTGGAAAGTTCGAACTCTTCCGCATCTTCACGTAAAAACTTGAGCAAATCTTTCGCGTGTAAAATACCTTCAATATTATCGCGATCATCCGTATCTGCAATCACAGGAAAGCGAGAGTGGGCCGATTCAATAATGGTATTCAAGCAGGCATCGAGATCTTGATTCGATTCAATAAATACGATTTGCGAACGAGGAATCATGATATCGCGTACGCGAAGCTCCGCGATTTCCATTACCCCTTCAATCATCTCGCGAGTGTTTTGATCGATTAAATCGTTTTGTTCAGAATCGCGAATCACTTCCACGAGTTCTTCACGGTTTTTCAGCTCACCTTGGAAAAAGCGGCCAATAAGTGATTGGAAAAAAGATTTTTTAGTTGTTTCAGTTTGATTACTCGAATGTTCTTCGTTCATAAAATTAAATGTGTTACTGTAGGATTGACTGCGTAAAAAGTAGCATATTTTGACAAAAATCGCAAAAAACTTAAGCTAAATGGCTGAAAATAAAGTGCGGTTAAAAACAGGGTGATTTTTAACCGCACTTTTCTTTTAGAATAACAATGATCTTTTCAAGGAAGACAATACTCCCAGGTAAGATAAATGTTATAAATTACTTCTTACCTAAATAAGCTTGTAATTTACCATCCACCCTTTTTACTACAAATGGAACGCCATCTATATTTCGATTCACTCCTTTAGACGTATTTTCTCCTATATAAACCTTATTATTTACCTGTGCCACTGCTTCACGAGCTTTATCTTGAATTTGTTTACTTGTCCATACATTAGGATCATAAGTTACTTTGTTAAATTTTTTACCTGAACTATCTACATATGTATTTTGGTAAACTCCTTTTCCAATCTTTACTCGTAAATCTGGCAAATCTTTTGCTTTAGCACCTGATAAAGTATTTAAATATTCATTATGACTATTTGCTACAAGCTTTCCCTTATTGCTCTCTACACGCGGCCAAGTAATAAGGGTAGATTCTTCTCCTTTATTGGATTTGGCTTGTGATGATGTTACTGAGTTATTAGTAACTGAAGATTTACCAACACTATTAGCAGATACTGCTCGGTGAGACTGATATTTTGCCACACCTGTCTGCACTCCCCATCGCGCTAAATCCTGTAGTTTAGGAAGATATTCAACTATACCGTCTATAACTCTCCATTTTGTAGATAGTTGTTTTTCTAAATAAGCTAAATCCTTCTTATTTGATTCTAAGGCTGTTCCATAAGCATAAAGAATATCTTCATCTGTAAAAAGCCCATTCTTTATTATAGCATCAGCTGGCTGAGTAACATTTCTGAGCTTAGCTATTTCATTCAAATAACACTCATCTCCATTATTAGCACAACGAACTTTAATAGCATCAAGGCGTTTCTCGCCTTTTCTTGCAAATTTTTCTTTAATCGCCTTCTTTTCCTCTGCTGTTTTTGCCTTTTTCAATTCATGATACATTTCTGCAATATCATTAGTATATAAAGCATTATTCTCCACCGCATTTTTGGCAATATTTCCACCTATATCACTATTTTTTGATACCGTATAGGTCCCATCTCCTTTAGCTGCAGATGTAATACCTCCTATAGCCTTTCCAACAACACCACTTAATGCAATAACACGTTGTTTTTCTGATGCACTTAACTCATTTGGAGTTTTGTCATAAAGTATTTTAGCAATCTGTGGAGCCATTAATTCAGCACTAGCAGCAGATAAAGCACCAGCCGTACCACTTCCTCCAAGAGCATTGCCTTCCACAGCCCCCCACAGAGCATGCGCAGCAATGTTAGTGACTTTATTCACTTTACCAGTCTGTTCATCTGTTGTTGCATTTTTAATTTTTTGGTTCACGTAAGGTGAAGCAGCTGTCACAGCAATACCCTGTGCTGATTGTCCACTTAATGCTGCTATGCCAGCTGATGTAATTGCATCCAAAGCACGACGATATTTACCTTCATTACCCCATTCTTCAGATTCTTTAAGCAGCATTCCTAATTGTTCATCAACTTTCTCTAATGCTGCTTTATCATTACGTTTAACCAATACTTCTCTTTCTGCTTGCAACTCCATCATTTCTTTTATTACAGCTTTCTGTTGGTTTTCCATGTATGTATTAACCGCACTTTTAATATTTCCTGCTGCGGCTGAAATTTGGCGTTGCTCGCTTAAGATTTGATTAACATCTTTTGGTTTATCAACCTCACCGTTAGCTTGATTAATATCCGTATTAATACCCAAAGCCTGCGCAGTAGTTTGCGTCGGTGCAGTGTCTTTATTTAAGGTAATCTTGCCTTCAGTTAAGGTTGCACGAGTCACCGAATTATCTGAGTCAGACTCATTCATTGGCAAACCACCACCAAAGTCTGTTGACGATGATTTTGGACCATTTGATGAAAAGCTATCCATCATTTTCGAGCCAATTTGGCTAAATGGAGCCCCACCTGATGACGAATTATCTTTTGGTGCACCACCGCTTCGACTATAGCTTGCACTAAATGACATGCTCATAGCATCACTGTGACTTTCATTTTGAATGTCTTCAAACGTCAGTTTATTGGTTGATAATTCACTATTTTCAGGGTTCGTACTGGTAATCGCTGCGCCTTTTAAGTGAACATTCTTCGCATTCACATGATATCCGCCTTCTTCAGCAAATAATCCTGCTTGCTCTTTCACTTGTTTATAGCCTGACTCCCCTTTCTCTGAATTACCGTAACCGCTTACACGCCAGTTATTTCCCCAGCCAAACTCAACTTCTAAACCACCGCCGCTTGATTTAGTCTCAAATTTGTTTTCATCTTGTACACTCGCAATATTGAGATTTCCACCTACGTTAGCGTTGATCGTTTTAGCTTTGGCTGTTGTACCCGTTAAGGTAGTATCACCTTGAGTATTGATATTCAAGGTTTCAGTATTAAGATGGCTATTGATGTAGTTCACCCCTTCCACATTAGTTTTACTGCTTGAACCACCTACACGAGCATAAATACCAATACCGGTTTGCGCACCAATTGTTGCCGCCATCCCAACTTCAACACCAGCACTTTGTGAACGAGCATGTTGATCTACCGTGCTCTTACCTGGATCTATCGTTAGATTATTAGCATTAAAGGTTACGCTACTGTCTTTTAAGCGGTTACCCTTTTCATCTACAGACGTGATATCTGCATGGGTGATATTAATATTCCCTAACTGCGGATTACCTTGTGCATTTGTGCTGCCATCACCGCGTGCAGTAAACTCAATTTCTTTCGCATTGAATAGGTTGCCTTGGCTGGTGTGTTGATAGCTGTCTTCTTTCTTACGGCTATGAGCCACCCCTGTACCTGATTCCACACGAATTAAATAAGATGCTCCACCTTGCCCTTGGAATGCAGACGCCAAGTTATAGGCTTGTGCTGCAACACTCATGATATTTGCAGCTTGCACACGATCTGAGGCGTTCTTATTTTTTATGGTGCTTTCAATACTATTGATTAAATCAATAATTGGTGATTTCACACGAGTGAATTGACCAAATTTTAGGTCGCTTTCACTTTGTTTATATTTATCAGTATTAAAAGCTGAGTCCACAATAATATTTTGTGCATTAATAGACGCTTTATCTTTCGATAAAATTTCTGCTGATGTTTGACGATAATCTTTACCGGCATACACTTCTACCTTATCACCTAAGCTCGCTAATTGCGCTTTTTCATGGTGAGTAAAGTTACCATCTTGGTTAAAACGAGTACGGTTATAACCATAGAAGCGTTCAGAATCTGAAATAACAGCCTCACCTACCGCATGTCCTTTACGTTGCTGCGTTGTCTCTTGTGTAGTAACCGCTGTATCTAAAACAACATTACCCGCTGCAGATAATTGGTTTTTCCTCTCAGACACAATTTTGGCACCTTTAGCATGAATATCACCTTTTTGTGCCACTATTTGGTTATTACCGCCTACAGAAATAGTCGTTGATACTTCTTGTGTTTGAGTTGCATCGCCATTTTCACGTTGAGTGTGTACACCAAAAAGGTATTTATTCGCATCACCTAAACTAAATCCTTTATCTGAAGTATTGGCCTGCTGAGTATAAGTATTCTCAGCTGTTCCTAACTCAATATTATTTGAAGCTAAGAATGTTGCACCTTTCTCTGCTGCAATTTGTGTACCTTGTGTGCGAATATCACCTTCAGATGCCACTACATTAAGTTGTCCGCCAGCATTAAGTGCGGTCACTTTTGCTGTTGTTTCTACTGTAGTTTTATCTGATTTACTGCGTTTGTGCTCCAAATACGGCACAATGCCACGGCTCATTAACTCCACTGAATCTGCACCTGCTTCAGCAATAGAGTTAATTTTTCCTACAACAGTTTCTGTACCACCTTGTTTTTGGCGTTGTTTATATTGATCTACCGCTTTCACAGTTGGATCGTAAACCATGCTTAAACCAAAACCACTTGTTTTACTTGTTTTGTGTACTTCAGTGTGATGAATTTCCTTAGCCGCTTCTAGATTAACTTGTTTTGCATGTAGATCAAATTGATCCTGACTATTTAAATCAGAACCTCGCACAGTCAAGACATTTTCTGCGACTAAAGTTGCAGTACCAGCTGTTAATTGGCTACCTGCAGCTTCTAAGCTGACGGATTTGCTGTCTAGATTAGACTTGCTTTTCTCATAACCAACTTTTGCTACACCACCTTTAAAACTTGAGGCTAAACCAGAACGTTTTTTCTCGTAATGTTCTTCAACATAAGCGTGATTTTCCGCCTCTTTCACATTAACGTTCTTAGCTTGCACCAATAAACCATCTTGTGCAGTAATCGAAGAGCCTTTAACTGTCGCATTTGCATCTTGTGAATAAACAATAACATCCTTACCATTTACTTCACTGCCTTTGCTAAGATCATAATCATGATGATGACGCATTTCTTCGGTTTCTTTGGTTAAAAAACCTTTCGATGTTTGTTTATTTCGGCGATCTAGATGTTCAATATCTCGCCCTTCTTCAAGCTTCACTTCACCTTGTGAGGCAATAATAGTTCTCCCTTCTTCACTATTAACCTTAGCTTGACGAAGTGTGGTTTCTTCTTGCCCCACTAAACGAGTGCCTTCTTTACCCTCAATAACAGAGCTAACCTCACCTTCTTTATCCAAGTGATAATGATGGTTATCGCTAAAGTCATAGTGTTCTTTACTGTTTTGCTTCTCAGTCGTCACCAAAAGCTTACCTTTGGCATTTACATCAACAGTGCCTGCCGATTTCACATTCGCTGCTTTTATCGTGATATCGCCACCACTTTGAATGGATAACTCACCACCTTTGCCGGTTACCTTCAATTCACTTTGGCGATCGACTTGTTTATTACCTGTTTCTGTTCGACCTAATTGGCTTTGTGTTTCTGTTGTGGTTGCACCAAGCTCTACGGATTTTCCACCGTATAGAGACAAGCTATCTGCAGCCACAATCTTACCGCCTAGGTTTACTAATTTTTGCTCAGCATTAAGGTTGACGTTATCAGCCAAAACCAACCCTTTGTTCTCTAAGTTTTGACCGTATAAATTCACTAGGTTTGCAGCAAGCACCGTTCCTTCGTTGGTCATATCCTTCACAGAACCAACAATACTATCCCCCGAGATCACTGAGCCCGTTGGAGTGACTTGAGTACGGTTAGACGCTAAGTAAATTTTCGGCGTTAACACATTAATTTTCTTGCCGCTTGGAAGCGTCACTTCCTGATTCACCATCCACACTAAATCAGTAGTGAGTTCCGACATTTGCTTTTCAGTTAACGCTACACCTGGTACTAAATTCAATTTTTTGGCGTAATGAACACCGTTATTCATCAAACCTTGATATTGCTCTAAATCATTTTGATAACCTTCAAGATAACGACGACCGGTTAACTGGTTAATTTGTTCATTCACTAAACGCAACTCATAAAAACCATCCCCCAAACGTTTCAACATATTATTTGAGTCGTAGCGTAATGCATTGAACATATAATCCGAACTCAACCATTTTTGCTTGTTCGCAAAACGTGGGTCGGTTTCAATCACATAGCCTTTTGGTGCATTAGGATTCACATGATAAAGCGAAGATTTATCCAACGATTGAGTCAGATGATTTAATACAACATCTCCCGCATCACCTTTATTAGCCACGCTATTATTGGTAAATTCAGGTGCTACATTTTCTTTATAAGCAAATACCCCTAAATCTTTCACACTTTCATTTTGTTTGTAATAAATACTAGTATCACTTTTAGTTGTATCGTATCTGTCCCATTTTCTTTTTTTCTTACCTTTATAAAAAGCCGTTAAACGACCAGCATCCGTTACAATAGTACGACCTTTCAACTCATCATTATGTAATTGGCCATCCGCAATTTGAATCAGCCCACCAGCGATCACTTTACTGTCTTGGTTGTCTACACGCGCATCATTAAAATCAATGCCGCCACCACTTAAAATCTTACCTTCTTGATATTTTGGGTTAAGTACCACGGTTTCATTCACCGTGCGGGTATAATCATACTCATGCCAGTTATCACTTTCGATTTTGCCATCCGGTGAAAAAATATGATAAAGATCTCTTATTTTTCGGTTTAGTCCCCAGCGACCACTCTTATTATCTTGTTTTACTTTATAAACCCCAGAGTCTTTACCGTAGATAGTCGAATCATTCCCAATTCGATACTCAAAAACCGGTGTAGACGAGGTATCCACATTTTCTGTCTCAAGGAAGAAATGTTTATTCTCTACCTTACCAGTATTAAAGGTGATCGCTTTGCTTTTCGCATTGTCGTAAAGGTTTAGCGCTTCAATCACGCCATTGTAGTTTTGAACATACGCTGATTTACCTGTCGCTTGGTTGTTTTCATCCAACGCTTTACCCACATAAATCTTACCCATACTTAAAAGAGTACTTTCATTGCGGTTTAAAACTTTATCCACGCCCACATCTAAACGCTCACGTGCAGCAATTACAGCGGATTTATCCCCTTCTTCAAGGTTATTTAAATTCTCCCCCTGTAAAGCCACATGGTCACCATAAATACGACCGGTACCTAAGTTATTGATGGTCACGGCTTTTGCCACCGTCAATGCACCATCAATTAAGCCTCGGTTAGTCAACGTGTTTGTATTAATGCGTGTTTCATTACCACTAATTTCAGCATCTTGAGTGTTTTCTACATTAGCCGCTTTAACATCTACCTTATTACCTACACGTAATTGGCTATTATTTTTAAAATCCCCTTCGGTTTTAAAATCTAAATTACCACCAACTTGGAAAGCGTTATTTAAGGTTAAACTATCTTGTAAACGAACCGTCAAATCCCCTTTGGTTTTGATATCACCTTCATTTGCCAACGTCTTCGCTTTTAACTCAATTGATTTACCCGCTTCAATCTCACCTTGTTTGTTATCAATTGTTTGAGCAACATCTAGTTGGGTATGCTCATCACTGTAGATGCCCCCTTGTTGGTTAGAAAGATTTTCAGCTGTAATAGCCACTTGAGCACCACGAATACCTTGTTCCGTGTTGCCGCCAGCTTTCGTCCCTTGGTTATCTACATGTTTCGCTTTAATGCTCGCTTTCTCTGTTGCAACAATTAAAGAGCCTTTATCCGATTGCTTGCGGTTATCCACATTATTTGCGTTAAGCTGAACTTGTTTACCCGCAATAACACCTTGTTTGTTATCAATGTGTTGAGCATTAAGTTGGGTCTGAGCTTTAGCATAAACGGTGCCACGGTTCTCAATATTCTTTTTCGCATTGAGTTCGGCATTTTCGCTACCACCTATAAAGCCTTCATTCACAATCTTACCTTGGCTATCGATTTTCACGCTTCCAGCAGATGCACCAATGTGCCCCGCATTGCGTACACCAAGACCTTGGCCGTTATCCACTAAATGGATTTTTTCAGCATACATCCCACCTAATTGGCTCACATCCACACTGTAGCTTTGGTTTTCGCCTTGGGTATCAGAAGTGCGGTCAGTGTTGTCGGTGTTTTTATCACCCACGTACACAACTGAATCATTGGTGCGGTCAACGTTGTTTTTACCCGTGGTAACTTTAATGCCTTTCTTCGACCAAACCCCACCTTTAATTTCGGCTTTCTCCGCGATAATATCGGTGTAATCAGATTGGCTGTTATCCATTCCTTTTTGACCAACAGTCACTTTACCGCCTTTTACGCGATAGCCTTTCAACTCGCCATTTTCAACTTCCGCTTTACCGGTTGTCAGCGTAGTGCGTCCAGCATTAATCACACCACAGCCATCACATTGGATACCACTTGGGTTGGCAATCACGACATCCGCTTTTTTACCTGCAACTTCCACATAACCTTTTAAACGGCTTGGATTAGCGGAGTTCACCTCGTTAAGAATGACTTTTGCTTCACCACGAGCAAGATTTGGGTTACCTTGCACCCAGCCTGCCATTTGTGTTTGTGCTGCTTTACGAGCATTGTTTAACACGGCACCTTTCTCTGCCACATCAAATTGTGAATATTGGTTACGTGATACCCCACCAGCACTTGGTGTTTGAATATTTACTTGCGGTAAACCATTGCCGGTTTGAAGTACTGTGGGTTGTTGATTACCCGGTGCAGATTTATCTGCACGAATGGCCATATCTTCTGCATGAACAGAAGGGGATAAGAAGACAAAGCCTAATGCCAACATTAAACTAAAATGAATAGGATTAAGTGAAAGTGTACTTGAAAATAGTCCTGTTTTTTCTTGTTCTGAGCTCACATTTTCACTTTGTGCTTTACCTTGAGATTTTGCCAACTCAGATACCACCACAAGCTGGTTTAATACACGGCTAAAAATCACTTTATAATGACGTTTATTCATTTTTTTAATTTCCTTTAAAGTTTTAAATTCTGTTTGGTTTTAATCAATTTATTCATCTAAAAGCGTGAGCATTAAAAACGGTAGCTCACATTAAATCCGGTTGTCACATGACTGGTTCTAAATCCTTCCGGTTTTTTAATTGGAACACCCACAAAATAATCATAGTTAATGCCCCATAATTTACCGCGAAGTCCAATTGCGCCACCCATTAAGCTATCACCAATTTGAAGTTCTTCTTGGCTAGAGTGCACCTTACCTCGGTCAATCCCTAAATAAAGCTCATGTCCTTTATTGGCAATATCCCAACCCAACTCATTTCGCCATAACCAACCTTTTTCACCGGAAAGTGATAGCTCGCCATCAAATCCTCGCACGGTATAACGACCACCAATACTAAATTTATCTTGTTGTGTTAAAGGTGTACCGTTCCATTGTCCACTCCAACTGGTATTAAAGCGGAAAGGTTGATTGCCGATAGTGAAAGGATAGGTAAAATCAATGCCAGCAGTAAAAATCTGCATGCGAGAAGTGCCTTCACCAAACTCTTCTTCCGGAGCAGGTAAGGCTTTATTCCCACCTGTACCACGTTTATAGTTCGCAAACAGTTGTAACACTGTTTCGCCAATGTATTGGGTGTGATTAAGTCCCACTTCCCAACCTGCGGTACGACGACGCTGCACTTCAATTTCGGTGTCATTGATGTAGTTATGCGATTTTTTCGTCCATAACGCGGCATTCACATAGGTTTTATGAAGACTTCCACGAGATAATAAGCGACTTAAATTGGCTTTCATTTGTTGGCTTTCACCCGAATAGGTGTAAGACTCAAACGCGCCCGCTACCGTTTGGTGATAAGAATATTTTGAACCGGAAAGCGTTAAGAGATAGTTCTTCCAAGGAATAGAATAATAGAGACTGATATTTTTACTGCCATAATCTCCTTCTGCATCATCGCTATCACGTTTAAAGCTACGTGTACCACTGATATAGAACATATCATTAAGTGTTAGCACGTTATCCCAAGAAAACGTGGCTGAGCCCTGTAAACGACCCATAGCTTTACTGCCTGAATCATCTAATCCCAGGGTTAAATGGAAAGGTAAGCTTTGCTTATAGGCAATCACCACATCGGTTTCACCTACAGCATCCGTTGGCACAAGCTCCATATTCGCATCGGCACTCGGTACACGTTTTAAGTTTTCTAAACCTTGTTCAATATTGCGAATATTTAATATATCCCCCTGCGCCATTGGCATAGCAAACCATAAGGTACCACGGGTGGCAAACGGAATCGCACTTTGGTCTTGTAATTGAATACGACCTACTTTACCCGGAATCACAGTGAGTACAAGCATGCCTGAACGTAAATCCTGTGGCTCCACCACCACGCGCGTGGTGACATAACCAAAATCAATTAAACGATTTTGAATACGGCGAAGTAAGACGTTAATCCCCTCCGAGCCAATACAAGCCGGTAGCGCAAAATCACGCTCAGCATAAACCGACTTTAATGCCCAAGAGAATTGGCTTGGTTGGATTAATTTAAGGGAAGAAGCTGATGAATTTTCTTCTTCAGCTTGATAATCGGTCAGCACCAATTGATTGATAGGAAAACATTGTGCTTCATTTTGTGGAAAGCCAAGTGAGGCCTCTTTTTCACCCTCTAAACGCACATTCGCAGATTGCGTTTGCTGGGCTAAAATAGCCGCATCTTGTTCAGCTTGTTGCCTCTGTTGTTTGGCATCGATTTGCTTTTCTACATTTGCATTTGTAGAAGGAGGATTGGCTAAGATAAAAGGGGACACCAGAAATAATCCCACTCCAAACACTCTAGATATATTCATAATAAAATTGTGGTTATTAAAATGTTGAAAATTATTGGATTTAATAAATTTAAATACCATACCAAAAAACTAAACAATAGTAATTTTATTAAACCATACCAAAACAGTCAACAAAATAATAACTGTAATTTTTTTAAGGTTATTTAACCTTTATATAAATAATAATGAAATGAGTTAAAATAAGGAGAATAAAATAAAGTGCGGTTAAAAACACTATTATTTTTAACCGCACTTTTATTAACTGATTAACTATTTAAACCTAAACTCTGTCCACTGGTAATAGCGTTCACCTGCTTTTTGAATACCGCCATAATTTTGCCATTCGGGATGGTTGGGGGTATCGGGAAGACATTGCGTTTCAAGGGCTATGCCGCTGAAATCTTGATAAGTGCTACCTTCACGAGTTGGGGTACCTGCAAGATAGTTTCCCGTATATACCTGTAACGCGGCTTGGGATGTGAGCACTTCAAGGCTTAAATCTTCATTAGGGGAAGTCAATAATACACAAGGCTTTTGCCATGCTTTATTGACGATAAAGGAATGATCGTAACCTTTTGTTACCACTTGATCGCCTTGTTGGAAATCTTGTGCGATTGGTTTTGCCACACGAAAATCAAGGCTAGTATTCACCACATGTTTAAGTGGTGAATTGGGGATGCCTTCGCCATCAACTGGCAGATAGAAATCCGCATTAAGGCGTAATGTGTGATTTCGTACGTCACAGCCCTGTTCGGCATTTTCTAAATTGAAATAAGCGTGGTTTATTAGATTAAGCGCGGTATCTTTATCACTTTCGGCTTCGTATTCAATTTTTACGCTATTTTCATCAGTCAGCGTGTAAATCACAGTGACTTGTACATTACCTTCAAAACCTTGATCACCATCAGGAGACACAAGAGAAAAACGCACAAAATTCTGACCGCACTCTTCCACTTTCCAACGGCGTTTATCAAAGCCTTCTTGACCACCATGTAATTGATGATTGCCTTGATTGGCGACTAGATGGATTGTTCGCTCACCTAATTTAAATTGGGCGTTAGCAATACGGTTCGCATAGCGTCCTACGCTTGCACCCAAATAAGCAGTTTGATGAGGATAATCTTCCACTTTGCAGCCGAGTAATACTTCTCGCAACTCACCATTCATAGGGACTTTACAAGAAAGCCAAGTGGCTCCCCAATCCATAAATTGCACGGTCATGCCATTCGAATTGGTGAGTTGAACAAGTTGATAAGGCTGTCCATCTGGTGCATTGAACACCGTTTTTTCTAGCATAGACTCACTCCTTGTGAGGCAGTGCAAACGTAGAAATCTTCTTTTAAGCCCGTTTGTTTTTTATAATTATCGGCAATAATTTTACGCACAGCTTCGACTTTATCATGAGGAGCAAGGGCAACAATGCAACCACCAAAACCACCACCAGTCATTCTCGCACCACCGGTTTTACCAATCACTAATTGAGCGAGTTCAACAAGATAATCGATTTGTGGCACAGTAATCTCAAAATCATCACGCATGGACTCGTGAGATTGCCCCATTAATTCGCCTAATTTTGTTAAATCGTTATGTTTTAATGCTTCAACCGCATCAAGTACTCGTTGGTTTTCAGTCACCACATGGCGTGCGCGTTTAGCCACTAAAACATTAAGTGCGGTCAATTCTGCTTCTCTTTTTTGGAATTCTTCTACTGACACATCACGTAAGGCTTTTACGCCAAAAAACTCTGCGGCTTTTTCACATTGCCAGCGGCGTGTGTTGTATTCACCTGTCACCAAATCATGCGGTACATTTGAGTTCACAATAATAACAGCGACATCTTTCGGCACAGGTGTTGGCTGTGTTTCTAAGCTACGGCAATCAATCATTAAGAGATGATCTTTTTGTCCTAAAGCCGAAATTAATTGATCCATGTTTCCACAATTTGCGCCTACAAATTTGTTTTCAGCTTTTTGACCAATTAAAGCAATTTCTGTATGTGTTAAAGGTAAATCACTGAGTTGTTGGCAAAACTTACCTGTCGCCACTTCAAGTGCTGCAGAAGAACTTAAACCGGAAGAATGAGGCACGTTGCCTGAAATGACTAAATCAGCGCCTTGTTTAAATTGCGGGCAACGTTCTTGAATAAATTTCACGACACCACGCACATAATTCGCCCATTTTTGCTCACTTTGAGGAAAATCTTCATCAAGAGAGAAGGTATCTTCTAGATCAAGATCTGCGGCATAAACATTCCAAATATGATCAGCACGTTTTGATCCCGCAATGGCTGTACCATAATTGATTGCACAAGGCATCACAAAGCCATCATTGTAGTCAGTATGTTCGCCGATAATGTTTACACGACCAGGCGCATACACGGTCAGTTCCGGTTGCTTGTTATATTTTTGCGTAAAAATGTGTTGGGATTTTTGGACTGGAGTCATATTATTTTCCTTTATCTTTGACACACCCTCTTAACTCAAGAGGGAAATTATTGCTTAACGTTCTTTATAATGTACTTCGCTTAACGCATGTAATCTTTCGGCTGCTTGTTCTGCGGTGAGGTCTCGCTGGCTTTCACCTAGCATTTCATAGCCCACCATAAATTTGCGAACCGTAGCAGAACGCAACAATGGTGGATAAAAATGCGCATGAAGCTGCCAATGTTCGTTATCTTCACCATTAAATGGTGCGGCATGGAAGCCCATTGAATAAGGGAAAGACGTTTCGAATAAGTTATCGTATTTTGTTGCCAATTTTTTCAATATCACGGCAAGATCTTTGGTTTGAGCCTCAGTTAATTCTGTTAAGCGTTTGACATGTACTTTGGGCAATAATAAGGTTTCAAACGGCCACACCGCCCAATAAGGCACCACCGCAACCCAATGCTCGGTTTCTACCACAATACGTTCTTTTTTCTCTAATTCTTTTTGAACGTAATCCACTAAAAGGACAGAACCATGCTTTTCATAATAATTTCGTTGAGCAACATCTTCACGCGCGACTTCATTCGGTAAAAAGCTGTTTGCCCAGATTTGTCCGTGCGGATGTGGATTGGAGCATCCCATGGCCGCACCTTTGTTTTCGAAAATCTGTACCCACTGATATTTTTGACCCAGTTCACGCAATTGCGCTTGCCACACTTTAATCACTTCTTCAATTTCAAGTGCGGTCAATAATGGCAATGTTTTACTGTGATCTGGCGAAAAACAAATAACACGGCTTTCACCACGAGCTTGGCTCATTTGGAAAAGAGGATCGGCTGATTGCTCTGGCGCTGGTGTATCTTCTAATAAAGCCGAGAAATCATTTTTGAATACATAAGGTTTATGGTAATCCGGATTAGGTTCGCCAGTGATACGTTTATTACGCGGGCAAAGATAACAATTTGGATCGTGGCTTGGCTTTTGTTCCTCACTCACTTTTTCTTGTTGCCCCTGCCATGGACGTTTAGCTCGATGTGGTGAGACTAAAACCCATTGGTCAATTAACGGATTATAACGACGATGCGGATGATCTGTCGGTTCAAATACGGCTTCGCTCATATTTTTGCTCCAAAATGTAAACGATTACAAAATTTTCCTCATAAGATAACAAATTAAAAAAAATAAACCGTGATCATTATCACAAAATCAGGAAATAAGGCGCTAGTCCAATCTCTTTTTTGTGACGAATGTAGCATTTTTGAAAGTAACCGCTTTCAATTTTATTCAAATTTACTATGATAATTGCTATGAAAAAATGAATGAGAGCCCAGTTATGCCTACAATTCGAGATGTTGCTGAATTAGCTTGCGTGTCGGTTGCCACTGTTTCCCGGGTTATTAATCACTCTCCCTCCGTAAGTGAAAAAACCCGTTATTCAGTTCAACGCGCAATGGAGGTTTTAAATTATCAACCCAATGCAAACGCACAAGCTCTGGCGGTACAAAATACTGATACCATTGGCGTGGTGGTTACTGATGTAACGGATCCATTCTTTGCTATCTTGGTCAAATCAGTCGATAAAGTGGCTGAAGAGCATCAAAAAACGATTTTGATCGGTATTGGATACCACCATGCAGAAAAAGAGCGTGAAGCTATTGATACCTTGCTACGCAAGCGTTGTAGCTGCCTGGTTGTTCATTCCAAAGCCCTTTCTGACGAAGAGTTACAACATTATTTAGAAAATGTACCCGGTATGGTTGTAATTAACCGTGTGATTTCAGGTTATGAAAATCGTTGCGTCAGTCTTGATAACCGCCAAGGTACCTATCTAGCGACTGAAATGCTGATTCGTTATGGTCATAAGCACATCGCCTACATTGGATCTAATCACGGTATTTTAGATGAAACCGAACGTAAAGAAGGTTATTTGGCCGCTTTAAGAGATCATCACTTTCCTATTGTCGAACAAGCCATTGTGCATAATTCGCCTGATTTTGAAGGCGGTGAAAAAGCCATGATTGATTTATTGAGCTACAACTCTAACTTAACAGCGGTTGTAGCCTATAACGATACGATGGCAGCGGGCGCAATTTCCGTTTTAAATGAAAACAATATCAAAGTGCCGAAACAGTTTTCCATTGTAGGCTTTGATGATATGCCAATTGCTCGATATTTGATTCCGAAGCTCACCACTATTCGCTATCCAATTGATTTAATGGCAAATTATGCGGCGAAACTGGCTTTGAGCTTAGTTGATTCGTCTATTGTCACACCGACTGTTGTCCAATTTAATCCAACCTTGGTGAGACGTTTTTCTGTAGAAAATGCAATGAAACCGTGATGGAGATCACAAATTTAAACATTGCTATGTAATCGTTTTCATTTATGTGAGTTTGATCACAGATTAACAATTTTGATTTCGTTATGATGGATTCAGTTGCAATAGATGTACGCAACATTCCTCTATTTGGTATATAAAAATCAACAATAAAATCTCTTTCTCTAATAGGAGCGTTTTTATGAAAAAAACAGCAGTATTAAGTGCGGTCGCTTTAGCAATCGGTTTAGGTTCAGCAACTTCAGGTTTCGCAGCCGATAACCGTATTGGTGTTACCATTTATAAATATGATGACAACTTCATGTCATTAATGCGTAAAGAAATCGATAAAGAAGCGAAAGCCCTTGGTGGCATTGAGTTATTGATGAATGACTCTCAAAATGCACAATCTATTCAAAACGACCAAGTAGATGGTTTGCTTTCTAAAGGTGTAAAAGCCCTAGCCATTAACTTAGTGGACCCAGCTGCAGCATCAACTGTTATCAACAAAGCGAAACAAGATGACATTCCTGTTGTTTTCTTCAATAAAGACCCTGGTGCAAAAGCAATCGGTAGCTATGATCACGCTTACTATGTGGGTACCGATCCGAAAGAATCAGGTTTAATCCAAGGGGATTTAATTGCAAAACAATGGAAAGCAATGCCAGCCTTAGACTTAAACAAAGACGGTAAAATCCAATATGTATTATTAAAAGGTGAACCAGGTCACCCAGATGCTGAAGCACGTACTAAATATGTGATTGAGCAATTAAATGCGAAAGGTATTCCAACCGAGCAATTATTTATTGATACCGGTATGTGGGATGCAGCAATGGCTAAAGATAAAGTGGATGCATGGTTATCTAGCTCTAAAGCTAACGAAATTGAAATGATTATTTCAAACAATGACGGTATGGCATTAGGTGCATTAGAAGCAACCAAAGCACACGGTAAAAAATTACCAATCTTTGGTGTGGATGCATTACCAGAAGTACTTCAATTAATTAAGAAAGGTGAAATTGCTGGTACTGTGTTAAACGATGGTGTTAACCAAGGTAAAGCAGTTGTTCAACTTTCTGCAAACCTTGCTAACGGTAAAGCAGCAACAGAAGGTACAAAATGGAAATTAGAAAACCGTGTTGTACGTATTCCTTATGTTGGTGTGGATAAAGATAACCTAAGTGAATTCTTAAAATAAGAAAGTCTATTGCTTTTCTTTAATTTTAGGGGGAAAGGAAACCCAAATTCCCTTTCCCCCTTTTTGATGAGGTTGGATATGACAACTCAAACCCAAGACAGTGATGTACTACTGACGATGACGGATGTCAGTAAGTCTTTCCCCGGTGTAAAAGCCCTTGATCACGCCAATCTAACAGTTCGTTCTCACTCTGTTCATGCCTTAATGGGCGAAAACGGGGCGGGTAAATCGACATTATTAAAATGCCTCTTCGGAATTTATGCAAAAGACGAAGGTGAAATTTTATTCTTAGGCAAACCTGTTGATTTTAAAACATCAAAAGAAGCCCTTGAAAATGGGATTTCAATGGTTCACCAAGAACTTAACTTGGTGCGTCAAACCAGTGTAATGGATAACCTATGGTTGGGTCGCTACCCACTTAAAGGTCCTTTTGTAGATCACGCCAAAATGTATCGTGATACCAAAGCGATTTTCGATGAATTGGACATTGATGTTGATCCAAGAGAAAAAGTGGCCAAACTTTCCGTTTCACAAATGCAGATGATCGAAATTGCGAAAGCGTTCTCTTATAACGCTAAAATCGTAATTATGGATGAGCCAACATCCTCACTTTCAGAAAAAGAAGTGGAACATCTTTTCAAAATTATTCAAAAATTAAAAGATCGCGGTTGTGGCATTATCTATATTTCACACAAAATGGATGAAATCTTCAAAATTTGTGATGAAATCACTATTCTTCGTGATGGTAAATGGATCAATACCGTTCAAGTTAAAGGCACCACCATGGAAGAAATCGTTTCAATGATGGTTGGCCGTGAATTAACACAACGTTTCCCAGAAAAAACAAACGTACCAAAAGAAATCACACTTGAAGTGGAACATTTAACAGCGGTAAACCAACCGTCTATTCAAGATGTTTCCTTTAATTTACGCAAAGGTGAAATTTTAGGTATTGCGGGTCTTGTTGGTGCAAAACGAACCGATATTGTGGAAGCCATTTTTGGTGTCCGCGAATTAAAAGAAGGGACGATCAAGCTCAACGGAAAAGTCGTGAAAAATCATACCGCACTTGAGGCGATTAACCACGGTTTTGCTTTAGTAACTGAAGAACGTCGTTCAACCGGGATTTATTCAAACCTAAGTATTGAATTCAACTCTTTGATTTCAAATATGAAATCTTATCTCACTCCTTGGAAATTGCTCAGCAACAAAAAAATGGCAAGCGATACACAGTGGGTGATTGATGCGATGAACGTGAAAACCCCTTCTCATAAAACAACGATTGGCTCGCTTTCTGGTGGTAATCAACAAAAAGTGATTATCGGTCGTTGGCTTTTAACCCAACCAGATATCTTAATGCTCGATGAACCAACTCGTGGTATTGATATTGGGGCAAAATTTGAAATTTATCAGCTCATTCAAGAACTCGCTAAAAAAGATAAAGGCATCATTATGATTTCATCAGAAATGCCGGAATTATTAGGCGTAACAGACCGGATTTTGGTCATGAGTAATGGTCGTGTTGCAGGCATCGTTGAAACGGCAAAAACGTCTCAAGAAGAAATTTTGCAACTTGCCGCAAAATATTTATAAATCATAAAGGAACAAATTATGAGTGCCTTACAAAAAAATAAATCATTCGATTTCTTAAAACAAAATGCGATTTATTTTGTGTTGTTGATTTTACTTGGCATCATCATCGCACAAGATCCAACATTCTTGAATGTTCGCAACTTTAGTAACATTTTAACTCAATCATCCGTCCGTCTCATTATCGCCCTTGGTGTTGCAGGCTTGCTTATCACTCAAGGTACCGACTTATCAGCTGGTCGCCAAGTAGGTTTAGCAGCGGTTATTTCTGCTACCCTCTTACAATCAATGGAAAACATGAATCGTGTGTTCCCTGATTTAGGTGAAATTCCTATTCCGGTAGTTATCCTGACTGTTTGTGCGGTAGGTGCTGTAATCGGCTTAGTGAACGGTTTAGTTATCGCTTATCTCAACGTAACCCCGTTCATTGCAACCATGGGTACCATGATCATCGTTTACGGTTTTAACTCACTTTATTATGATGGCGTGGGTGGTTCACCAATTGCTGGCTTCAGCGAATCTTTCTCTAACTTCGCACAGGGCTTCTTCAGACTTGGTTCGTTCAAATTATCCTACATCACTATTTATGCGGCAATTTGTGCATTCTTAGTTTGGGTAATGTGGAATAAAACACGCTTCGGTAAAAATATCTTTGCTATCGGGGGTAATCCTGAAGCAGCAAAAGTATCTGGCGTAAACGTAGCGCGTAACCTTGTTGTGATTTACATGATTGCAGGTATGTTCTATGCATTCGGTGGTATGTTAGAAGCTGGCCGTATCGGTAGTGCAACCAACAACCTTGGTTTCATGTATGAATTAGATGCGATTGCTGCCTGCGTAGTAGGTGGTGTATCTTTCGCTGGTGGTGTGGGTACTGTTATCGGTGTAATCACGGGTGTTATCATCTTCACCGTTATTAACTACGGTTTAACTTATATCGGTGTAAACCCTTACTGGCAATATATCATTAAAGGTAGCATTATCATCCTTGCAGTTGCTATCGACTCCTTAAAATACGCGAAGAAAAAATAATTAAAAACAACGATAAAAATAACCGCACTTTAGCAATAAAGTGCGGTTTTATTTTGAAGTAAATTCTCAAAATAAAAAAGCGAGCCTCTCTGCTCGCTTTTTTAATCGAATCGATTACTCGTATTCATCTAACCATTTCAATAAAATTGCTTCAAGAATACTCTCGTTAGATTTCATTGGATCATCATCAAAACCGTCCAATTCGCAAATCCATTTATGTAAATCCGTGAAACGTACTGTTTTAGGATCTAAATCTGGATTACGATCATAAAGCTCTTCTGCGATAAGTTGGGCATCAGTCCATTTCATTAGTGAGCCGCCTCATTCGCATGGTTGATATTATATTTAGGGATTTCCACCACTAAATCTTCATCGCCCACGATACATTGGCAAGAAAGGCGGCTATCCATTTCTAAGCCCCAGGCTTTATCTAACATATCTTCTTCTTGATCGCTTGCTTCATTTAATGAATCAAACCCTTCACGAATAACCACATGGCATGTTGTACAAGCACAAGAACCATCACAAGCGTGGTGGATTTCAACGCCTGCATTATGTGCTACTTCCAATAAGTTATCGCCAGCTGCTGCATCAACCACCATACCCTCTGGGCAGAATTCTTCATTCGGTAAAAAAATCACTTTTGGCATATTACTTTCCTCAACATAAAAAACTCGTTAATTTATAACCGCACTTTACTGCTCAATATCTGATACAGATTTACCTGTCAGCGCTTGATGAATAGATTTATTCATTCGTCTTGCCGCAAATTCTTGTGTCGCGATATCAAGGGCTTTGATTCCTTGAACGATGGCATTACGATCTGAGCCTTCTTTTACATCCATTAATTGTTTCAATGCATTTTCAATTTGGTGAAATTCCGTTTCGGTTAATAAGTCTGCCCCATCTTGTTGTAATGCCACAATCACGCTTTCAATCACACGGTCAGCCTCAACGCGCTGCTCAGCTAATTCGCGGGCTTGCATATCATCTTGTGCATTATCAAAAGAAGCTTTAATCATTGCCGTTACTTCTTCATCGGTTAAACCATAAGAAGGTTTAATTTGAATTGATGCTTGGACTTTTGTAGATTTTTCCATAGCAGTCACACTTAATAAGCCATCCGCATCCACTTGATAAGTTACACGAATATGTGCAGCACCTGCTACCATTGGTGGAATACCACGCAATGTAAAACGACCTAAAGAACGGCAATCATCCACTAACTCACGTTCACCTTGTACCACATGTACAGTCATCGCAGTTTGACCATCTTTAAAGGTGGTAAATTCTTGCGCGCGTGCCACAGGAATTGTGGTATTACGTGGAATAATTTTCTCCACTAAACCGCCCATGGTTTCAATACCTAAAGAAAGCGGCACAACATCGAGTAACAACATATCACTGTCATTCTTATTGCCCACTAAAATATCCGCTTGAATTGCTGCACCTAAGGCTACTACTTTATCTGGATCAATCGATGTTAATGGTGTTTTACCGAAGAATTCGCCCACTTGTTCACGAACGTAAGGCACGCGAGTTGAACCTCCCACCATGACCACCTCTTGCACGTCTTCAGCTTCAACATTCGCATCTTTTAATGCTCGACGGCAGGTTAATAAAGAACGTTTAACCAATGAATGAATTAATTCATTGAATTGCTCACGACTTAACTCTCCTTCAAATCCTCGCCAAGAAATGACCGCACTTTGTGCACTTGTTAAGACAATTTTAGTTTGTGTGGCTAAACTCAAAAGCTCACGTTGCTCATTTACATTTTGTGGCTGAATACCCGCTTGCTCAACAATCCAATCTGCAATTAAATGGTCAAAATCATCACCACCTAAAGCGGTATCCCCACCTGTTGCTAACACTTCAAACACGCCTTTAGATAAGCGTAAAATTGAAATATCAAAGGTTCCACCACCTAAGTCATAAACAGCAATGACGCCTTCTTTTCCACTATCTAAGCCATACGCCACTGCTGCAGCAGTGGGTTCATTTAATAAACGTAATACATTTAACCCGGCAAGGCGTGCTGCATCTTTTGTACTTTGGCGTTGAGCATCATCAAAATACGCGGGAACCGTAATCACTACGCCAGAAAGCTCACCCGCAAGGCGTTGTTCAGCGATATGATTTAAACGAGATAAAATATCTGCAGAAACTTCAATCGGGCTTTTTTTACCTTGATGAGTCACCAATAACGGCAAGCCATTTTCACTTGCTACAAACTCATAGGGCAAGTTTGTATAACGCGACTTCACATCAGCAAGACTACGGCCAATCAGACGTTTGACCGAAATAATCGTATTTTTAGGATCAATTGCAGCTTTAGCAAACGCTTCATTACCCACAAGTTTTTCATTTTCACCATAATAAACCACTGAAGGTACAAGGCTTCTGTCTTGTTCATCATTCAAAATGGTGGCTTGACCGCTACGCACTGCGGCAACTAAAGAATTTGTTGTACCTAAATCAATCCCTACCGCAAGACGATGTTGATGGGGTGCAGCCGTTTGTCCTGGCTCTGCAATTTGGAGTAATGCCATATCTCTTTTTATCTCTAATAATTAATTCGTTAAAAGCTGATTATGCGACTGAATAAGCTTGCGCAAATTTATCTTGTTCGGTGAAACTTGCATTGTAATGCGTTTCAATATTGACTTCGCGTCGTTCACGCTGATTAATATCAGTTATCTTATCTTCCGAAAGTTCTGGCGTAAAAACAATCACATGATTACCATCAAGTTGTTTTACATCTTCTTGCCAATTTTGCCAAAACAGATTTTGGTAAAATGCTTCAATGTCACCATTTAATGCCCAAGCTAAGAAATCCGTATAAGTAAAATTTAAATCATGCCAAGTTAAGTCTTTCGGCGAAAAATAGTAAATCTTGCCGAGATTATCCCCTAAAGAACCACCATTTAAGGCAAAATACCCTCCAATGACATCATCTGCAACGAGCAAATATTTTGGTTTATCACCTGATTGATTAAAGGATTTGCTGAAATTCCAGTCCATTAATCCACGTGGTAATTTAAAGCTGCCAGAACCTAATATACGCAACCAACCATGATGGATTAAGATGCCACCCGTTTCATAAATTACCGCCCCCATCGGAGAAGAAGTGGGCATTTGCATGGTGAAAAGCTCACGTTCTGCACTAGATTGATCTTTTTTAATCACGTCACAATGATTACGAGCACGCGCAATCCATTGGGAAATGGTTCCCCACGCAGATTTTGAGGCATCAGTCAGTTGTTCTAAAGTTTGCATAATCGGATTTCATTCGTGTGAGGCGGTTGCCCATTTATCAATAGCGAAAAGGGCGTATTAAACGCCCTCAAGATTATAATTCAAATAGACGTTCTTCTACTTGGCTAATTTCATCCGCCAATTTTTTTAGAAAACGTAATTTATCGCAGAATTGTGCAGCAGTTGACCATTGTTGCTCATTAAGCTGTGCTTCAAGTGCGGTCAACATTTCTTTTGTTTCTTTTTTAACACGTTTCGCAAAGGATTCTAATGCATTCTCATCCTGGCTTTGCTCAATATTTTCGAGCTCTTCTCGCCATTCTAATTGCTGCATCAAAAATGTGACATCTTGTGTACTCTTTTGTTCTAAATCCTGTGCTTCTCCCGTATTTAACGCAATAATTGCTTCCGCACGTAAAATTGGGTCTTTCAAGGTTTTTAATGCATCATTAACTTCTGTCGACTTTTGCATTGCAATGCGTTGTTCTTGCGCATCTGCTGTAACAAAATTATCTGGGTGTAAGCTCTTTTGAAGTGCTAAATAACGCTCAGACAAAATAGCTTGATCAACATTGAAAGCAACGGGTAAATCAAAAATAGCAAAAGGATTTGTCATTTCTATTCCTTAAACATGGAAACTTTCACCGCATCCACATGATTCTTTCACATTTGGATTGTTATATTTAAAGCCTTCGTTCAAGCCTTCTTTGACATAATCTAGCTCAATGCCATCTAAATAAACCAAGCTTTTTGGATCGACTACCACTTTCACGCCATGCTGTTCAAAAACAAGATCGTCATCATTGAGCACATCCACGAATTCAAGTACATAACCTAAACCCGAACAACCCGATGTTTTCACACCTAAGCGCAAACCAATGCCTTTTCCACGATTTTCAAGAAAAGTGCGAACTCGTTGTGCCGCTTTTTCAGTGAGTGTTATAGACATATTCTGATCCTTAAATTGATAAAGTGCGGTCATTTTCAACCGCACTTTGATTACTTACCTTGTTTATTTTTATAGTCAGCAATAGCGGCTTTAATTGCATCTTCTGCTAAAATTGAGCAGTGAACTTTTACCGGCGGTAATTCAAGTTCTTCCGCAATTTGACTGTTTTTAATTGCGCCTGCCTCATCTAAAGATTTACCTTTTACCCATTCGGTAATTAAAGAACTTGATGCAATCGCTGAGCCACAACCATAAGTTTTAAATTTCGCATCTTCAATAATGCCGCTATCATTTACTTTGATTTGTAACTGCATAACGTCACCACAAGCCGGTGCGCCAACCATACCCGTTCCTACTGAATTATCTTTTTTATCCATCGAACCTACGTTGCGTGGATTTTCATAATGATCGATAACTTTTTCGCTGTACGCCATATTATGTTCCTTTCCTAAATAAGTTGCTATCAGGCGGACTAGCCGCCTTTAAAATTAGTGGGCTGACCACTCAATAGTATTTAAATCAATGCCTTCTTTGAACATATCCCAAAGTGGCGATAATTCACGAAGTTTTGCTACTGCATTACGTGTTAAATTAATGGTGTAATCAATTTCTTCTTCCGTTGTCCAACGACCAAGTGTGAAACGAATTGAGCTATGTGCTAATTCATCATTACGACCTAATGCACGTAACACATAAGATGGCTCTAAACTCGCAGAAGTACAAGCAGAACCAGAAGAAACTGCCACATCACGTAATGCCATCATTAAGGATTCACCTTCAACATAGTTAAAGCTGATGTTTAAGTTATTTGCTACGCGGTGCTCCATTGAACCATTTACATAGGTTTCTTCAATTTCTTTCAAGCCATTATATAAGCGATCGCGTAAAGCTCTGATACGAGGAATCTCTGTCGCCATTTCTTCTTTTGCAATACGATAAGCTTCACCCATACCCACAATTTGGTGTACAGGTAATGTACCTGAACGCATACCACGCTCGTGACCACCACCATGGATAATGGCTTCTAAACGAACGCGAGGTTTACGGCAAACATATAGTGCCCCAATACCTTTTGGTCCGTATAATTTGTGGCTAGACATTGACATCAAATCAACTGGTAATTCAGCAAGATTAATTTCTACTTTACCGACACTTTGGGTCGCATCTACGTGGAAAATCGTTTTATTTGCACGGCAAAACTCACCAATTGCTTTAATATCCTGAATCACGCCAATCTCATTATTCACGTGCATAATTGACACAAGAATCGTATCTGGACGCAATGCTGCTTTGAATTTCTCAAGATCAATTAAACCATCTTCTTCTGGATCTAAATAGGTCACTTCAAAGCCTTCACGCTCTAATTGACGGCAAGTATCCAATACAGCCTTGTGTTCAGTTTTGCAGGTGATAATGTGCTTACCTTTTGTTTGATAAAAGTGTGCCGCACCTTTAATTGCAAGGTTATCTGCTTCCGTTGCACCTGAAGTAAACACAATTTCACGTGAATCTGCACCAATCAAATCCGCAATTTGATTACGTGCAATATCAACCGCTTCTTCAGCTTGCCAGCCAAATTTATGTGAACGAGATGCTGGATTACCGAATACACCATCAATGGTTAAATATTCCATCATTTTTTTAGCAACACGTTCATCCACTGGACATGTTGCTGCATAATCTAAATAAATTGGTAATTTCATTTTCACTCCTAAATAACTACTAAAAATGCTATCAATTTGACCGCACTTTAATCTACTTTCCCATTATTGGTTGACTACAATTAAGTCATCAAAATCTTTGTGAGCTTTATGCTTCCCAGCTTTTTTCTCTACAAGCTCAGCTAATGTAATCTCATCTAAAAAATCAGAAATGCGATCACTTAAATCTTGCCATAATGTATGAGTTAAACACTCCACTCCACCTTTACAATTTCCTTTACCAAGGCATCTTGTCACATTAATGTTCTCATTTACGGCTGAAATCACCATACCGATAGAAATTTGATCAGTTGGTAACGCTAAACGATAGCCACCACCTGGGCCGCGAACGCTTTTTACTAATCCTCCTCGACGCAATTTTGCAAATAATTGCTCAAGATAAGAAAGTGAAATATTTTGACGTTCTGAGATATCCGCTAAACAAACAGGGTTTGTTCCTGCATGTAATGCGATATCTAAAATTGCGGTAACCGCATATCGTCCTTTAGATGTTAGTTTCATAAAGCATCCCTATAAATCGCCATCTAGGTAGTTTACCTATCTGACTATGATAGTCAATTTTACTCTTTTTGCAGATTAAGGCGTTTTTCAATCGCACTTAACATTCCTCGCAAAATATTTAATTCATTTTTTTCTAGAGAAGAACGGTTATAAAGTCGTCTTAACTTTTGTATAACCCCTTGATTTTGAATAAAACCAAGAGACTGATACACCTGTTCCGTATGAGCAAAAAAATACTCCATTTCTTGTGCTGTTGGATAGATATCTTCTATCGTTGAAAGTGTACTTTCCGTTTTATCTTTTGCTAAAAATGCCATTCGCATTTCATAACTTACCAACTGTACTGCCATCGCTAAATTGAGCGAAGAATATTCAGGGTTAGCAGGGATATTTAAATGATAATGACATTTAAGTAATTCTTCATTTGTGAGTCCAACACGCTCACGACCGAACACGATCGCTACTTGCCCTTGATGTGCACAGGCTTTCTCTGCACACTCTCTTGGCTCAATAAGCGTACTCTGTAAATGACGTAATCTTGCACTCGTACCAATCACTAATGAGCAATCTTCTATTGCTTGTTCAAAAGTATGAACAATGTGGGCATTACGCACAACATCATTAGCGCCTGCTGCTAATGCAATAGATTGCTCATCTACCGATTTTGGTGAGACCAAATAAAGATTGGATAATCCCATTGTTTTCATCGCACGCGCCGCTGAACCGATGTTCCCGCTATGTGATGTTTCAACCAAAACAATTCGAATATTCTGTAACATTTTATGCCCGACTTAACTTTGTGGATATTCTACCATAATAACCGCTAAATATAGTCAAGAATTTTGAAAATATTTTACTTTTTTGTAAATTTATTAACAAACAGGAGGAATAAGATGTTGACTGGTGGGCTGTGAGAGGCTCGAACTCTCGACCGACGGATTAAGAGTCCGCTGCTCTACCAACTGAGCTAACAACCCAACCGGTTAAATCATGATTTGTAAAATAGATGGTGGGTCGTGAAGGATTCGAACCTTCGACCAACGGATTAAAAGTCCGCTGCTCTACCGACTGAGCTAACGACCCATTTGGGAATTCTTCGAAATAAAAGTGGTGGGTCGTGAAGGATTCGAACCTTCGACCAACGGATTAAAAGTCCGCTGCTCTACCGACTGAGCTAACGACCCACATCATTTCGTAACAGGTGCGTATATTACCGATTTTATTTTCTGACGCAAGAAAAATCTGAAGAAATTGTGTTAATTGCGTGAATACTCGTCAATTTCTGACAATATCTTAAAACAAATAAAAAAGGAGAGCATTTCTACTCTCCCTTTTTCTAAGAATCAAAATTCTCTAAAAATTAGTATGCTAACACAGCACGACGGTTTTTAGAGTATGCTGCTTCATCGTGACCTAACACTGCAGGTTTTTCTTCACCGTAAGAAACAGTTGATACTTTACCAGCGTCAACACCTTTACCAGCTAAGAAACCTTTAACTGCGTCAGCACGACGTTGACCTAAAGCGATGTTGTACTCTGGAGTACCACGTTCGTCAGTGTTACCTTCAACAACAACTTTAGAAGCTGGAGTTGCATTTAAGTATGCAGCATGAGCATCTAAGATTTGAACGTATTCACCTTCGATGTTGAATTTGTCGAAACCGAAGTAAACGGTGTTGTAACGTTGTTGAAGATCTTCAACAGAGTAACCACCGAAAGTTTGACCGTTGTTAGCACCGTTGCCTGCTGCATCGTTGTTTGATGAGCTACATGCTGCTAATGCAGCTACTGAACCAGCAACTAATAATGATTTAACAAATTTGTTCATTAGATTTCTCCTCAATGAGTTTTTTTATTTAGTCAAGTATGGAGACCAAGCTGGAAATTTCACTTGGCCATTACTTCCTGGAAGACTCGCTTTAAAGCGACCATCTGCAGAAACTAATTGTAACACCTTTCCTAGCCCTTGTGTAGAGCTGTAAATAATCATGATACCATTAGGAGAAATACTTGGGCTTTCCCCTAAGAAAGATGTACTTAATACTTCAGAACTACCACTGGTAAGATCTTGTTTCACCACGTTGTTATTACCGTTGATCATCACGAGTGTTTTACCATCACTACTGATTTGCGCACTACCGCGACCACCAACTGGTGACGCACCGCCACCACTTGCACTCATGCGATAAACTTGTGGCGAACCGCCTCGATCTGAAGTAAAGAGAATTGAGCTACCATCTGGAGACCATGATGGTTCTGTATTATTACCCGCACCGCGAGTTAATTGAGTAGGTGTACCACCATTTGAGCCCATTACATAGATGTTTAATAAACCATCTTGTGAAGAAGCAAATGCGAGTTTAGAGCCGTCCGGAGAGAATGCTGGCGCACCGTTATGTCCTGGGAAAGAAGCAACTACTTTACGAGAACCTGAACCTAAGTCTTGTACAACAAGTTGTGATTTTTTGTTCTCAAAAGATACATACGCTAAACGTTTACCATCTGGAGACCAAGCTGGAGACATAATTGGTTGTGAGCTACGATTTACGATAAATTGGTTGTAACCATCATAATCTGCTACACGAACTTCATAAGGTTGTGAACCACCATTTTTCTGCACTACATAAGCAATGCGAGTTCTGAATGCACCACGAATACCGGTTAATTTTTCAAATACTTCATCACTCACGGTATGCGCACCGTAACGTAACCATTTATTTGTCACTGTATAGCTATTTTGTGCAAGTACCGCACCAGGTGTACCTGATGCACCTACAGTATCAACCAATTGGTAAGAAATGTTATAACCGCTACCAGTTGATGTCACTTGACCTACCACAACAGCATCAATACCTAAAGCAGTCCAAGCTTCTGGTTTCACTTCTGCTGCAGTCGTAGGTTGTTGTGGCATTTGGCTTACTGGAATTGGGTTAAATTTACCACTATTACGTAAGTCATCCGCAACAATTTGACCAATATTTTCAGGTGCAGAACCTGCGAAAGGAACAACTGCGATAGGACGAGCGCCATCAACACCTTCATCAATCACAATTCGAACTTCATCTTCTGCCATTGCTGTGCTTGCAAATGCAAACATCACCACAAATAGCCCCATAACACGTTTGATCAATTTCATTTAATCACCTTATTTTAACGTTGTTACTTTCTTAAAACCGATTATCGAGCATTGATATCAAAATCGATAGTCGGCGCTTTATATTTCTCATAAATAGCATCAGATGGTGCTGCTGGAACTTTTTTCGTTCTCGCTACCGCACTTAATGCTGCAGTACAAATATCATCAGGTCCTGAAACGCGTTGATAGCCTAAAATAGTACCATCTCGACCGAGTTGGATTTTAATGCTACAAACTTTACCGGCAAAGCTTGGGTCTTTTAAGAAACGGCGTTGAATTTCACGTTTAATGACACCCGCATATTGGTCACCAACTTTACCACCATCTCCAGCACCAAGTCCTGCACCACTGCCTTGTGTACCGCCTTTATTTGCATTACCACCTTTAGATGCACTACCACCACCGACATCTCCGCCGTTCATGAAGTCATCTAAAGCCGCTTGATCTGCTTTACGTTTTGCTGCATCAGCTTTTGCTTTCGCTTCTGCATCTGCCTTAGCTTTTGCTTCAGCCTTCGCTTTCGCTTCTGCATCCGCTTTAGCTTTTGCTTCAGCCTTTGCTTTCGCCTCAGCATCGGCTTTCGCTTTTGCATCAGCCTCAGCTTTTGCTTTCGCCTTCGCATCGGCTTCCGCTTTGGCTTTCGCATCGGCTTCTGCCTTAGCCTTCGCTTTTGCTTCGGCATCCGCTTTCGCTTTTGCCTCAGCCTTGGCTTTAGCATCTGCTTCCGCTTTTTCTTTCGCTTTTTGAGCTTCAGCTTGCGCTTTAGCTTTTGCCTCTTCCTCTGCCTGTTTAGCAGCTGCTTCTAAACGTTTTGCCTCTGCATCAGCTTTTAATTTCGCCGCTTCAGCTGCTTGTTTTGCTTTCGCTTCTTCAGCTTGTTTTTGTTTTTCTAACGCCTCTTGACGAGCAAGCTCTTGTTGCTGTTTTTGCTTTTCAATTTCTTGCTGCTTTTGTTTTTCAAGTTCTTTTTGACGTTGAATTTCCTGCTGACGCTTAATCTCTTCTTGTTTCGCAATTTCTTGCTGATTTGGTTCAGGTTCAGGCTCTGGTTTTTTCTCTTCGACTACAGGTTCTGGTTTTTTCTGTTTATCAGTTTGACCTTTTTTCTGTTGTTGAATACGTCCCCATTCCTGCGCTGCACTGCCAGTATCGACCATCACAGCTCCCATGGCATCACCTTCACCTTCTCCACCACCCATTATTTCAACGGTTTGATAAAGAGAGCTCCAAATCAACAAAGCAAACAATGCAAGGTGCATCGCAATAGAGATGACAAACTCATTTGCACGTTTTTTTCGTCGATTATTCTGCACGGTTTTACCTACTTATTCTTAAATCGGGTTGGTCATTAAACCCACAGACTTAATGCCGGCAAGATGTAGTAAATTCAGTGCTTTAATCACTTCTTCATAAGGTACATCTTTTGCTCCGCCCACTAAGAACATTGTGTTATTGTCTTTATCAAATTCTTGTTTTGATAATTGGGTTACCATTTCTTCGTTAAGGCCTTCTTGGCGTTGACCACCAATAGAAATCGAATATTGCCCTACACCCGCTACTTCTAAGATAACCGGTGTTTTATCTTCATTTGATACATTTTGACTTTGCACCGAATCAGGGAGTTCCACTTGAACGCTCTGACTGATAATCGGCGCGGTTGCCATAAAAATTAACACCAAAACTAAAAGAACATCGAGAAATGGCACGATGTTAATTTCAGATTTAATGTCTTTACGCTGACGACGAGCCATAATTTCCTCTAAAACTTCGCTAAAATCCACCGCACTTTTTGTTTGATTTGCAAAGTGCAGTCAATTTTTCATTTATTTTTAATGGGGCGCTTTACCAAAAGCTTGACGATGTAAAATTGTGGTGAATTCATCAATGAAGTTACCATAATTTTGTTCAATCGCATTAACACGTAAGCTTAAACGGTTATACGCCATTACAGCTGGAATCGCCGCAAACAAACCGATTGCTGTTGCGATCAAGGCTTCTGCAATACCTGGAGCAACCATTTGTAATGTTGCTTGTTTCGCACCACTTAATGCCATAAATGCATGCATGATCCCCCAAACGGTACCAAATAAACCGATATATGGACTTACAGAAGCCACTGTCGCTAAGAAAGGTACACGACTTTCAAGTGCTTCTACTTCACGATTCATCGCAAGGTTCATCGCACGAGTGGTACCTTTAATGATTGCTTCTGGGGCATCTGCATTCACTTGTTTTAAGCGAGAGAATTCTTTAAAACCAACAAAGAAAATTTGTTCGCTACCAGTTAATACTTCACGACGATTAGATAAACCATCATAAAGTTTATTTAAATCTTCACCAGACCAGAAACGATCTTCAAAAGTATTCGCTTCTTTTAACGCACTCGTCAAAATACGGCTACGTTGAATGATGATTGCCCAAGAAATAATTGAGAACGAAATCAAGATCACAATTACAAGTTGAACAACGATACTCGCTTTTAGAAAAAGATCTAAAAAGTTCAATTCTGCAGTCATTGCATACTCCGAAAAGTTATTTACTTTAAAAATGCCGCTTTTAATTCTTCAGGAATTGCGACAGGTTTCATTTTGCCTAGATCAACACAGGCTACCTTAACAGTAGCCTTTGATAACACCACTGCCTCACGAACTAACCGCTGTTCAAAGAGAATTGTTGCTCCTTTCACTGCCGTTATTTCCGTTTCGACAATAAGATAATCATCCAATTTTGCCGGAATACAATAGTCAATAGACATGGTTTTGACCACAAAAGCTAATTGTTGTTCCTGCAATAATGATTGTTGGGAAAAATTAAGCGTTCTTAAATATTCAGTTCGCGCACGCTCAAAGAAATGTAAGTAACGTGCGTGATATACTACTCCACCAGCATCCGTGTCCTCATAATATACACGAACCGGAAAGGTAAAACATTGGTTATTCAAAATAATGCTCAAATTATCAGCCATAACAAGCCGCTTATTTTAGAACCTGTTCATTAGATGTGCAAGCTCCAAATAATAATATTTGTCTATCGTTCTTATAAAAACCAATGCTGAACAATAGCAATTATTGTGGTGAAATAACCAATAAATGGCAAGAAAACGAGCTGCCATATTGCTCGGCGAATATCAAATCCGATACCGTGGATCCACAAATTAATCAATCCCCAAAAAATCGCAAGAATCCAAGCTGGATGTGCAGTTCGAAGTGCGGTCGAAAATTGATTTAAATTTAAAAAGAAAGCCGCGGTTAAAAATAACGCTAAAATAAACGAAAGGGTTCGCAAGGAACCCTTATTACTTAATTGATAGAGTGAATTAATCATCATTACTCGTCAAATTTACCTGACTTTTCTTTGCCAATAGTCAATTTAGCACTCACCATAACTGCAGCCAACACACCCACTACCCAAATTACGTATAACATATTGTTTCTCCTTAGTATAATGAGTTTTTGTTGTCTTCAACAAAGCTTTCATCCAAGCGACCAAACATTTTGTAGTATGACCAAATGGTGTAAAGCAATGAGATGGTAACAAATACTAATGCCAAGTAGAACATTAGAGTTAATGTTAATTCACTTGACGTTGCATCCCACATTAACAAGCTTTGTTCTGGATGAGTACTTGAAGGCATTACAAATGGGAACATTGATACTGCCGCAGTAATAATCACACCAGCCATGGTTAATACAGAGAAGAAGAACGCAAAACCACAACGATTTGCTTTAGATGCAACCACATTTAATAATGCACCAACCACAGCTAATACTGGGAATGCCCATAAAGCTGGATTTTCATTGAAGTTTTTGAACCATGCACCTGCCTCAACTGCCACTTGTTTACCTGAAGCTGGCGCTGATGCTGCAAAGTGATCAATCGTACTAGTCACCACATAGCCGTCTTTGAAAGAAAGCCATACACCTGCAAGTACAAAAGTAATTAATGTTACTAATGCACCGATTTGTGTAATCGCTCTTGCACGATCACGCAATGCTGCAGTGGTTTTCATTTGTAACCAGTTTGCACCGTGAGTCACTAACATTGCAAGGCTTAACACACCGCAAAGTAATGCGAATGGATTTAATAACGCAAAGAAAGAACCGGTGTAAGTAGCTTGTGAAAGGTCATTTAATTCAAATGGTACACCTTGTAATAAATTACCAAATGCCACACCGAATACTAATGCAGGTACAAAACCACCCGCAAATAAGCCCCAATCCCACACAGCGCGCCATGTTGGATTATCAATTTTCGCACGATATTCAAAACCAATTGGACGGAAGAATAACGCAGCTAACACAAGGAATAAGGCAATATAGAAGCCTGAAAACGCTACAGAATAAACAATCGGCCATGCCGCGAAGATTGCACCACCAGCAGTTAATAACCAAACTTGGTTACCATCCCAGTGTGGAGCAATAGAGTTAATCATAATACGTCTTTCTACTTCTTTCTTACCTGCTACGGGTAAAAGTGCAGTCACGCCCATATCGAAGCCATCTGTTACAGAGAAACCGATAAGCAATACGATAACTAGCACCCACCAAATAATACGTAGAATTTCATAATCAAGCATAATTCATCTCCTGCTTATTTAGATGATTGCTCAAAATAGTATTTGCCGGTTTTCAATGCACTTGGACCTAAACGTGCATATTTAAACATCAAATACATTTCCGCAATGATGAAGAAGAAGTAAAGTACACAAATTAAACCGATAGAGAACCATAAGTCACCTACACTCAAGTTAGAGGCAGACACACCTACCGGTAATACTTCATAAATCGCCCACGGTTGACGACCAAATTCAGCTAAGAACCAACCAAATTCAATCGCTAAGAATGGCAATGGAATACCCCAAAGCAATGCTTTAAGTAATAAGCGAGAAGAAGTCACTTTGTTACGTAAATTTTGAACAAATGCACCGAAAGCTAATAAGATAATTAAACCACCTGCCGCTAACATACCACGGAATGCCCAGAAGTTAGGACCTACGTTTGGAATAGTATCACGTGCTGCTTGTTTAATTTGTTCATCCGTTGCATCTACAACTTTATCTGTGTAACGTTTTAATAATAAACCAAAACCTAAATCACCTTTGACTTCATCAAATTTTGCTTTAGTTTCTGGATTTACTTGGCCTGCTGATTTTTTCTCTGCTTTTAATTGTGTGAATAAATCATAAGCAACCATACCGTTACGAACACGACCTTCATTTTTTGCTTGAATTTCTTTCAAACCAACGATTTCAGTGTCTAAAGAACGCGTTGCAATTAAACCACCTAAATATGGGATTTCAATCGCAAAATCATTTTTCATTTCTGCAGTATTTGGAATCGCCACTGGGTGGAATGGGGCTGGTGCAGGATGAGTTTCAAACTCAGCTTCCATTGCTGCTAATTTCACAGGTTGTGCTTTACCGATGTCGTAACCTGATTCATCACCCATAATTAATACAGCTGATGCAGCGATAAAACCAAAGGTTGCCGCTACAGAGAATGAACGTTTAGCAAAACCGATATCGCGGCCTTTTAATAAATAGAATGCGCTGATACCTAATACAAACATAGCACCGGTTGTATAACCCGCTGTTAATGTGTGTAAGAATTTACTTTGAGCAACTGGATTTAACCAAAGATCTAAGAAGCTGGTCATTTCCATACGAACGGTTTCAAAGTTAAACTCTGCCGCTACTGGATGTTGCATCCAACCATTTGCTACTAAAATCCACATTGCAGAAAGGTTTGAACCAAAGGCTACGCAGTAAGTTGCGAGTAAGTGTTTACCTTTAGTTAAACGATCCCAACCGAAGAAGAATAGACCCACGAAAGTGGATTCTAAGAAGAATGCAAGTAATGCTTCGATCGCTAATGGTGCACCGAAAATATCACCTACATAGTGAGAATAATAAGACCAGTTTGTCCCGAATTGGAACTCCATGATAATACCGGTCGTTACCCCTAGAGCAAAGTTAATACCAAATAACTTACCCCAGAATTTAGTCATATCTTTATATACTTCTTTGCCCGTTTTAACATAAATGGTTTCCATGATCACAAGAACGAAAGATAAACCTAATGTTAATGGTACAAAAATGAAGTGATATAACGCAGTTAACGCAAACTGCAAGCGTGAGAGATCAACAACGTCTAACATCTCAACTCCTTGTATAAATCTACAAGATTTTCACTTTATGATTACCAAGGATAATCCCAAATAATCACCCCAAACTACTCAACAAAAATCGTTAAGAAACATTGAATTATTTACGTAATAATTGCCTTTTCTATTCTCAAAACAGAATGCAGTAACCGATTACAATATAAACATTCAAAATTTTGCCCTATTCTACTACTATTTATGAGGATAAAAAATAGAAAAAACCGTTATATTGATCACATTTTTTGATATAAGTTACAAAATACCCTATTTAGCGTAACTATAGCGAAATTGATCTGTATCAAATCTTGCATATTTATCTCGAATGAAAAAATTTATCTCTATCACAAGGAAACTTTATCGAAAAGAAATAGACAAAATAACCACTAGACAGGGCGACAAGATTTTGCTATTTTTTAGCCTAATGATATTTGGAAAGATTTGTAGGGATTTACAATGAAGAAAATTTGTGTAATTTTGACCGCACTTTTCGGTTCTATGGCGTTATCTGCCACTGCAGCACCTATTACAGAAAACAAAGCTGCTCTTCCACAACAATGCACACAGTTATTTAAAGAAACAGAAAATTTGATTGCCCAAGCAGAAAAACAGCCAGGCACTCATACTCAAGTAGGTAAAATCAAAAGTAAACTTAATCAAAGCAAACAGCAAATTCTTGAAATGGAATTAGCAACTCAACAAAAAAGCTGTGATGTGGGTTTAGCAAGATTAAATAGCATGAAGAGCTATACTGAAGAAACTAACTAAGCAGGTTTCAAAAAGAAAGGACATATTGATATCAATATGTCCTTTTTTATATCTCTTATTCTGATGGCTTCTGAAGTCCAAAGTGTCGATAAGTTAATGAAGTCGCAATTCTACCTCGAGGCGTACGTTGCAAAAAGCCTTGTTGAATCAAGTAAGGTTCTAATACATCTTCTATAGTGTCTCGTTCTTCACCTATTGCCGCCGCCAAGTTATCTAATCCAACTGGACCACCATCAAAACGTTCAATCACAGCGGTAAGTAATTTTCTATCTAAGTAATCAAAGCCCGCATCATCTACATCTAACATTGAAAGCGCTTGTTTAGCAATGTCTGCCGAAATAATGCCATCATTACGCACATCAGCAAAATCTCGAACGCGACGTAATAAACGGTTTGCAATACGAGGCGTACCACGTGAACGACGAGCGACTTCAAAAGCGGCTTTATCTTCTAATTCTAGATTTAAGCAAGAGGCACTTCTTGTCACAATAGAAGTTAAATCTTCAACGGAATAAAATTCTAAACGCTGAACAATCCCAAAACGATCGCGTAATGGCGAAGTTAACGAACCTGCCCGAGTTGTTGCGCCAATTAATGTGAAAGGTGGCAAGTCCAATTTAATTGAACGTGCTGCTGGCCCTTCACCAATCATAATATCCAGCTGATAATCTTCCATTGCTGGATAAAGCACTTCTTCAATCGCAGGAGAAAGACGGTGAATTTCATCAATGAATAACACATCATGGGGTTCAAGATTTGTCAGCATTGCCGCTAAATCGCCAGCTTTTTCAAGCACAGGACCTGATGTTGTGCGAATATTCACGCCCATTTCATTTGCCACAATATTAGCTAGCGTTGTTTTTCCTAAACCTGGAGGACCAAAGATCAACAGATGATCTAAGGCATCTTGACGTAACTTTGCGGCCTTAATGAAAATATCCATCTGCTCTCGCACTTGTGGCTGTCCCACATAGTCGGCTAAAAGTTTTGGACGAATCGCACGATCGATGACATCTTCATCAATCTTTGCCTGACTGCTAATAATTCTATCTGCTTCGATCATATCTGTTTAATCTTTATAACGCGGCTTTTAAAGCTTCGCGAATTAATTGCTCACTGGTTAAGTCTGCTTTAGCCACTTTTTTCACCATTTTTTCAGCATCTGTTGGTTTATAGCCTAATGCAATCAATGCAGCAATCGCTTCATCTGCTGAGCTTTCTGCTTGGCGTAATTCTGAAGTTGAAGGAATATGTTTGCTCTCCACAAAGAAATCACTTTGACGAACATCCTTAAACTTCCCTTTTAACTCCACCAATAAACGTTCAGCCGTTTTCTTGCCCACACCAGGAATTTTAACTAATTTTGACAGTTCTTCTCGCTCAATAGCATAAGCAAACTGCTCTACTGACATAGCTGATAAAATTGCGAGTGCCAATTTAGGACCGACACCATTGGTTTTAATTAATTCACGGAATAAAGTGCGGTCAGTTTTTTGGGCAAATCCAAAAAGAAGATGAGCATCTTCACGCACAACAAGATGAGTAAATAATGTGGTTTCTTGCCCGATTTCAGGTAAGTCATAAAAACTGGTCATTGGTAACAATAATTCGTAACCAACGCCTTGTACATCAAGCAAAATTTCAGGAGGTTGTTTTTCTAATAAGATGCCTTTTAAACGACCGATCATAAGATTTCCATGTAAAAAAATTTTGCATAGAATAAAATAAAACTGGATATTAATCCAGTTAAATTTTTAATCTAAATCGACCTCGGCTGTACCTTGTTTTTAAAAGTGCGGTCATTTTTTCGTGTGTTTCTGTCGTTTTGACCGAGCCAGCAATATGCAAAGAATGTTGAATGGTATGAGCATGAGTGATCGCAATGGCCAAAGCATCTGCCGCATCTGCTTGTGGTTTATCTGAGAGCTTCAAAATTCGTGTCACCATGTCTTGAACTTGAACTTTATCTGCTGAACCAATCCCAACGACAGTCTGTTTCACCAAACGAGCGGCATATTCAAACACTGGTAAATCGTGGTTCACAGCAGCCACAATCGCAGTACCACGTGCTTGCCCCAGTTTTAAAGCTGAATCCGCATTTTTAGCCATAAACACTTGTTCAATGGCAAACATATCGGGCTGAAATTGTGTGATGATTTCTGTCACACCGGCATAAATTCGTTTTAAGCGTGTAGGTAAATCTTCTACCTGTGTGCGGATTGCTCCACTGCCGAGATATTCTAAATGGCGACCATTTTGTCTAATCACACCATAGCCCGTTACACGAGAACCTGGGTCAATGCCTAAAATAATACTCATAAACTCTCAAAAATAAACGGCCGGTCAATGCCGGCCGTTTTTTAGTGTTCATTATTGATTTGCTTTTGCAGTTGCTTTTGCATCTACATCACAGTTTTTCACAACAATTTTGTCTGCTTTTTTGCCTTTGATTAAAAGATTTACTGGCACTACAGAATCAAATTTATCTAAAGTTAAACCACTATCTACGTTCCAAACATATTTGCCTGAAGTAAATGAAGTGAAGTCTTTTTGAGCTGCATCACGAGCGAAATCTTTCGCAACAACTTTGTTGCCTACCATTACCATTGCCGCTGTTGGCTCTTGGTTTTCGAATTGATAAACTGCAGTTACAGTTTTCTTATTACAAGTATAAACAACTGTTTTATCCGTTACAGTAGGTGCTGCAGTTTGCTCTGCCTTGTTTTCCATTTTTGGTGCATCGCTTGCACAAGCTGATAAAACAACAAGAGCGGCCATTGCAGGTAATACTTTAGCTAATTTCATTCTAAATCTCCTTAAAATTACAGCTGAGCTGCAACTTCATCACTAATTTCACCGTTATGATATACGTTTTGTACATCGTCACAGTCTTCTAACATGTCAATTAAACGCAACAATTTAGGCGCAGTTTCAAGATCAAGATCAACCGTTGTTGATGGAATCATTGTTACTTCTGCGTTATCAATTTTAAATCCTGCTGCTTCGATTGCATCGCGCACAGAACCTAAATCTTCCCACGCAGTATAGATTTCGAATGAACCATCATCTTGTGGTTGAACATCATCCGCACCGGCTTCAATTGCCGCTTCCATTAACGCATCTTCTTCACCTTCGCTAATTAAAATCAAGCCTTTTTTGCTGAATAAATAGCCCACAGAACCTTCAGTCCCTAAGTTACCACCACATTTAGTGAAACTTGGGCGAACCTGTGAAATGGTTCGATTTGCGTTGTCACTTAGACACTCAACCATCACAGCAGTTCCACCCGGACCATAACCTTCGTAAATTCTTGTTTCCATATTGGTGTCATCACCACCGCCCACACCGCGTTCAATCGCACGGTTAATGGTGTCGCGAGTCATATTGCTTGATAAAGCTTTATCTACTGCTGCACGTAAACGCGGGTTCGCACCAACATCACCGCCACCAATTTTTGCAGCGGTTACCAATTCACGAATTAATTTTGTAAAAATTTTACCGCGTTGCGCATCTTGTGCTGCTTTACGGTGTTTAATATTTGCCCACTTACTATGGCCTGCCATGTTGTTTTCCTTCTTATCTTAAAAACGTTTTTAAATTGAATCCTCTTTTCTATAGAGGAAAGCCGTTCATCAAATATTTTTTGATGGCCTCGGCATTATTCGGCGATTTCGTCATTTGGATAGCATCTTCTGGTGAAACCCATTGATACGCCAAATGCTCACTTAATATCGGTTTAAATTCCTGCTCAACTGCCAATAAAAACCAATGTTCATGACAGTGAGTCACATTCGGTGCGTATTTATAGCGGAAATGCGGAAAAATTTCAAATTCTATACTCTCTTTACAATCAAAAAGTGCGGTCGAATTTTCTTCTATTTTTAATCCTACTTCTTCCCAAACCTCTCGAATTGCTGTTTCTCTTGGTGTTTCATTGATTTCTAATGTCCCCGTAACAGATTGCCAAAAGGCGGGATCATCTTGGCGCTGAAGCATCAGAACACGATGCGTACTTTCCGCATAAATTACCACGAGAACCGATTGATTATTTTTATATTTCAAGCTCGTCATTTACATAATTGAGAATGGGCAGCATCATACCTTTTCTACTAAAAACTTTCAAAAAAATTACCGCACTTTAAAACTAAAGTGCGGTAATTATCTCAATTATTTTAGTTTAACCAGCCAGCTTGTTGAGCGATAAATAATCCCGCAAAGGCGGTTAAGTAGAATAAACCAATAAGGGATAACCACAATAATCCGCCTTTTACACTGTGTTTCGCATGCTTAGTCAGAGATAAATTCAACCAAGCAAAGATTGGTGCAGAAACAAATGAAGCAATCATCGCGAATTTTAACATTGGGCCTACTGCGTTATTAAAGTAGAAAATAATCGCTAAACCAGATAACGCTGCAAAAATCATACCGATATTAAGAATTCTCACAGAGCTTTCTTGTTTGCCAAATAAGATACGCAAAGATTCAACATTAGTACGAGAATAGCCATCAATTACTGTAATTGTTGTACCAAACATACACATAAACGCAATTACGGCAATTAATAAGCGAGACCATTCACCGATAGTACTTGCATACATATTGATAAGTTGTGCGATATATTTTCCGCCCACCATCTCTACGGTTTCAGGCGAACCATATTGTACCAATGCACCAAGGGCTAAGAAAACAACAGCTAAAATGGCAGTACCGATGTAACCCACATTGAAGTCAAACAAACCATCTTGATAAGACACTTTGGTTAAACGACGTTTTGCTACCACCCACATTGAGTTAATTGCAGAAATTTCAATTGGTGCAGGCATCCACCCCATCAAAGCAACTAAAAATGCTAATTTACTTAATTCCCATGGAGAAGGCGCGACAAAATCAGGCGCGGCTACGCCATGGATACCATTACGCATAAAAGCAATCACAACAGCACTCACGGTGGTTACCGTTAAAGCAATCATGATGATTTTCGATAAGCTATCTAATAGACGGTATTTCCCAAACAATAAAATGCCGGTTGTCACAAGAATCACTAATGAGCTCAATACTGGCATTGGTAGTGGGATTGGGGTGATAAACGTTAAAATTGCAGCTGTTAATAACCCTACTGCCGCAGTATTAATCACAGTCGCAAAAATGTTTAAAGCAAGGAATAACCAAAGATAGAATTTCCCTTTTTGACGGTAACCTTCTAATAAAGTATTACCCGTATCTAGGGTATATTGAACACCGAAACGGAAGAAAGGATATTTGAATAAATTAGCAAGAATAACAATACTCACTAATTCCCAACCATAGATCGCACCAGCTTGGGTGGATGCAATAATATGTGAACCACCAACAGCCGCTGATGCCATCACGATTCCAGGACCTAAGGCAGAGAATTTACTCGCCCACGTTGATTTTTCTACTGGAGTTGAAACTTCACTCATAAAATTTTCTCTTATAAATTGACCATAAACCGAAAAAGACCTTATTTATAATAGAATTTTATTCTTGATTAAAGTAAATAAAATCCACTTAAAAGCATTAGTGAAAAATAAAAATCTAATTATTCCAATATTTCAGAATATAACTTCAAAACAAGTAAACTTTGCCCGTATTCATACCAAAAAACTGATGTCTTTAAGTGAATAAAATTTTTTCAATAAAAAGAAAGTGCGGTCAAAATTGACCGCACCCTATATTATAAATTTTAAACTTATTCAGATTTCACAACCTGAATACTTAACTCACCTAATGCCTGCGGATTCGCAAAACTTGGTGCTTCTGTCATTAAACAAGCAGCAGCTGTTGTTTTCGGGAATGCAATCACATCACGGATATTTTCAGTGCCAGTTAAAAGCATGGTTAAACGGTCTAAACCAAATGCTAAACCTGCATGTGGTGGTGTACCAAATTTTAATGCATCTAATAAGAAACCAAATTTTTCACGTTGTTCTTGTTCGTTGATACCCAGAATGCGGAATACGGTTTGTTGCATTTTAGGATCAAAAATACGGACAGAACCACCACCTACTTCATAGCCGTTGATCACCATATCGTAAGCATTTGCTACCGCACTTGTTGGATCTGCTTCTAATTGTTCCGGCGTAAAATCTTTTGGTGAAGTGAATGGATGGTGCATTGCTGCAAGATTACCCTCTTCATCACGTTCAAACATTGGGAAATCGATCACCCAAAGTGGTTGCCACTCATCTAAACGAGTTAAGCCAAGATCACGACCTAATTTCAAACGTAATGCGCCCATTGCATCCGTAGTAGTTTGCCATTTGTCTGCACCAAAGAATAAAATATCGCCAGTTTGAGCTTTCACACGTTCAGCTAAGGCTTTCCATACCTCTTCATTTAAGAATTTCGCGATCGGACTTTGTACGCCTTCAAGACCAGCATTAATGTCATTTACTTTCGCCCAAGCTAAACCTTTTGCACCGTAAATGCCAACAAATTGTGTATATTCATCAATTTGTTTACGAGTGATTTCAGTCCCATTTGGTACACGAATGACTGCAACACGACCGTTTGGATTGTTTGCAGGCTCATTAAATACTTTAAATTCAACGTCTTTAACGATATCTGCCACATCGACTAATTCAAGCGGGTTACGCAAATCGGGTTTATCTGAACCAAAACGAGTCATCGCTTCTTGCCAGGTCATTTGCGGGAATTTACCTAAATCCACACCAATGATGTTTTGCCATAAACCGTGCACCATACGTTCCATAATTTCACGCACTTCTGGCGCAGTTAAGAAAGAGGTTTCCACATCGATTTGGGTAAATTCTGGTTGACGATCTGCACGTAAATCTTCATCACGGAAACATTTCACGATTTGATAATAACGATCAAAACCAGACATCATTAAAAGCTGTTTGAAAAGCTGTGGTGATTGCGGCAACGCATAGAATTTGCCTTTATGTACACGGCTTGGCACTAAATAGTCACGCGCTCCTTCTGGTGTGGCTTTGGTTAGCATTGGGGTTTCGATATCAAGGAAACCATTGTCATCCATAAAACGACGCACAAAGCTGGTGATTTTTGCACGGGTTTTCAAACGTTGTGCCATTTCTGGACGACGTAAATCTAAATAACGGTATTTTAAACGTTGTTCTTCAGTGTTGTTTTGGTTGAAGTCTAACGGTAAAACATCAGAAGCATTGTAGATGCGTAATTCTTTTGCTAACACTTCCACTTCGCCTGTCGCCATATTTTTATTAATTTGATTGTCAGGACGCGCGATTACTTCACCTTTAATTTGAATACAAAATTCATTACGTAAGCCTGAAGCTGCAGTTAACGCTTCTTGATATTTAGGGTCAAAACAAACTTGCACGACACCATCACGATCACGCATATCAATAAAAATTAAACCACCTAAATCACGACGACGGTGAACCCAACCGCTTAATGTTACCTCTTGTCCAATATGGTTGCGGTTTAATGCACCGCAATAATGTGTACGCATCATTTCTATATTCCTTTCATTTTTCTAAAAATGGATAATTAACGCGTTGATTATACGGAAAAAGACGGGGCATTTAAATTGAAAAGCGAAATTTATTTGATCCTTTAAAAACTTTCACTAAAATGACCGCAGTTTTTTGCATTTTATCTAAATAAATGCTCTCTCAAGACAACAACAGAACTCAATCATGATGAAAGATACAATTTTTGCCGCCCCGATTGAAAAACTGGGCGATTTTACTTTTGATGAAAGCGTGGCGGAAGTATTTCCCGATATGATCCAACGCTCGATTCCAGGCTACTCCAACATTATCACCGCAATTGGCATGTTGGCGGAACGCTTTGTGACGGCTGACAGCCAAGTCTATGATTTAGGCTGTTCACGCGGTGCGGCAGCCCTTTCTATGCGCCGTAATATCAAACAACCTAATGTGAAAATTATCGGTGTCGATAATTCTCTCCCGATGGTTGAACGCTGCCGTCAGCATGTGGCGGCTTATCATAGTGATGTGCCTGTAGAAATTCTTTGCGATGATATTCGTCAAATTGAAATTAAGAACGCGTCAATGGTGGTACTCAACTTCACATTGCAATTTTTACCACCGGAAGATCGCGTAGCTTTGCTCACAAAAATCTACGAAGGTTTAAACCCAAATGGTGTATTGGTGCTCTCTGAAAAATTCCGTTTTGAAGATGAAAAAGTGAATGAGCTGCTTATTGACCTCCATCACCAATTCAAACGTGCTAACGGTTACAGCGAACTTGAAGTGAGCCAAAAACGCACCGCACTTGAAAATGTAATGCGTACTGACTCAATTAACATTCACAAAGAGCGGTTAAAAAACATCGGATTTTCACACATCGAATTATGGTTCCAGTGTTTTAACTTTGGCTCGATGATTGCGGTGAAATAAACTAAAAAAATAAAGTGCGGTCAAAAAACATCATAGTTTTTGACCGCACTTTTTATATGTAATTAACGTTAATTAGGCTTATGGAATAAGATAGCTCAATTATTTCCCCGTATAATTATCTATTAACGCTTCCAATGCAGGAATTGGTGCCGAGTTATTATCTTCTACAGCATTATCAAACTTAAATTTTAACGAACCATGATTAAGACGACCAGCACCATAATAGCCAGTTACACGTTCAGGCACCATAGATGTTGCATCTGGTGTATAGGAATACATTAACGATGAAGTCGTATCAAAATTGTTATAAGTATTACCTCCGTTGAGTGATACTACCGAAGATGGTACTTTCTCATCACGAGAAGTTGCTTGGAAGAAATCAAAGCTTTTATTGTTAGCTGCATAGGTAATTGGAGAATAACTTTCTGCTGTTCCCTTCTCTGCAAAAATACTTCCATATTCTTTTATCATGCCACCTGCTTCACCAGAGAATTTACCTGCACCATTTGCATCATTACCTTGTCGAGAAATCAAAATAGGCTCTTTCGTTGCCCGGAAAAAGTTATTTTCAGAAAATACGCTCGATCCCATCGTTGCACCAATACCATACTTAGCACAACCATCATAGAAATTATTCCACATATGTACACTCATTGTGCGAACTCGAGCATGACGAGAATCACTGTGATCAAACCAATTATGATGATAGGTAATATAATTCGGTCCAGACTCACTCTTCATTCCAGCCATGCTTGTTTTTCCTGTATCCCAGAAATGACAATGATCAATTGTAACGAATTTAGAATTTGTCTTCACATCAATGGCACCATCACCTTTCGCATGATCACCACTTCCAGATTTACCGTAAAAGACATCAATATGGTGAATCCAAATATTAGAATTATCAGTATCAAGTGATATGCCATCATCCATCGCTCGCATAATTCCTAAATTACGAAACTCAATACTTTTAGCATTTCTGACTAAAAAACCAAAACCATAGATAGTAGCATCTTCTCCAATACCTTCGATGGTAATGTTCATTTCGCTATCGGCTTTCTTTCCTTTAATTTGAATGCCTTCAGAACTACTTCCAAAAGTATCTGTATCGCCATTTTTTATTAAACCAAGAACTCTTAATGCCAATGGCGTAGTAACATTGCCTTTCTGATAAGCATTGAGAATAGATTGAAGTCCAGTAAAGGATCCATTACTTAAATGAGCAGTGACAGTCTTCGCATTGTCTTTATTCACATAGATAACCACTGCATTGGATTTCAGAGAACCATCATCGTTATAAGCTCCAACTCCAGAGAAGTCTTTATGGGCAAAACCTTCTCGACTGTAATTTTTCACTTGCAGAGCTGTTACTTCACTAAACAAGGTTTCAGCTCCTCCTTTTATCGCCATCACTTTCAATGAATAGCTACTTGCCTTAAGCCCTGGAATATCTGCTCTCATATATCCATTATATGCTCGTATCAATTCAGCATCGATAGGCATATAATCCGTATATTGTCCGCCTTTTATATAAACACGATAGGAATCGACTCCTTCTAAAGGCTTCCACTTAACATAAACACTTTCTAACCACCCTTTTGCCTCAATAATACTGACTCCATTATCAGCAATTTTAGAACTTGCGCTGTTATTAGTAGTTTGACTATTCGTTGCATATAAATTTACGGAATGTTCAACATTCGAGTGAGCCTTATTTACTGAATGTGATGAATTATCGTTCAATGATTGTGCCCAAATAGACATACTCGTACATGCTAGAAACACTGAGAGTAAAATATTCTTTTTCATATAAATACCCATATTTACTTTGGTTTGAATTAATAGTGACATCCATGAACCATTTTTTCTTATAACGAACTCAACATCACTGTCTATATTTTTCAAATTATGACACTAATTTCACAAAATAGAAGTATAAAAAATATTTTCCTTGAATCTAAAATTTAAGTTCCATTCGCGCCAAATTGCATTTTATGGTAGAATTTTTAACCTAAAGATAATGGAGGAGAACAAAATGCAAATTTTACACACAATGCTTCGAGTAGGTGATTTAGACCGCTCTATTAAATTTTATCAAGATGTTTTAGGTATGCGTTTATTACGCACAAGTGAAAACCCTGAGTATAAATATACGCTTGCTTTTTTAGGTTACGAAGATGGCGAAAGCGCTGCAGAAATTGAATTAACATACAACTGGGGCGTAACTGAATATGATCTTGGTAATGCTTACGGGCATATTGCTATTGGTGTAGATGATATTTACGCAACTTGTGAAGCGGTACGTGCTCATGGCGGTAAAGTGACTCGCGAAGCCGGCCCGGTTAAAGGTGGCACAACTGTGATTGCCTTTGTTGAAGATCCAGATGGTTATAAGATCGAATTTATCGAAAACAAAAGTGCAAAATCAGCTTTAGGAAATTAAGGAATACATTGTGTCAGATACACCTGAAATTCCTTATCACCATCAATTAAAAAATCGGTTCCGTGGCTATTTCCCTGTCATTATTGATGTGGAAACAGCTGGGTTTGATGCCAAAAAAGATGCACTTTTAGAGCTTGCGGCAATCACCTTAAAAATGGATGAAAATGGCAATTTACAACCTGACCAAAAATGCCATTTTCATATTGAACCATTTGAGGGGGCAAATATTAATCCCGAATCTCTCAAATTCAATGGAATTGATATTCACAATCCATTACGTGGTGCAGTATCTGAATTAGATGCCATCACAGGTTTGTTCCAAATGGTGCGTCGTGGACAAAAAGATGCTGAATGTCAGCGTTCTATCATCGTGGCGCACAATGCGGCTTTTGACCAAAGTTTCGTGATGGCTGCTGCAGAACGTACGGGCGTAAAACGCAATCCATTCCACCCTTTTGGGATGTTTGATACGGCAACACTTGCCGGTTTTATGTTTGGACAAACAGTGCTCGTCAAAGCATGCCAAGCAGCAAAAATTCCTTTTGATGGTAAACAAGCACACTCTGCGCTATATGATACTGAGCGTACGGCAGAATTATTTTGCTATATGGTGAATCATTTAAAAGAGCTTGGTGGTTTCCCGCATATTGCTCAAACAAATGAAACAGAAAAAACAGCTGAAAATCAGACCGCACTTTAATTTTCAAAATTTTTTAGAAAAAAGGCTTGCAATCGTTTTCGGTTTACCGTATTTTAAAAAGTAATTCGATTTAGTTATCTAAATAAGAGAGTTTCAAATGAACTTTATCCTTCGTCACCATCATCGCCATTCAACTGAATAATCTTTCAGGCTGTTGGCGTGCTTGGAAGATTTCTTCCGAGCTGACAAGATAAAGATCAAAAAAATCTTACCCCTCGGAAGGCAACTTTCGAGGGGTTTTGTTTTATTATCAATTTACAGGAGTTTATTACTATGCGACATTTAACCTTAAATCAATTTTCTTTTATGCGACCTTTTTATTTTAATTAATCAATAAGGAACAACAATATGCTATCTAATCCCGTTGTTATTTCAATTGTCGTGCTACTGGCGTTAAGCTTACTGCGCGTGAACGTGGTTATCGCACTTGTGATTTCGGCCCTTACAGCTGGTTTATGCGGAGACTTAGGTTTAAGCAAAACCATTGAAGCCTTTACAGGTGGTTTAGGTGGTGGTGCTGAAGTTGCCATGAACTATGCGATGCTCGGTGCATTTGCCATTGCGATTTCAAAATCTGGCATCACTGATTTGCTTGCTTATAAAATTATTACTCGAATGAACAAAACACCAACCGGCAAAAATTTAGCTTGGTTTAAATATATGCTACTTGGTATTTTGCTTTTATTCTCAATTTCATCCCAAAACTTGCTCCCAGTACACATTGCGTTTATTCCGATTGTGGTACCGCCTTTACTTTCTATTTTTAACCGTTTAAAAATCGATCGTCGTGCAGTGGCTTGTATTATTACCTTTGGTTTAACCGCAACCTATATGATCTTGCCGGTTGGCTTCGGGAAAATCTTTATCGAAAGCGTTTTAGTAAAAAATATCAATCTGGCTGGTGCTCCACTCGGTTTACAAACCAGTGTTGGTGAAGTTTCTTTCGCTATGCTTATCCCTGTTATTGGTATGATTCTTGGTTTACTCACTGCCGTATTTGTTACCTATCGCAAACCGCGCGAGTATGTTGTGACAACGGCAGAACCAACTACAAGTGAAATTGAACAACACATTGCGAACATTAAACCAATTCAAATTACCGCAAGTGCGGTCGCCATTGTCGCGACTTTTGCCACACAGCTTTTCACAAGTTCAACTATCATTGGTGGTTTAGTCGGTTTAGTAATTTTCGGTGCTTTTGGTATTTTCAAACTCAAAGAAAGTAACGACATTTTCCAACAAGGTTTACGCTTAATGGCAATGATCGGCTTTGTGATGATTGCGGCTTCTGGTTTCGCTAATGTCATTAATTCCACAAGTGGCGTGAAAGAATTAGTTGATGCACTTTCAACTGGTGTAATTCAAAGCAAAGGCGTTGCGGCATTCTTAATGCTACTCGTTGGGTTATTGATTACCATGGGTATTGGTTCTTCTTTCTCAACCGTGCCAATTATCACCTCAATCTATGTACCACTTTGTCTCTCTTTTGGTTTCTCATCACTTGCGACAGTGGCTATCGTAGGTGTAGCGGCGGCATTAGGAGATGCAGGTTCACCGGCTTCTGACTCCACACTTGGTCCAACATCCGGTTTGAATATGGATGGTAAACACGACCACATTTGGGATTCTGTTGTACCAACCTTTATTCACTACAACATTCCATTATTAGCGTTCGGTTGGATTGCAGCCATGACCCTTTAATCGTTATAATCCCTGCATTCATTATGCGGGGATTTTTTTATGTCTATTCAATCATTACTCAATACGCTCGAACAAAAAGTACAGCAACTAACGCAAGCCTATCAAGCTGACTCTGATAAAAAAATCAACGCTAAATTTAACCGCACTTTATTTACCGAAGATTTTGAAACCGTCGGCTTTTATCTCAACGAAATCCAGAAAAGCTTAACAAAGCTATGTAACCTTCCCCATCAAAATGAAGAACAAATTGTATTTATGGCTGAACATCTTTTAGGGCAATGTACCGCATTGAGTGAGGCCATAAATCGCAAACATAAAAAAGCTATTCAACCGAAAAAAATGGAACAACCAGTTACAAGCAGTAAATCACAGCATAGCATTCATCGACTTCCGCCAAGAGAGCGTCTAGAAAAATATTATGAAGCCTTGCAGCAACTCACGGAAAAATACGAAGAAGCTAAAGCACAAGCGAATACGGCTCAAACAGATATTCAACGAGATGTACATAAGCAAACAGCCGCAATTTATTTAACGCGTCGTCAAAAATGTTTAGAAGCCATTGAGACCTTAGAAGAATACCTTGCCTTCAAAGAAGCCCAAGAAAGTGCGGTCAAGAAATAAGATTTTTTTGAAATAGACTGAAAAGCAAAAATCCCTAAATCTTTCGACTTAGGGATTTTTTGAATTTGATGGCGGAGGAAGTGAGATTCGAACTCACGGAGGGCGTAAACCCTCGCCGGTTTTCAAGACCGGTGCCTTCAACCACTCGACCATTCCTCCGTGATTTAAGCGAGGTGAATAATACGTTTTTTCCCCGACCCCGTCAAGCAAGAAAATAAAAAAATTATCTGATTGACTACTTTTAAATCACAATGTTTTAAAAATACACAAAATAAAAAACGGAACCTATTGATTCCGTCTTTATGATTAAGATATTACTCTGCTTTCGCTTTTGTCGGTTCAGAATAAATATGGCTAATTGCACTATGATGGCCTGCCGCGCCTTTACCATTAAAGTAATAACGAGACTCCGTCCATTCTACAATTGGGAATGGTTTAGACTCATCATCAGGTGCTTTCGCTAATGTCATGGCTGCTTTTGTATGTGGTACGGCTGAAATCGTACCTGCACGACCAGTGAACACATAAGAACTTACAAATTTTGCTTTTTCTTGTGGTTCAACTTCTGCCGTATCAACTTGAGCAACAGGTTCTGATTTATGATGCAAACGTTCTAATGATTCTTGTACTTTCTGTTGAACCGCTTCATTTGCCGGTTGAGTAATGAAATCTAACGCAGGTTGTGCTTCAACTGATTTCTCTTCCACAACAATACCTGTTGCAGGCGTAATCACACCTTTTTTCGTTTTTTCTTGCTCAAGCAACTCATCCACCGATAAGAAATTATTTTCTTTCGGGGCATTCACAGTAGAATAATCGATGCATACTTTACCGCTTGCTAATTCTGGAGAAGCTACCGCTGCAAATAATGGCATTGGGGACTTCACTTCATTACGACGACGGCGTTGATTATTCGATGCTCGTAAATGACGAGGTGTACGGCGCTGACGTTCTTGACGTGGTTTATCTTCTGTATTATCAACAGCGTTGTTTTCAACCACTTCATTTTTAATCGCAGGAACTTCAACTGCTTCAACAACATTCTCATTGGCGTTATTTGCATTGTCATCAATGCGAACGCGTTTACGTAAATCACGACGTTGACGACGTTCTGCTACCGGTTTATCTGCTTTTTCTTCTTGACGATTATCATCAGAAACATTCGCTAAATTAACCGCACTTTCAGCAATAACCTCTTCATTAACGTTGCGACGATTACGACGATTATTCACACGCTCACGAGTTGGACGTGCATTTTCTTCGTCTGTATTTTTCGCATTGTCACTATTTTCGTTGCGAGAACGACGATTATTACGACGATCTTGATTACGACGATTATTACGATTGCCGTTACGATTATTACGATTGTTTTGGTTTTTCTCTTCTTCTTTTGGCTCAGAAGCAAATAAACCTTTAATTGCTGCAACAATTTTCGCAAACAGTGAAGGACCTTCGGATTTACGCTCAACTGGTGCTGGCGCTGCCGTTGGGATCGATAGCGATACTGCAGCACTTTCCATCACTTGTTCAGATGTCACGGCTGCTGTTTCAATATTACGTGAAACAAGGGATTCTTCTGGTACGAATGCATCGTCTTGTGCTTCATGGAATTTTGCTAAGTTGTAGCTTAATTCGTTCAGCTCTTCACCTTCACGCACGCGGAACACGCTGAAGTGCGGGGTTTCCATCGCTTCATTTGGCACCACGATAATCTCTACATCATGGCGTTTTTCGATGCTGCTTACTGCTTTACGTTTTTCGTTAAGTAAGTAAGACGCAATTTGTACCGGCACAATAGTGTGTACTTGTTTGGTATTTTCTTTTAATGCTTCTTCTTCGATTAAACGCAAGATTGAAAGCGATAAGCTTTCGTTATCGCGCACTTTACCGGTACCTTGACAGCGTGGGCAAACATGGTGAGAAGACTCACCTAATGATGGGCTTAAACGCTGACGTGACATTTCCAATAAGCCGAAGCGAGAAATACGGCTAATTTGAATACGCGCACGGTCTTGACGCACCGCATCACGGATACGGTTTTCTACTTCACGTTGGTGACGAACCGGTGTCATATCGATAAAATCGATAACCACTAACCCACCTAGGTCACGTAAACGTAATTGACGAGCAATTTCATCTGCTGCTTCAAGATTCGTATTTAATGCCGTTTCTTCAATATCACCACCACGAGTTGAACGCGCCGAGTTGATATCGATAGCTGTTAACGCTTCTGTCACATCAATGACAATCGAACCACCAGAAGGTAAACGTACTTCACGTTGGAAGGCGGATTCAATTTGTGACTCAATTTGATAGTGGCTAAATAACGGTACTTCGCCTTGATACAATTTCACACGATTGATGAAATCAGGACGGACAAGTTTGATGTGTGCTTTCGCTTTTTCAAATACTTTCGGGCTATCAATTAAGATCTCACCGATATCACGACGCAAGTAATCACGGATCGCACGAACGATCACATCACTTTCTTGGTGAATTAAGAATGGCGCTGGACGGCTTTGTGAAGCTTGTTTGATCGCTTCCCAATGATGTAAAAGTACTTTTAAGTCCCATTGTAATTCTTCTGGTGATTTACCTACACCCGCTGTACGCACGATAAGACCAACGCCTTCCGGGACATCTAAAGAACTCAATGCTTCTTTTAATTCGATACGTTCATCGCCTTCAATACGGCGAGAAATGCCACCTGCACGCGGATTGTTTGGCATAATCACCAAATAACTACCAGCAAGGGAAACAAAAGTGGTTAAGGCTGCGCCTTTATTGCCACGCTCTTCTTTGTTCACCTGAACGATCACTTCTTGGCCTTCGGTCAAAATATCACGGATATTTGGACGACCTTGGAACACATAATCAGCAGGGAAATACTCGCGGGCAATTTCTTTTAAAGGAAGGAAACCATGGCGCTCTGCCCCATAATCCACAAAGGCTGCTTCTAAACTCGGCTCTACGCGAGTGATTTTCCCTTTGTAAATATTGGCTTTTTTCTGTTCATGACCCGGACTTTCAATATCCAAGTCGAATAAACGCTGGCCATCGACCAACGCAACGCGCAACTCTTCTTTTTGAGTCGCATTGATTAACATTCTTTTCATTGTCAATTTCTCGTTTTGAATTATCTAAAATACCTTGAAAATTAACCGCACTTTACAGATTTACTGACCTTAGCCATCGACCTCGTGTTTCTCGCGAACAGTCAATCTCACGACTGTGTGTTGCTGGGTGCATTGATAGCATACTCAATTGTTATCTAAGACAATTTTCGTAAAACAATGCGATGTGTTAATTACGCATTGCAAGGAAGCATCAATCTTCAAGAAAAACATGTTGATTATCAATGTCTTATGCCATTTGCCGCATTGAGTTTTGACCAACATACAAAATTACTTTCTAAATGCCAAATTTGAGGCGCAGAAAGACGCTCTATTATCCACATTCAGGGCTAAATTAGCAAGGCATTCTTGCTATTATCACCAGGGATATTGTGATATGATTCAGCCCAATTTTTAAAGGACAGATTCAATGACTGAAAAACAAGAAAAAATCATCAATCAATCCGTCAAAATGCTCACGATTTCTGAGGATGAAGCAGGACAACGCATTGATAATTATTTATTGGCAAAATTAAAAGGTGTGCCAAAAAGTTTGATTTATCGCATTCTACGTAAAGGCGAAGTGCGTGTGAACAAAGGGCGAATCAAACCTGAATATAAATTGCAAAATGGTGATGTGGTGCGTGTGCCACCTGTTCGTGTTTCTGAAAAAAATACTGCCCCAATTTCTAAAAACTTGAATAAAGTCGCCTCCCTTGAAAGCCATATTATTTTTGAAGATGACTGTTTATTAGTATTGAATAAACCTTCCGGCATTGCGGTTCATGGCGGGAGTGGCTTGAATTTTGGCGTGATTGAAGCCTTGCGGGCATTACGTCCTGAAGCCCGTTTTTTGGAATTAGTTCACCGTTTAGACAGAGATACATCGGGCATTTTATTAGTGGCAAAGAAACGCTCAGCCTTACGCAATTTACACGAACAACTTCGTGTTAAAACTGTGCAAAAAGATTATCTCGCACTCGTACGCGGCCAATGGCAATCTCATGTAAAAGTCGTTCAAGCCCCTTTATTGAAAAATGAACTGGCTAGTGGCGAACGCATTGTTAAAGTCAGTGAACAAGGTAAACCTTCGGAAACGCGATTTGCCATTGAAGAACGCTATCAAAATGCGACCTTAGTAAAAGCGTCGCCTGTAACGGGAAGAACCCATCAGATCCGAGTTCATACTCAATATGCAGGCCATCCGATTGCACTGGATGATAAATACGGTGATAAAGAATTTGATAAATACATGCAAGATCTCGGGCTTAATCGCTTGTTTTTACATGCGTTTTCTATTCGCTTTGAGCACCCTAAAACGGGTGAAACATTACGCTTCAATGCTCAACTAGACGAAAAAATGAAAACAATTCTGAAAAAACTGCGTGAAAGCAAAGAGATAAACCCATAGACAAGAAAAATGTTTATTGTTATATTTGATGACGGAGACAACTCGTTTCTATCATTAATTAACATATAACAACAAAGGATAGCAAAATGGCAAAAGGACAATCATTACAAGATCCTTATTTGAATGCGTTACGCCGTGAACGTATTCCTGTTTCGATTTATCTCGTTAATGGGATTAAATTACAGGGTCAAATCGAATCATTCGACCAATTCGTGATTTTATTAAAAAACACGGTTAATCAAATGGTGTACAAACACGCAATTTCGACTGTGGTTCCAGCTCGTTCTGTTTCTCACCACAATAATAATGGCGGTCATCATGCAGCACAAACTTCTGATGCTGTAGCGGAAGTAGAAACACAAGCAGAATAATTCTGTTCAATGAACGATTTCATCAATTTAAGTGCGGTTGAAAATTCACCTGAAATTTCAACCGCACTTTCGTCATCTAAAACAGGCGACAATAGCCAACCGGCAAAAGATAAAGCTGTCGTCGTGCATGTTTTCTTTTCTCAAAATAAAAACATTGAAGATCTACAAGAATTCCAACTTTTAGCGGAATCTGCCAATGTTGAGATTTTACAAGTCATCACCACGAGCCGAGCGACACCACAAGCGAAATATTTTATCGGTGAAGGAAAAGCACAAGAAATTGCTGATGTAGTGGAAGCCTTAGATGCCGATGTTGTTTTGGTGAATCATCAATTAACCCCTGCACAAACCCGTAATTTAGAAAGCATCTGCCAATGCCGAGTGGTGGATCGCACTGGGGTGATTTTAGATATCTTTGCCCAACGAGCCCGCTCGCATGAAGGGAAATTACAAGTTGAATTAGCCCAGCTTAAGCATTTATCCACTCGCTTAGTTCGTCGAAAAACTGGCTTAGATCAGCAAAAAGGTGCGGTAGGATTACGTGGTCCAGGGGAAACGCAATTAGAAACGGATCGCCGTTTAATCAAGGTTCGTATTGCGCAGTTGCAAAATCGTTTGGCGAAAGTCGAAAAACAACGCAACCAAAATCGCCAAACTCGACAAAAAGCGGATATTCCGACCATTTCCTTAGTGGGTTATACCAATGCGGGGAAATCGACACTCTTCAATTTCATCACGCAAGCCAATGTCTATGCGGCGGATCAGCTTTTTGCCACCCTCGATCCCACATTAAGACGTTTACAAATTCAGGATGTTGGTACAGCCATTCTCGCGGATACCGTTGGTTTCGTTCGCCAACTTCCCCATGATTTAGTTTCCGCTTTTAAATCTACCTTGCAAGAAACGGTAGAAGCTAGTTTGTTATTGCACGTCATTGATGCGGCAGACGCTAGAAAGATCGAAAATATTGAAGCAGTGAATTTAGTGTTGGAAGAAATTAAAGCAGACAAAGTGCCTGCATTGTTGGTGTATAACAAAATTGATTTATTGGAAAATGTGGCGCCCCATATTGAATATGATGACGAGAATAAGCCCGTTGCCGTTTATCTTTCAGCCCATTCAGGTGAAGGATTAGATCTACTACTTAAAGCCATTAAAGTGCGGTTGAAAAATGAGATACTTTCTTTCACCCTCACACTGCTCCCACAAGAGGGCAAAATTCGCCACGCGCTCTATCAGTTAGATAGCATTCGTCACGAACAAATTTCAGATGAGGGTGAATTTATCCTCAATGTACAAATTGATAAAGTCGAATGGCTCAAACTTTGTAAACAATTCCCTAAACTGTCAGAAATTATTTACTAATACCATATTGTTTTAATTTATTGGCAATCGCTGTATGTGATACGCCTAATCGTTGTGCCAATTTTCGCGTACTTGGATACTGGGCATAAAAAACGCGCAATACACTCGCCTCATATTGTCCCATGATCTCATCCAGGGTTTGCTCACCAAAATCATCCGCAGAAATGACCGCACTTTGTACTGGTTTTAAATTTAAACTTTCAATATCAAGCTGGTTATTTTTCGCTAAGGAACAGGCTCGATACAAGACATTGTATAGTTCTCGCACATTGCCTTGCCAAGACTGCCCTTTCAAATAATTCAAAAAATCCGCATTATATTCTGGCATTGAAATCTTAAGCTGTGTGCTGATTTCTTGTAAAAAACCGTCCGTTAAAGGTTGAATGTCTTCCACTCGCTCACGCAATGGCGGCACATTTAGCGCCAAAACATTTAAACGATGGAATAAATCACTGCGTAATTTCCCTTGTTCTAACAGCTTTTCCATCGGTTCTTGTGAGGTACAAATCACTCGAACATTAGCATGATGTTCTTTTTCTTCGCCCACGCGACGGAAAGAACCATCGGTTAAAAAACGCAATAATTTTGCCTGTAAACTTAATGAAAGCTCAGCAATGCCATCCAGCAACACCGTGCCTTCGTTAGCATATTCAAAAAAACCAATGGTTTCACTGTCACCTACTTTACGCCCAAACATTTCGCTTTCCGCATCTTCATCCGGCAACCCTGCACAGTTTACTGCAATGAATTTTTTCTCACGACGCAAGCTCGCAAAATGACAAGCTTTGGCTAATAAGTCTTTCCCCGTGCCCGTTTCACCTTGAATTAAAAGCGGCACATCAAACATTGCAAAACGTTGCGCATTTTCGACCGCACTTTTCATGGAAAGGCTTTGAGTGACAAAGCAAGAGAAAGGATCTTGTGGATTAAATGTCAGCATAAAATAAGCTCAAATTTATTGAATGATGCCGATATGATAGGGAGTTTATTGATATGTGTAAAGATTAATTTACATATAAAAAGGGCAATCCTTGACTGCCCCTTTAGATGGTTTTTTGTATTATTTTTTCACTGCACGATCAAGTTCTTGTGCGATGATTTCCATGCTTTCTAAACCACCAAACGCAAGATACCAATTCGCTGCATCAAGATACACAATGTGTCCATCTTTATACGCTTTGGTTTGTTTGATGATATCGTTATCCAACACTTTTTGTGCATTGTTGGCTTTTTCTGTAATCGCCGCGGTACGATCCACGACAAGTAAAAAGTCTGGATTTTTTTCTAAGATATATTCAAAACCAACGCTTTGTCCATGCGTAGACGATTTGATGCTGTCATCAATCGGTTTAAAACCAAATTTTTGATACACCATACCATAACGAGAACCATCACCAAAGGCACTGATTTTACTTTCATTAACCAATACCAATAAGGCTGTTTTGCCTTTCGCATCTTTGGCGACTTGGTCAACCTTACTTTCTAATGCTGAAAGTTTTTCTTTCGCAACATTTTCTTTACCAAAGATCTGACCAAGTGCGGTCACATTTTGTTGAAAACTCGGGTAGTAATTGTTGTAATCATTTTCAACATTAAATACTGGTGCAATTTCTTTAAATTTGTCGATCATTTTTTCTTGACGTTTAGACGCGATGATCAAATCAGGATTGAGTTCATTAATTTGCTCCAATGATTGTTCTTTCAAATCACCGACATTCTTATATTTTTTGTCTGCAAATTCTGAAAGATAGCTTGGAATTTTTCCGCTTTGTGGGAAACCCACGATTTTATCTTGCACACCTAATGCACGAAGTGTGTCTGCTGCACCAAAATCAAGCACAATGACTCGCTGTGGATTTTGTGGCACAACCTGCTTTCCAGCGGCATTTTCAACGGTAATATCTGCTGCTTGAGCAACACCGACCAAAGCAAAAAGTGAAAGTGCTAATGTTGATAATGTTTTTTTCATGAAAATTTCCTTATTTATCTAAAATAAACGGCAATTTTATGGTCGTCGATATCCTGAATAGGTATCGCCATATCATAAATATCTTGTAGCACGGGCGATTGCATAATGTGGTTAACTTCCCCTTGATGCACTAATTTTCCATTTTTCATGGCGACAATGTAGTCTGAATAATAAGAGGCAAAATTAATATCGTGAATCACAATCACCACGGTTTTGTTGAGTTCTGTCGCTAATTTTCGCAAAACTTGCATGATCTGCACTGAATGTTTCATATCCAGATTATTTAATGGCTCATCCAACAAAATATAATCCGTATCTTGTGCAAGCGTCATCGCAATATAAGCGCGTTGTCGCTGCCCACCACTTAAGTTATCGATATATTGATGACGGATATCATCTAAATTCATATAGGCAATAGCATTATCAATAAAAGTGCGGTCAGTTTGGGTTAAGTTTCCTTTGCAATAAGGAAAACGCCCAAAAGCGACTAAATCTTCAATGGTTAGACGCAAATTAATGTTGTTAGTTTGCTTTAAAATCGCAAGTTGTTTCGCAATATCGCTACTTTTCTTACGATTGAGCAATTCACCGTTGAGATAGATCTCACCACTATCCGCATTCAACAAACGGCTCATAATAGACAGCACCGTACTCTTCCCCGCGCCATTCGGCCCGATAAAAGACGTAATTTTCCCCGTAGGAATGGTGACGGACACATTATCCACCACCTTTTTGCTTCCGTAACTTTTAGTAATATTGCGAATTTCTATTGCCATTTTTTGTTTGCTCTTAATAACAAATAAATAAAGTACACGCCTCCGACAAAATTAACGATGATGCTTAATGTCGTGCGGAACGTAAAAATATGGGTCACTAATAATTGCCCTAAAACCAATGTTATGATGGAAATTAACATCGCGGCAGGAATGAGTACCTTGTGGCGATAATCACGAACAAATTCAAAGGTCACGTTCATCACTAATAACCCGAGGAACGTAAGTGGGCCAACAAGTGCGGTCGATACTGACGTTAAAATTGCCACGAGAATTAAGAGGACTTTTAAAGTCTTTTGATAATCGATTCCTAAGTTAATGGCATTTTCTCGCCCTAACGCCAACACATCAAAGCAATGCCAATATTTCAAGCTGAAAACAATGGTCGCCACTAAAATGGCTAATGCCACCCACAAGATTTGAGTATTGATTCGGTTGAAACTTGCGAAGCCAATATCTTGTGCGATCTGAAATTCATTTGGATCAATCAACACTTCCATAAAGGTCGTTAAGCTACCAAAGAAGGTGCCGAAAATAATCCCAACAAGCAACAAGAAGAAAATATTTTGGTTTTCTTTCTTAAACAGGAAGTGATAAAGCACTAATGAAAACGCCATCATTAATCCCGTACACAAGACAAACAATGCAATGGAATTCATGGAAAGCAATGTGCTTGAACCGAAAAGGAAGATAATCGCCGTTTGAATCAGTAAATACAGCGAGTCTAAGCCTAAAATACTCGGGGTGAGAATTCGGTTATTCACGACCGTTTGGAAAATCATCGTAGCAAGTGCAATTGCCGCGCCTGTAATCACAATCGCAATTAATGATAAGGCACGATTTTCCAAGGCATATTGCCAACGGTTTGGTAAGTTGTAGCCTAAATAAAGTGCAAGAGAAACAATGGCTAACAACGACAATACAATCAGTTGAGAAGAAGATTTCTTAGCCATTTCTATACCGCTTTAATAATAAAAATAAGAAGATCCCACTGCCAAATACACCAACCACGGCATTAATGGAAATCTCATAAGGATAAATCACACTTCGACCTAAAATATCGCAAAATAAAACAAATACAGCGCCTAGCAAGGCCGTATGAGATAACACTTTCTTCAAGTTATCCCCTAAATAAAGTGTGACGATATTCGGGATTATTAACCCTAAGAAAGGAATCACGCCAACAGACACGATAATAATCGAAGAGACCACTGCCACAATGAGCAATCCGAGATAAAGTACCTGGTTGTAATTTAGACCTAGATTAACCGCAAAATCTTTCCCCATCCCGACAATAGAAAAACGATGCGCAAATAAATAAGCCACAATGAGTGTAGGAATACTGAAATACAACAATTCATAGCGACCAGACATCACAAGAGAAAAGTCCCCTTGTAGCCACCCGGATAAGTTTTGTAATAAATCTTCTTTGTAAGCAATAAAGGCGGTAATTGAACTGATGATATTACCAAACATAATCCCGACTAATGGCACAAAAATCGTGTCCTTGAATTTCAAACGGGACAGAATCGTCATAAATAACAATGTGCCAAGGAAAGACACGATGACCGCAATGGTGGTTTTTAACAACATTGAAGCTGTTGGGAAAAACAGCATCGCCATTAAAATGCCTAATCTTGCACTGTCCATTGTGCCCGCAGTGGTAGGTGAAACAAATCGGTTTCGACTGAGTTGCTGCATCACTAAACCACAAATACTCAAGGATGCACCCGCAATCAAGATACTGATTAAGCGAGGCACGCGGCTGATTAGAAAGATCTGCCATTGATTACCTTCAAAATTCAGTAACCCTTGCAAATTAACGGTACTTACCCCGAGAAAAAGTGAAATAAAGGAAAGCACTATCAAAAGAAAAATCAGATAACGTCTCTTAATCATAAAAATGAGAATAATTCTAAAATGCAAGGAGAATAGCATATTGAGGAAAAAGAGAAAAGATGAAGTGCGGTCAGTTTTCAGCTAATTTTTTAGGCCTATAAAAAATGCGGTCAAATTTGACCGCATTTTATTCACTATAATTTTAATGTTCTTTCAACTTCTTTCGCTCGGACTAAGAATTGCTTACGCTCTGCAGTTGCCATACCGCTGCTGGTACCCGGTAATTTCACCGTAAGCGGGTTTACTGCACGATCATTAATATGGAACTCATAGTGCAAGTGTGGCCCCGTTGAGATACCCGTATTCCCTGTTAATGCAATGCGCTCCCCTTTCTTCACTGTTTGGCCCGCACGCACTAAAGCACGACTTAAATGCATATACACCGTTTGATATTCACGACCATGGCGTATCACCACATAACGTCCTGCACCACCGGCTTGGTAAGCCACTTTTTCCACCACACCTTCTGCTGGCGCAATAACTGGCGTACCTGGTGCAACAGCAAAGTCTACCCCTTTATGTGGGCGAACACGTCCCGTTACCGGATGGCGACGATTTGGGTTAAATGGTGAAGAAATACGGGCTTGACGTTGCAATGGGTAACGCGCAAAGCCTTTGCCAAGAGTTTCCCCTTGTTTATCGTAGTAACGACCATTCGCCGCTTGAATACCATAGTAACTCTTACCATCCGCCATAATATGAATGGCTTCAACGTTACCTTGGCCCGTTAATTTATCGCCTAAATATTCGCGAGACACTAAAATCGCAAACTTGGTCCCTTTACTGAGTTTCTGGAGACTTACCTGCCATTGTAATGCCGAACTTAATTGGCTGATTTGACGACCATCCAAACCTAAATCACGTAAACTTGAAGCAAAGGATCCGTTAATCGTGCCTTTTAGCACCTCTTTCTTCCAAATACTTTTCTTCTCTAAGATTTGGCGTTTAAACTTGCCGTCTTCAGTGCGCTCATAAATGCGCTCTTCTTTTTCAGATACCAACCAGTTTAAATACTCTAGTTGGTCTTCTTTATCTAAAATCCAATAGAACTGCTGACCCGCACGCAGCGTTTTTAATTCAGGATACGCGGCAATCAAATCTTTCGCCGTATCATCTTCTAAACCGGAAAGCTCTAGTACATCTTTTAATGAATCGCCACGTACTACAGTATGGCTAAATTGATCGGTGATACGTAATGCTTGATCGGCCACATCTAAAATACCGCTCAGCGCATCTTGAGCATCTTTTGGTAAATCATTGAGATCATCAAATTGCGGTTTGATTTCATCGACTTCATCATCTTTGGCTTGAAGTTCATCATCATAAGAGGTTGCATCTTCCGTATTAGCATGTTGTTTCGCTTCAGGGTGTTCACCTTCTTGAGATTGAGGATTGCCCGATTCTGTTTTTTCAGGTGTAAGAGATTGATATTGAACGTTATCCACCATCTCTGGTTCAAGATTACTTTGCAGAGAAGGATCATAATCAGCAGTATCTTTAAAGGCGAGGAAAATGCCCGTTAAAATAAGCAAAAGTGCGGCAAAAAAAATCGCCGCTTTTATGCGGGATTTTCGTTTCCGTCTATCTCTGGCTAATTTAACGTGTTGAACCATTTGATACCTTTAAAATGAATAAAAAAGATTTTCGTTTTTCAGACTACAAACTCTGGGAAAAATTCATTTTACCCTAAAAATGTAAAATCTTATGCCTAAATATTAGGCATAGTCAGAATTTCTTGAGAAAAATAAGGAAATGAGCTATTTTAGTGAGCTATTTTTAAAGGGGGAATTATGCAGATTCGCGCCATTCAACCAGCCCAACTCACACCATTAATTACACTGAAAAATATCAATGTGGTCTTTGAACAAAAGACCGCATTGCGGGATATTAATCTCAGCATTTATCCCAATTCCATTATCACCATTGTTGGGCCAAATGGTGGGGGAAAATCAACCCTCTTAAAAACCTTATTAAAATTACAAACACCAACATCTGGTGAAGTGATTTATAGCGCTAATGTCAGAATTGGCTATGTCCCACAAAAAATTCACCTCGATCACAGCTTACCGATGACGGTTGAGCGTTTTCTGGCGCTCAAAAAAGGTGTTAAAACGCAAGAAATATCAACCGCACTTGAGCAACTCTCTATTACTCATTTGAGAAAAAATAATATGCAAAAACTCTCTGGCGGTGAGATGCAACGTGTATTATTGGCCCGTGCGATTTTGAATAAACCCAATTTACTGGTGCTAGATGAACCGACTCAAGGCGTGGATATTAATGGTCAAGCTGAACTTTATCAGCTGATTCACCGTACTCAACAAACCTTAAATTGCGCGGTGTTAATGGTTTCTCATGACTTACATATCGTGATGGCAGACAGTAAAGAAGTGTTGTGCATCAATCAACATATTTGCTGTGCCGGCACACCAGAAAGCCTATCCAATGATCCCAAATTTATGCGTCTTTGGGGCAATCAAATCTCACAAAATATGGGCTTTTATACGCACCACCATAACCATCACCATAATATGCACGGTGATGTTTGTAGTTGCAGTGCCAATCCATCAGAATGCCAACAATAAGGAAAAATCATGTTTGAGATTTTATTTCCCGCCTTGCTTACGGGCTTACTGCTTTCCTTAATTACCGCACCACTCGGTGCTTTTGTGGTGTGGCGTAAAATGGCTTATTTTGGTGATACCCTTTCCCACTCAGCCTTACTCGGTGTGGCGTTAGGCATTTTCCTACAAATTAACCCTTATGTTGCCATTGTAATTTTGACGATTATTCTCGCCGTATTAATGGTATGGCTCGAAAGTAACACGCAATTTTCAGTGGATACCCTTTTAGGCATTATCGCACACAGTTGTCTTTCCCTTGGTGTAGTCACGGTTGGCTTGCTTAAAAATGTCCGTGTAGATTTAATGAGTTATCTTTTTGGGGATTTGCTCGCCATTAATTTTAACGACTTACCTTACATTGGCGCGGGTGTCGTCATTGTATTAGGCACACTGCTTTACTTCTGGCAAGCCTTACTCTCCACCACCGTTTCGCCTGAACTGGCTCAAGTGGAAGGCATTAACATTAAAAAAATGCGATTTATCTTAATGATTTTGACCGCACTTACCATTGCCTTAAGTATGAAGTTTGTAGGTGCTTTAATTATTACATCCCTCTTAATTATTCCAGCCGCAACAGCAAGACGTTTTGCCAAAACGCCTGAGCAAATGGTGTTTATTGCGATTTTAATCAGTATGCTTTCCGTCATTGGCGGGTTATTCCTTTCCGCTTTTTATGATACAGCGGCAGGACCTTCTGTCGTGATTTGTTCCGCATTTTTGTTTTTGTTATCATTACTAAAAAAGGAATATTTATAATCCGCTCCAACCAGTGAAAACCATTTGCACCACACCTTAAATCTTGATAAAGTGCGGGCAACTTTTGACGATATTTTTAGGATAAGAAATGAGCCAAGAATATTTAGATTTTGAATTACCAATTGCTGAACTTGAAGCCAAAATTGAAGCACTACGTTCAGCATCTGATGACAAAATTGATTTACACGATGAAATTAAACGCTTACAAAAGAAAAGCGATGAATTAACCAAAAAAACCTTTGCAAATCTTGATGCATGGCAGGTTTCTCGTATGGCGCGTCACCCAAATCGTCCATACACTCTTGATTATATCGAACATATTTTTACTGATTTCCAAGAGCTTGCGGGCGATCGTGCCTTTGCAGATGATAAAGCAATCGTAGGTGGTCTCGCTCGCTTAGATGGTCGCCCAGTAATGATTATCGGTCACCAAAAAGGTCGTACAGTAAAAGATAAAGTAACACGTAACTTTGGTATGCCAGCACCTGAAGGCTATCGTAAAGCGTTACGTTTAATGCAAATGGCTGAGCGTTTCAACTTACCTATCATTACCTTTATCGACACACCAGGGGCTTACCCGGGCATTGGTGCAGAAGAACGTGGTCAATCTGAAGCGATTGCTCGTAACTTACGTGAAATGTCTACCTTAAAAGTGCCTGTTATCTGTACCGTAATTGGTGAAGGCGGTTCCGGTGGTGCATTAGCCATTGGTGTAGGTGACAAAGTGAATATGTTGCAATATTCAACTTATTCCGTTATTTCACCAGAAGGTTGTGCGTCAATCTTATGGAAGAGTGCAGAAAAAGCCTCTACCGCAGCAGAAGTCATGGGCTTAACCGCAACTCGTTTAAAAGAGTTAGGTTTAATTGATAATATCGTTCCAGAGCCATTAGGTGGTGCACATCGTAATTATCATGAAATGGCACGCAA